>NZ_JAGPYQ010000001.1:6025349-6326616 GCF_018070025.1 Streptomyces liliiviolaceus
CGACAGCGACGAGATCGTGGTGCTCCAGCACGGCACGGTCGTGGAACGCGGGCGTCACGACGCCCTGGTGGCGGCCGGCGGCGCGTACGCCGAGCTGGTCAGGGAGCGATGAGATGACGTCCCCGTACCCCCAGAACGAGTACCAGCAGAACGAGTACCCGCAGAACGGGCACCAGGAGACCACCGGGCAGCAGTATCAGCCGCCCGGGCAGTACCAGCAGCCGGGCGCCGAGGGCGACTACGTGCTCGCCGCGCTCGGCGGCATGGGTGTCCCGGTCGACGGCTCGGGCCTGAACCGCCTGGACCTCGAAGGACCGCACGTGCTGTGGCTGGTCGCGGCCGGGGCCATGGACCTGTTCGCCGTCGACGCGGCCCAGCAGGGCCACTGGCACCACCTCGGCCGCCTCGAAACGGGCTCGCTGCTGCTCGGCCCGGTCGCGGGACCCCAGCACACGCTGGTCGGCAGGCCCCTGCGGGAGTGCGTCCTGCGCCGTATCGAACTGCGCGAGCTGCACCAGCCGCCGCAGACCGAGACCTGGACGTACGACGCGTACGGCACCCCCCAGTACGTCCCCCCGTCGACCAGCCCCCTGGAGTACGCCCTCTCCCTGGGTGTCGGCCGGGGCCTCGCCATCCTCTTCGAGGCGCCGCTGGCCACCGAGCGGGGCGCGGCCCTGACCGACGACGACATCCTGTGGACGCAGGTACCGCCGGGCAGTGTGCAGTACGGCTCCCTGTACGGCGCCGAGGCCGCGGCGGACCTGCTGGTCGACCCGGCGATGTGGCAGACGATGGTCGACCAGCAGTACCGGCTGCTGGCCACGCTCGACCGCTGGATCGAGCAGCTGGAGCGCACGCACGAGACCCGGACGGCCGCGGGCATCAAGGCGGGCGAGGCGGTCCGCGCGCAGGCCGACCGCACGCTGCTCGCCTCCATATCCAAACGCTCGGGCCAGGGTCAGGGCGCGGCCGACGCCGATGCCACGTACGCGGCGTGCAGGCTGGTCGCCCGTGCGGCCGGGATCACCCTCGCCGACCCCGCGAAGGGCGGCTCGGAGAGCGACCGTCTCGACCCGGTGGAGCGGATCGCGCTGGCGTCCCGCGTCCGGGCGCGTGCCGTCCGTCTCGACGGCCGCTGGTGGCGCGACAACGTGGGCCCCCTGGTCGGGCACCGGGTCGCCTCGGGCGCGCCGGCCGCTCTGCTGTGGCGGCGCGGCGGCTATGTGGCGGTGCATCCGTCGAGCGGCCGGGAGACACCGGTGGAGAAGGCGAACGCGGCGGAGTTCGAGCCGCGTGCGGTGATGTTCTACCGGCCGCTGCCCGACCGCGGGCTGACCCCGCTGCGGCTGCTGAGGTTCAGCCTCCGGGGCACGGGCGGTGACATGCGCAATCTCGCGCTCAGCGGTCTGGTGACGGTGGCGCTCGGCGCGCTGGTGCCGGTCGCGACCGGCAAGGTGCTGGGCGAGTTCGTGCCGAAGGCGCAGGAGAGCCTGATCGTCCAGATCTGTCTGGCCATCATGATCGCCAGCGTGGTGTCGGCGGCGTTCATGCTGATGCAGAACCTCACCATGCTGCGTCTTGAGGGCCGGATCGAGGCCACGCTCCAGCCGGCCGTGTGGGACCGGCTGCTGCGGCTGCCCACGAAGTTCTTCACCTCGCGCTCCACCGGTGAACTGGCCAGTGCCGCCATGGGGATCAGCGCCATCCGCCGCATGATGGCGGGCGTGGGCCCGGTGGTGGTCCAGTCGGTGACGGTCGGCGCGATGAACCTCGCGCTGCTGTTCTGGTTCAGTGTTCCGATGGCGCTCGCCGCGATCGGCATGCTCGTGGTGATCGGCGGGGTGTTCCTCGGGCTCGGGCTGTGGCAGGTGCGCTGGCAGCGCCGGCTGATCGTGCTGAGCAACAAGCTCAACAACCAGGCCTTCCAGACCCTGCGCGGGCTGCCGAAGCTGCGGGTCGCGGCGGCGGAGAACTACGCGTACGCGGCCTGGGCGGGCGAGTTCGCCCGCAGCCGTGAACTCCAGCAGCGGGTCGGCCGGATCAAGAACCTGACGACCGTGCTGGGCTCGGTGTATCTGCCGCTCTGCTCGCTCATCATGTTCATGCTGCTGGCGGGACCGGCGCGCGGAACGCTGTCGGCCGCCGCCTTCCTCACCTTCAACACGTCGATGACCATGCTGCTGACCTCGGTCACCCAGCTGACGGGTTCCTTCGTGTCGATGGTGGCCGCGCTGCCGATGTTCGAGGAGATCAAGCCGGTCCTCGACGCGGAGCCCGAGGTGCGCGTGGCGAGCACGCGGCCCGCCGAGCTGTCCGGGGCGATCGAGGCGAAGAAGCTGTCGTTCCGGTACACCGACGACGGGCCGCTGGTCCTGGACGACCTGTCCTTCGCGATCAGGCCCGGCGAGTTCGTGGCGGTCGTCGGCCCGAGCGGCTGCGGCAAGTCCACGCTGCTGCGGCTGCTCATCGGCTTCGACAAGCCGGTCGCGGGCAGTGTGCTGTACGACGGCCAGGACCTGGCCGCGCTCGACCAGTCCGCCGTACGCCGCCAGTGCGGTGTCGTGCTCCAGCACGCGCAGCCGTTCACCGGCTCGATCATGGACGTCATCTGCGGTACGGAGCCCTACACGCCGGAGGAGGCGATGGCCGCCGCGGAGATGGCGGGGCTCGCCGACGACATCAGGCGCATGCCGATGGGGCTGCACACGATCGTCTCGGGCAGCGGCGCGGTCTCCGGCGGCCAGCGCCAGCGGCTGATGATCGCCCAGGCCCTGATCCGCCGCCCGCGCATCCTGTTCTTCGACGAGGCGACCAGCGCGCTCGACAACGAGACCCAGCGCACGGTCATCGAGAGCACCCGCGCGCTCAACGCGACCCGTGTGGTGATCGCGCACCGGCTGTCCACCGTGATGGACGCGGACCGCGTCGTCGTGATGGAGGACGGCCGGATCGCCCAGCAGGGCACGCCCGCGCAGCTCCTCGCGGACACGGGCGGCCGACTGCACGAGCTGGTGCGACGGCAGATGCAGTAGGACTCGGGGGCCGGGCATCGGGACCAGGCTTCGGAACCGGGTTTCCGGACCTTCGCCCGGCCCTCAGGGTTGACCGCCGGGCGTGTGACGTCCGTCTCGCTAGCGAAACTTTGTCGTTTCGATGAAAGTGGTCTAGCCTCGAAGAGTACGAAACAGTTTCGTTTACGTACTCCCCGTGCCGAGCGAACTTTCCCTGGAGTCCTCCCATGTCCAAGACACAGACCCTGTCCGAGGACGCCCGCAAGGGCGCCCCGGACGCATCCGGCGCCGCGCGCCCGGCGAACCGGTGGTGGATCCTCGCGATCATCGGTATCGCGCAGCTGATGGTGGTGCTGGACGCGACCATCGTGAACATCGCACTGCCCTCCGCCCAGGCCGACCTCGGGTTCACCGACGGCAACCGCCAGTGGATCGTCACGGCGTACGCGCTGGCCTTCGCCTCGCTGCTGCTGCTCGGCGGCCGGATCGCCGACCTCTTCGGACGCAAGCCCGCCTTCCTCATCGGTGTCGCCGGATTCGCCGGAGCCTCCGTGCTCGGCGGCGCGGCCAACAGCTTCGGGATGCTGGTCGTCGCACGCGCCCTCCAGGGTGTCTTCGGCGCCCTGCTCGCACCCGCCGCGCTCTCCCTGCTGAACACGACGTTCACCGACGCCAAGGAACGCGCCAAGGCGTTCAGCGTGTACGGCGCGATCGCCGGTGCCGGTGGCGCGCTCGGCCTGCTGCTCGGCGGTGTGCTGACCGACGCGCTGGACTGGCGCTGGACGCTCTACGTCAACGTCGTCTTCGCCGTCGCCGCCTTCGTGGGCGGCTGGATCCTGCTCAACAACCACCGTGACGCCGAGAACTCCAAGCTCGACCTGCCGGGCGCGCTGCTGGTCTCCGCCGGTCTGTTCTCCGTGGTGTACGGCTTCTCCAACGCCGAGACGCACGACTGGGGCTCCGCCCAGACCTGGGGCTTCCTGGTGGCCGGCGGCATTCTCCTGGCGGTGTTCAGCTGGTGGCAGACCCGTGCCGCGCACCCGCTGCTGCCGATGCGCGTCCTGCTCGACCGCACCCGCGCGGCCTCGTTCATCGCCGTCCTGGTGACCGGTGCGGGCATGTTCGGTGTCTTCCTCTTCCTCACCTACTACCTGCAGCTGAACCTGGGCTTCAGCCCGACGAAGACCGGTGTGGCCTTCCTGCCGATGATGGCCGCCCTGATGGTCATGGCCCAGGTGTCCACGACGATCCTGGTGCCGCGCATCGGACCGAAGACCGTCATCCCGGCCGGGTTCGCGCTCGCCACCATCGCGATGGTCTGGCTGACCGCCATCGACGTCGACTCCGCCTTCTCGACCGCTGTGCTGCCGCCGCTGCTGGTGATGGGCGCCGGGCTCGGCATCGTGATGCCGCCCGCGATGGCCCTGGCCACGAGCGGGGTCGCGGCGGAGGACGCGGGGGTGGCGTCCGCCACGGTCAACACCATGCAGCAGGTGGGCGGTTCCATCGGTACCGCGCTGCTGAACACGCTTGCCGCGAGTGCCGCGACCAGCTTCCTGGTCGGCAAGGATGCGCGGGATCCGCTGGTGCGGGCCCAGTCGTCCATCGAGAGCTACACCACCGCGTTCTGGTGGTCCGCGGGGTTCTTCGCGGCGGGGGCGCTGGTTACGTTCCTGCTGTTCCGTCGTGGGGTGCCGGAGCAGAATTCCGACGCCGCGCCTGTCGTTCACATGTGAAACATGTGACACATGTGACACATGTGACACATGTGACGCTGTTGCGTCGTCGCTAGGCTGAGGGGTCGCCGTCTTCAGGGAGACGGTGGCCCCTCTTTGCGATTCCCCTCCCGGGGGTGCGTTTTCGTCTGCGGGGGTGTGGACGGCTGGTCGCGCAGTTCCCCGCGCCCCTCAAGGACGGGGCTGCGCCCCAGTCCTTGCCGGAGGGGGTTGGGGCAGTAGTGCTGTCGCTGCCGCCATGAGCGCTGCCAGGACCAGCCAGGGGACTGCCGGGGGGACGTTCGTGTCCAGGAGGGTGCCTGTGGTGGCGCTGCCCAGGAGGACGATCAGGCCGGAGATCGAGGAGAGGGCGCCTGTGTACAGGCCCAGTCTGTCGGGCTCGGCCAGGTCGGGGACCCAGGCCCGGGCCGCGGGGGCGACCAGCATCTGGCCCAGGGTCAGCAGGACCACGTAACCGGCCACCGGCAGGAGCCCCGCCGTTCCCGTCCAGGCGGCCGGGCGGGCCGCCGCCACCACCGCGAACCCCGCCGAGATGAGCAGCAGTCCCGTCACCATGGACCGGCGCAGGTCCAGGCGGTTGCCCGCCCAGCGTGTGACGGGCAGCTGGGCCGTCACGACCAGCAGTGAGGACAGGGCGAACAGCCAGGCCAGCGGCGCCTGTGAGCCCGTCGCCCGCTCCACCTCGACGGGCAGCAGCTGGTACAGCTGGTTGTACGCGAGCAGATAGGCGCCGTACGCGCAGCACAGGGCCAGGAAGCGGCGGTTGCGTGTCAGGCGGCGGAGTCCGCCGCCGGTACGGATCCGTGCCCGGCCGGGGATGCGTTGCGGCAGCAGCCACACGTGGCCCGCCAGGACGAGCACGAACACCGCCGCCCCGGCGAGGCAGACCGTGCGGAAGTCCACGCCCAGCAGCAGCGCCCCGATGAACGGGCCGATGAACGCGCCCGCCTGCCCCGCCACGGTGAACAGGGCCAGTACGTGGGTCCGCGGGCCCTCCCCCGCCTCCTCCCGGCACACCGCCTGCCGGGCCACCTCCGACTCGACCGCGGGTGAGAAGAGCGCGGCGGCGAAACCGATCAGGAGGACCGCCCCGATGACCGCCCAGGTGGCTTGCGCGTACCCGAGCCAGGCGAAGCCCGCGATGCGCAGGACGCAGCCGGCGAGCACCACCGGACGCACCCCGTACCGGTCCGCCAGCGCGCCGCCCACCACGAACAGGCCCTGCTGGCTGAAGGTCCGCAGCCCGAGGACCAGGCCGACCAGCCAGCCCGCCATGCCGATCGCCGTGCCCAGGTGTGCGGCGAGGAAGGGCAGGACCGCGAAGAAGCCGATGTTGAAGGCGAACTGGGTGAGGACGAGCAGGCGCAGCAGCGGGGAGAGGGAGGTGAAGGTGCGGAGGGTGGTGAGGGGTCTCGCCGGTCTGACGTGCGTTTCGGGTTCAGGCATGTCGGCGCCGTGCGCGTGGGGAGCGGGGTCGGGTGACGCCGCCGCCCGCCGTGACCGCGACGGCTCCCAGCAGGGCCAGCGCGGCGGCCGGTGCCAGTGACGCCCACGGCGCCCGTTCCGCGTACGGCTGGTTCTCGGACAGCAGCAGGCCCCACTCCGGGGACGGTGGCTGCGCGCCCAGGCCGAGGAAGCCGAGGGCCGCGAGGGACAGGGCCACTCCGGGCAGGCGGAGCAGGGCGTGGCGCAGGACCGGGGGCAGGACCGCGGGGAGGAGTTCGTGGCGCAGGAGCTGGAGCGGGGTCGCGCCCAGGCCCCGGGTCGCGGCGAGGTGGGTGGTGGCCTTCTCCTGACGGAGCAGGGCCGAGGTGTGGGCGGCCAGGGGCGCCCAGGCGACCGCCGTCACCGCGAGGGCCGGGGTGGCGGACCCGCTGCCCGCGACCGCGGTGACCAGGAGGGCCGCCAGGACCGGCGGGACCGCGTTGACCGTGTCGGCGAGCGGCCCGGAGAACCGCGGCAGCAGCCCCAGCAGCACGCCCAGGAGCAGCGCGGCGGCGCTGACCGCGGCGGCCAGGGCCAGGGTGTCCAGCGCTCCGTGGCCCACGCGGGCCAGTACGTCGCGTCCCAGCGCGTCCGTGCCGAACGGGTGCGTCCAGGACGGGGGTTGGAGCCGGGCCGTGGTGTCCAGCCCAAGGGGGTCGCGGGCCAGGCCCAGCACCACGACGGCTAGCAGCAGGCCCCCGTACAGCAGGGGCGGTGTCGTGGGGCGGGACGGTGTCGGGCGGTGCAGTGAGGGCAGTGCGCCGTCGCGCAGGGCCGGGCCGATCAGGAGGCGCGCGCCGAGGCGGGCGAGGCCTCCTACGGCCGCCGCCAGCACCACGAGGGCCAGGGTGCCGGCCTGGAGGACGGGCAGGTCCTGGGCGACCGCGGCCTGGAGGGAGAGCCGGCCCAGCCCCGGGATGTCGAAGATCTGTTCCACGGCCACCGCGCCGCCGGTCAGGCCGACGACGAAGAGTCCCAGGTTCGGCAGCAGGCCGGGTACGCAACGGCGCAGGGCCTGCCGTGCGACGGTGCGGCCGTGGACTCCGCGCGCGGCGGCCGCCAGCGCCCACGGTTCGGCGAACGCGCCCGGCAGCAGGTCGTCGAGCATCCGCCCGAGCAGCGCGCCCGCGGGCAGGCCGAGCGAGAGGGCGGGCAGCACCATCCACTGGGGGCCGTACCAGCCGAGGGCGGGCAGCCAGCCGAGCTGCACCCCGACGACGGAGGCGAGCACCGAGGCGGTCAGGAAGTCGGGCAGGGTGGCCAGGAACGCCGAGCCGGTGCCCGCGGCACGCCCTTCGTCGAGCCGTCGGCCGGCCCCGAGCCGCAGGGTCCGCGCGCACACCCCGGCCGCCGTGACCGCCGCGACGGCCAGCGCTCCGCCCATCAGCAGCAGCGAGACGCCGAGCGCCTGGAGGACGGACGGCATGACCTCCGCCCCGGAGATCCACGACACGCCCGCGTCACCGTGCAGGAGTCCGCCGAGCCAGTCGCCGAGCAGCCGCACCGGCCCGGCGTCCAGGCCGAGCTGCGCGCGGATCGCGTCCAGTACCTCGGGGGTCGCGGTGCGCTCGGCGGACCGCGCCCTGAGCACGGTGAGCGCCGGGTCCGTGCGCGAGAGCCACGGCAGCAGCCCGACGCCGCAGAGCAGGACGGCGACCAGGACGGCGCGCCAGAGCAGCACGGCAGCCCTGCCTCGGAGGGCGGTCCTGAGCAGGCCTGCCGCCCCGTTCACGTGCGCCGCCGCCCGTCAGCGCCGGGTGCCGACGCCGACGAGAGCGCGCTCGTACGGGTCGAGGAGCACACCGCTGACCTTCGCTCCGACGCCCGTGATGATCCGCTGGTGGACCAGCGGTACGACGGCGTCCGTGCCGAGGATCGCCGCCTCGGCGGTCATGGCGGCGTCCTGCCGCTCGGCCGTGTCACTGACCGACTCGGCTGCGGAGACGGCCTTGTCGACCTTCTTGTCGCAGAGCCTGGCCAGGTTGTAGCTGCCCTCGCAGGTGTAGTCGCTGGCGAGGATGGAGACCGGGTCGCCGGTGTCGAGCATGGTGTTGCGGGCGGACACGAACGCGTCGAACTTCCCGGCCAGCGCGTCGCTCTCCAGCCGCGAGTACTCGCGCACCTCCAGCTTCACCGTGAACCCGGCGTTCTCCAGCTGCTGCTTCAGCACCTGGGCGACCTCGGGCAGCTCGGGCCGGTTGTCGTACGTGGCCACGGTGAGCGTCTTCCCCGCGGCGGAGCCCGCCGCGGCCCGGCCGGCCGGCTCGACGCGCTTGTCGGCAGCCCAGGTGAGAGCGGGCCCGTAGATCCCGGCTCCGGCGTCGGCGTATCCCTCGTAGACGCCCTTGGCGAGGGCGGAGGTGTCGATCGCCTCACGGGCGGCGGCCCGCGTCCTCGCGTCCCTGAACGCGCCCGACCCGGTGTTGAGCAGCAGGCTGGTGGTGCGGGTGGTGGCGGTCTCGCGGCGGGTCGCCTTGTCGAGGGAGGCCGCCTGCGAGACGGGCACGGCCTCGGCGATGTCGGCCTCGCCGGTGCGCAGCGCGTTCGTGCGGGCGGTGCCGTCGGCTATGAACTTCGCGTCGACGCCGGAGGCCTGGGCACGGCCGCCCCAGTAGTCGTCGAAGCGGTCGAGGGTGGCCGCGGTGGTGCCGGTCGTCCCGGTGAGTTCGAAGGGGCCCGTGGCGGTGCCGACGGGGCTGACGGCGTCCTTCTTCGCGTACGCCTTCGCCGAGAGGATCACCAGGCCGGGGCTGGACAGACGCAGCGGCAGCGCCGGGTCGGGGTCGGCGGTGGTGACGCGTACCCGGCCGTCGCCCGCGGCCTCGGCGGTCAGTTCCACGCCGGACAGGGCGGCGGTCACGGGGTCGGCGCCCGCGGCGCGGGTGAGGGCCGCGGCGACGGCCTTCGGAGTGACCTCGGTGCCGTCCTGGAAGGCGGCGTCCCGCAGGGTGAACAGCCAGCCGCGGTCGCCGTCCCGGGTCCACGACTCGGCGAGCGCGGGAGCGGCGGCGCCGTTGGCGTCGAGGCGGGTCAGGCCCTCGGTGACGCCGAGCCTGCTGAGGAGGGTGGCGTCGGCGCCGTACGGGGAGAAGTTCTCGGCGGGCGGGAAGGCGAGCGCGACCTTCAGCCGGGCGCCCTCCGCGCCGCCGGAGGACTCGTCGCCACCGCCGGAGGCGAAGCAGCCGGTGAGCAGGGGGGCGAGCAGCAGTCCGGCGACGAACCTGCGACGGCGTGGCAGAGGGAGCATGGTCACTTTCGTTCGGTGCGAGGTGCGGGGTACCCGGTGCGGGCGGGCCGCGTCGTCGACGCAGGGGTCAGGGCAGGGGGACTTCGAAGTGGATGATTCCCTGGCCGCCGCCCGGTTCCTCGCGCTCGTCGTGGACCGCCTTGCCCAGCGAACGCCAGAACGCCTCGGCTCCGGGCACCGACGGGTCGGTGTGCAGATAGGCGGCGCGATAGCCGCCGTCGGCCACCGCGAAGTCGAGCAGTCCCGCGACGAGCCGGCGGGCCAGACCCTGTCTGCGGTCCTCGGGGCGGACGTACACCCGGCGCAGCTGGGCGGTCTCGCCGGAGGGGTAGCGCTCGGCCACGTGCCGCGGGTTCGGCGGGTGGGCCGGGCCGCGGGCGTCGAGGGCGGCGGTCGCGGCCACCGTGCCGTCCCGCCGGTCGACCGCGACCAGCAGGGTGTGGCGGACGGGCGCGACGTAGGCACCGTGGAGGTCGATGACGTCCCGGTGCCAGCGGGGTACGTACCCTGTGCCGAAGTCCCGGTACACGGTGTCGAGCATCACGGAGCGGGCGCCGTCGATGTCGTCGGGGGTCGCCGTTCTTATGCAGTAGTCGCGCACTTGCGCATCATATGCATTAAGGCTGCGCGGGTCCGCCCGGGGGCGGTGGATCAAGGTCGTACGGAGCCGCCGAGGGCTGGTGGGTCAGGCCGGTCCGCCGCCATGAGCCCTTCCATACGACCCAGACATGCCCGTCGGGTCCGTGGTGCACGTTCATTCCGTCGACGACGGCGAGCAGCGGCAGGTTCTTGGCGCCGGCCTGGTCCCCGGCGTCCAGCGGGACCGCCACGTCGTCGGTGGCCGCGACGGTGATGCCCGAGGAGTCCGCCGTGAGGACGATCCGGCAGGTGTCGGCGGCACTGCGCGCCAGCAGGCATCTGCTCGCGGAGCACCCCGCGTCGAGGACCGGGGAGACGAACGACAGCGGGGCGTCGATGACCTGCGTCACCGCGACGGCGGCGGCCTGGGCCGCGAACTCCCCGTCCTGGCGCGCGAAATGGGCCGTGAACTCCATCTCCCGGACAGGTTCCATGAGCCCGTGCTCGGTGAGCAGCGCGGGCCCGTCCGAGGAAGCGCGTACGGGCGTTCCCACCGCCAACCCTCCTTGGCCAGACAGTCGTACGAAGTGCGTGGTGCAGCCAGGGACTGGGGCAGCACGGCGACTGTACGTCGGCAACACACCCATGAACAGGGAGTGTTGAGCAAACATAAAGACCAAAAGTCAACGGCTATAGCCGAAATTCACTAGACCGAGTGAACTAGATCTTGCGTTGAGTGCGGTATGGATGGTTCCGGCGCGCTACGGGTAACAACCGAGATCGAATACGCCTGCCCCTGCACGAGGTAGCCGACATGCCACCCCAACCCCATGATCATGCCGCCGGACCATCCGAGGACGGCACCGAGGAACCCGGGCTCGCGGGCGCGGCGGAGCCCGGGGCCGAGAGCGCGGCGGCGTCCGGGCCCGAGAGCGCGGCGGGGTTCCGCCCGCCCCCGGCGAATCCGTACGCGCACAGCTACCCGGGCCCCGGGTTCGTCGTCGTCGAGGTGCTGGGCGAGATCGACATGGCGACGGCCGGCGCCCTGGGCGAGCACCTGGACGCCCTGACCTCGGCAGGAGTGCCCCAGGTCGTGGTGGACCTCCGGAAGGTCGAGTTCTTCGACTGCTCGGGGCTGCGGGTGCTGTGCCGGGCCGAGCGCCGGGCCAGGGAACTCGGCGGCACCCTCCGCCTGGTCTCCGACCGGCCCCGCATCCACCGCCTGTTACGCGCCTGCGATCTGCTGGGCCGCTTCCCGCCCCTGGCGGAACTGCCTCCCGCGCCTCCCGCGCCTCCTGCATCTCCCGGACCTCCTGCGGCTCCCGAGGACTGAGGGATCTACCGAACCGTCTTCCCGAGCCGTTCGAGATAGGCGTCGAGCGCGGCCGAGCCCCGCAGCCGGGTCAGGCTCCGTCGAAGCAACTCCCGCTCCCGTCCGGCCAGTTCGGCCCGTACCCGCTCAGGGCTGCCGCCGGTGCGCAGCGCGGCCAGGACCGGGGCGATGGCGGAGAAGGGGTGCTCGCCGCGCCGCAGGAGGGCGACGATCCGGGCCAAACGGGCCTCCGACGCCGAGTAGGTGCGATATCCGGTGGACCTTTCGCGCGTGGGCCGCAGCAGACCCCGGGCCTCCCACAGGCGCAGCACGGGGGTCCGCACGCCGATGGCGTCGGCCACCTCTCCGATCCGCAGGCCTCCACGGTCCGCCGCCGGGGTGTCGAGCGTGACCAGCGTGTCCAGGACGCCCAACACCTCGGCGAGTTCGCCCCGTTCCCGGTGGAGTTCGGCGTGGCTCGCGTCGAGTACGGCGAGGGCGGTCTCCAGGTCGTCGCCGTGCACCGCGCGCATGACGGCCCCGGCCGTCGGCCAGCCGTGCCCGGCGGCGAGCGCGCGGGCGGCCGTGAGCGCGTCGGCGTGCACGTCCGTGAACACGCGATAGCCACTGTCCGTGCGCTCGACGGGCGGCAGCAGGCCCGTCTCCACGTAGTTGCGCACCTGCTGGGTCGAGATACCGGCCGCCCGTGCGAGATCGACGGCCCGGAGTCTGTCACCCACCCCGGCTCCTCACGCTCGCTCCAGCACCCCGGTTGAGGGTTTCAGCGTACGACGCCCTCCGGAACAGGCCATTTGTGGGCCCAAGTCTCACAAAGCAATTCAATGGAACGATTGAAGGCAAGGCGAAGGCACAGGCAACCCCCAAGAGGAGAGCGCCCGAATGAAGTTCACTCTCGAAGTCGACATGGCGGACACCGGCTGGGAGGGGAACGCGGTCCAGGAGCTGGAGCGGATCCTGCGCTACTGGGGCGGCAACCTCCGGCACTACGAGTTGAAGCCCGGCGACGGGTCGGCCCTCTACGACTCCGGACATCGCGAGGTCGGGACCTGGAGCGTCACCGCCCCGCGGTGACGCCGATGACCCGATGGTGTCGATGCCGTCGATGCCGTCGATGCCGTCGATGAAGCCGGACACGACAGGGCCGGCGGAGAGACGGCCCCACTCCGTCTCTCCGCCGGCCCCTGTTGCGAGGTCACGCGGCACTCCGCGACGGGACTCGCACTCCCCATCCGCTTACGCGGGCCTCCGCCGACGCACTCGGAGGACCGCGCGACCCCGGCCCTGTCAGTACGTGAAGACGGTCGTCCCGTAGGAGTTCTTCACGCACTCGTTGGAGAAGGTGCGCTCGTAGGAGATCCGCCTGCCCTGCCAGACGCCGTCGACCGTGACGACGACGGGGTCGTACTCACGGGTGCACAGGACGTCGGATCTGGTCGTCAGGGCGTTGAAGTCCCCGCCCGAAGCACGCAGTTCGGCGCAGGCAAGGAACGCGGCCGGGTGGGTTCCCGAGGCCGTCGGCGCACAGTTCAGGGTGACCGCGCGTTCAGGTGTGGCTTCGGCCGCGATCTCCCCGTGGCCCGTGGTGAACACCAGGGACGAGGGGGCGTAGAGCGCGGTCGGCGACGGGGTGGCGAGGGCGGTCCCGGCCAGGGGACCGCAGACGGCGGTGGCCGTCAGGGTGATCGTCGCTGCCCAGCGCGCGGTGTTCGGCATTGTGTGCATCCTTCCGCTCGGTCGAACGCCGCACCGGCTCGGTGTTGCCGGTGCGGCGAGCGCGAGTCTGCCGATTCCGCGGCGGAAACACACGTCGACCCCACCGATTTCAGTAACCTTGCGTATTGAATCAGTGGCGCGAAGTGACGGAATTCGAACACGCCCCCCTTGGAACTGAGCGGGCGCCAGGTCGCCGCGGAGACCCGCTGGCCGGATATCCCCTGCTCAGCAATAGGCCTGAAACATTCCGCTTCAGGCTGGGCGCAGACCTCTTGCGCCTCACCCCGGGGCGAGTAATCGTCATTACATGATTACAGCCGAACAGCACGAGAAATTGCGCGGCTGGTTCGCCGGCCGTCTGCCCGACGACCTCTTCGAGAGCCTCGGCGAGGTCACGGCCGACCGCGAGGAGATCACCGTCATCGGCCGCATCCGCGAACCCCGGCTCGCCGAGGGCGCCTCGGACGCCGAGCGGGAGGCCGCCGTCGGCTCCCGGATCCAGGAGTTCCGCGAGCGCACCCGCGACGCCCGTGTGGCCGTCGCCCGGGACGCCGAGCACCGCTTCGGGAAGAAGGTCTCGTGGGGTGTCGAGTGCGGGAGCGAGCGCGCCCTGTTCACACATGTCGCCGCCCCCGTCATGACGCGGCTGCGCCAGCCGCAGCGCCAGGTGCTCGACACCCTGATCGCCGCCGGGGTCGCCCGCAGTCGCAGCGACGCCCTCGCCTGGTGCGTACGGCTCGTGGAGCGCCACACGGACGACTGGCTCAGCGAGCTGCGGGACTCCCTGGAGCAGGTGCAGCGGGTCCGCGCACAGGGCCCCGACGGACCGGAACCCACCCCGAACACGGCTCCGGCCCCGGCCTCGGCCCCGGAGGACAAGCTGGCCGCCACCGACGACGACAGCTGACCCCGCCGGCGACCAGCAACCAGCGCCCGGCTGGGGTACGCGAGGGTGGAGCATTCCTCCACCCTCGACCGCCAAGATGGACGGTTCATCCACTGGTGCGGCCCTCGGTCCGCCCCATAGCTTCGGCAGACCACCGCACCAGGGGACGGCTTCCCCGCGCCGCGCGCACCCCCGCGCGGCGGCACGCCGTCCCGTCAGCCGCGTCACCACGCGCTCCCCCGCCCAGCCCGCCAGGGCCGGTCCATCGCTGGAGCCCCTCCTTGTCCCAAAACTCCCCGCTCGCCCCGGCCTCCCCCGTCACGCCGCCGCCGTCGCTCACCGAGGTCGAGCCGTACGGTGTCGAGCGGATCCCCGACGCGGACCGCAGCGCGAGCCCGCTCGATCTCTTCCGGCTCGCCTTCGGCGGGGCCAACACCTTCTCCACCTGCGTCCTCGGCGCCTTCCCCATCCTCTTCGGGCTCTCCTTCTGGCAGGGACTCGCGGCGACTCTCCTCGGCGTGCTCGCGGGCGCGCTGATCCTCTGCCCGATGGCGGTCTTCGGACCGGTCAACGGCACGAACAACGCCGTCTCCTCCTCCGCCCACCTCGGAGTGCACGGCCGGGTCGTCGGCTCGTTCCTGTCCCTGCTCACGGCGATCGCGTTCTTCTCGATCTCGGTGTGGAGCTCCGGTGACGCCCTGGTCGGCGGCGCGCACCGGCTCTTCGGCCTGGAGCGCGGCAACCTCTCGTACGTCGTCGCGTACGCGCTGTTCGCCGTACTGGTCCTCGCGGTGTGCGTGTACGGGTTCCGCTTCATGCTGTTCGTCAACAAGGTCGCGGTGGCCTCGGCGACCGTGCTGTTCCTGATCGGCCTGGCGGCCTTCGCCGGGGACTTCGACCCGTCGTACGCGGGCGTCTTCACGGCGTCGGCGGACGCGGCGACGCAGGATCTGTTCTGGCCGTCGTTCATCGGCTCCACGCTGATCGTGCTGTCGAACCCGGTGTCCTTCGGCGCGTTCCTCGGCGACTGGTCGCGCTACATCCCGGCGAACACCCCGCGCCGCCGGGTGGTCGGGGCCGCGTTCCTGTCGCAGATCGCGACCCTGCTGCCGTTCGTCTTCGGTCTCGCGACGGCGAGCATCATCGCCGCCAAGGCCCCGGAGTACGTCGACCCGGCGGCCCCGGACTTCGTCGGCGGGCTGCTGGCCATCTCGCCGAGCTGGTTCTTCCTGCCGGTGTGTCTGCTCGCGCTGATCGGCGGCATGGCGACGGGCACGACCGCGCTGTACGGCACGGGGCTCGACTTCTCCTCCGTGTTCCCGCGGCTGTCGCGGGTACGGGCGACGGTGCTGGTGGGTGTGCTGTCCATCGCGTTCATCTTCGTGGGCCGGTTCGGCTTCGACCTCGTCCAGAGCATCTCCACGTTCGCGACGATGATCATCACGTGTACGACCCCGTGGATGGTCGTGATGATGCTGGGCTTCCTCACCCGTCGCGGCTGGTACGACCCCGACGCGCTCCAGGTCTTCAACCGGCGTCAGCGCGGCGGCCGTTACTGGTTCACGCACGGCTGGAACTGGCGCGGCATGACCGCCTGGTGGGTCTCCGCGCTGCTCGGTGTCCTCTTCACGAACATCCCCGGCCAGTTCGTGGGTCCGCTCGGCGATCTGGCCGGCGGGGTCGACATCGGACTGCCGATCTCCCTGGCCGTCGCGGCGGTCCTGTTCCTCGGCCTGCTGTGGTTCTTCCCCGAGCCGAGGGCGGCGTACGGGCCGAAGGGCGCGCGGCTGGTCCGTACCGTGGACGTGCCGGTACCGCCGATCACCGGACCTGGGACGGGGCCGGAAACCGGAGCCGAGGCCGGTCACGGCGCCGGGGCTGGGGCCGGGGCGAACAACGGCCCGATGGCGGCCGACGGCTGACGACTCCCGGGGCTTGGCGCCGCGCGGCCCCCGACACACCTCGACAGATCCCGACAGCGAAATCCGGACAGCTCCCGCCGCAGGGGGGCTGCCCGGGAACGCGGTCTTCGTAGACTGCCCCGCCATGGGAGAGATCTACGGACTGGGCGAGATCACCTGTCCGTCCGGTGAGTTGGTGATCGTCGACGGCGGTCATCTGGGCATGTGGAGCGGAGAGGGTTCACCGGCGCTGGTGGACCCGGGAGCGTTCGGCGTCCAGGATCCGGCGGTCGCCGCCGATGTGGGCGCGGCGACCGACTTCCTGATCACCGGCCCCGACGCCGACACCGCGGCGCACTCCTTCGGCCGGCAGCCCGGCCGGACGCTCCACGACATCCCGGCGTCCGGGGCCGCGCGGCTGGTCGAACTCTTCGGCGCGCACTGCCGGGAGCAGGGCCTGGACGCCGTCCTCGAAGCCTGCGCCGAACGGGTGCCGCACCGGGAGCGGGTACGACAGTGCGCGGAACGCGGCGGAGGCTGCTTCCTGATGAACGGCGTACCGGTCGTGGCCCTCGGCGGATTGCCCCGGGACCGTCCGCTGCCGGTCCTCGCGACGCACAGCGGCATCGTGGTGCCCATCGCCCCCTCCCCCGCCGTCGCCGCCGTCAAGTCGGTGGAACTGGGAGAGATCCGCGTCGACTGGGCCCGGTTGCTCTTCGGCGACGCCGACGCGCTGAGCGCCTGGCGGCACGACGACCCCGTGGACGGGCTGGCCGACGTCGCCTTCTGGGGCGCCGCCGAGGCCGACGCCGTCACCGAGTTCGCGGCCCCCGACCTGGGCGAGCCCGGCGAGAAGGGCGTGAAGGGCTGGACGGGACTGCCGATGCCGGACGCGATGCGGCTGGCCACGGCTCTCTTCGACTGGAAGGACGCGGACCCGGCACGGCGCCTGATGGTGGACTTCCGCCCGCACTCCCACCACTGGCAGATCATGCGGGCGGTCCGCGCCTCCCCGCTGGAGTCCGGCACCGTACAGGTCGGCGGCGCACAGGTCCTGTGCGCGATGACGGGCCAGGGCGACGGCTGGTTCCCGGTCACGGCGGACCTGGACCCGACGGGCCGCCTGGTGTCGGTACGGGTGTCGTTCCCGGCCTGAGCGTGCCGTTACCCGCCTGACCGTGCCGTCCCCGTGCCTGAGCGTGCCGTCCCCGTGCTGGACGGATCTTGTCCCGCTCGTCAGGATCGTCGCGGGGCCGTGGGCCGCGACGGCACGGGCCCGGTCACCGGATCCAGGGCGAGAGGCGGAGCGTACGGATGACGAAGCACTGGGCGGACTTCCAGTACGAGATCTATCTGAACGGCATGACGGGAGCGGTGCCCCGGCTGCCCACCGATCTGACCCGGCTGGAGGAGCTCACCGGACAGCGGCTGGGGCCCGGCCCGGTGGGCTATGTGGCGGGCAGCGCGGGCAACGGCAGTACGGCACGGGCCAACCGGGCGGCCCTGGAGCGGCGCAGGATCGTGCCGCGCATGCTCCGGGACGTCCACGAACGCGACCTGTCCGTCGAGGTGCTGGGCCGCCCGCTGCCCGCGCCCCTCGCCCTCGCACCGGTCGGCGTCCTGTCGATCATGCACCCGGACGCCGATCCGGCGGCGGCCCGGGCCGCCGCCGCACAGGGGGTTCCGTTCATCCTGTCGTCCGCCTCCAGCACGCCGATGGAGCAGGTCGCGGAGGCGATGGGCGACGGGGAACGCTGGTTCCAGCTGTACTGGGCGAAGGACCGCGAGGTCACGAAGAGTTTCCTGGACCGGGCGAAGGCCTGCGGGTTCACCGCGCTGTTCGTCACGCTGGACACCCCCCTGCTGGCCTGGCGGCCCCGCGACCTGGACCAGGCGTACCTGCCGTTCCTGCACGGGGTGGGCACCGCCAACTACTTCTCCGACCCCGCGTTCCGGGCAGGTCTGGCCAAGCCCGTGCACGAGGACCCGAACGCGGCCGTCATGCACTTCGTCGGGATGTTCGCGGATCCCGCGAAGACCTGGCCCGACCTGGAGTTCCTGCGGGAGAACTGGGACGGCCCCATCGTCCTGAAGGGCGTCCTGCACCCCGACGACGCCCGGCGGGCCGTCGACACCGGGATGGACGGCGTGGTCGTCTCCAACCACGGCGGACGCCAGGTGGCCGGTGCCGTCGCCGCCGCCGACGCGCTGCCCGGGGTGGTCGAGGCCGCCGGAGACCGGCTGACCGTCCTCTTCGACAGCGGGATCCGCACGGGCGACGACATCTTCAAGGCACTGGCACTGGGCGCCGAGGCGGTGCTCGTCGGGCGTCCGTACGCCTACGGGCTCGGCCTCGACGGCCAGGCCGGCGTCGAGCATGTCATCCGCTGTCTGCTGGCCGAACTCGACCTGACTCTCGCCCTGTCGGGACACGCGGGGCCGGCCGACCTCGGCGCCGACGACCTGGCGGAGGGGACCGCCTGACCGGCGCCACGGCCACGAAGCCGTCCGCCGCGAGGCGGGATCCGCCGGTCACCGGCCGAGGGCGGTGACCGGCCTCGCCGGCAGGAGGGACAGCGCGGGCGGCGGGCCGGCTCCGGCGCCCGGCTCGGAGCCGATCCGCGTGTCCGCGGCGGACCGGTCGGCGGCCGGCCCGCCGGACGGCGCGGCCGTTCCCGCTATCGACAGCGACTCGGGCGTCGCCCTGGTGTCGTCGGTGAGCCAGCGCTGGTCGTCGCCGCGGTCACGGATCTTCACCACCACCTCCGCCCCGGCCTCGTCCGCGGCGGGCGCGACGGCCAGCTCCGCCTGCCAGCGGGGCAGCAACTCGCCCCGCACGGTGAGGTCGTAGCGCACGTCGTCACCCCTCTTGGCGGACGCGGCGGCGCAGTCGCCCAGGACGATCACGCCGGCGTCCACGTGGGAGTCGAGGCACAGTTCGGGGTCGGCGGCGCTGCGCAGGAGGCCGTCCCTCTCGTACGCCCACTTCTGTGTCGCGGCGGCCGAGCACGCGTCCAGTTCGGCGCCCGCGCCGGCTTTCGCCCGGTCGCCCTTGACGTCGAGGCAGAGGTCCGCGGCGAGGTTCCGCAGCCGGGTCCTGATGGGACCGGTGGGCAGCCCCGCCGAGTCCGGCGGGGCGGACGACCTGGCGGGCGGGGCCTGCCCGCCGGGGGAGAGACTGGCGGACGCCCCGACGGTGGCCGACGGGTCGGCCCCGTCGCCGTCCGGCGACCACGGGCTCGTGGCCAGGACGGTCGCGAGGACGGCCACCGAGACCAGGCCCGCTCCGGTGAGGAGTGCCTTCGTGTGCCGTGGGCCCGGGGAGGAGTGCCGCCCCTGCCGGACGGAGCGCCGGGACCGCGGACGGGGACGGCCGCCGCCGCCCGCGCGTCTTCCGGTGTGCCGGACGCCCCGGGCCGCCGAAAGGCCGCCGCTCGGCCGCGATTCGAGATATCGGCGGGCGCCCCAGCCGAGCACGCCTTCGGCGAGCAGCCCGCCGAGACCGCCCTCGAAATGGCTCAGTTGCTCGGCCGCGTAACGGCAGAAACGGCACGCCAGCAGATGTTGCTGCACATCGGGGAGCAAGGCGCCGCCGCGCCGAATCGGAACGTCCAGGAGACGGTTGTAGTAGCGGCAATCCTTGTTCGGCGCGAGTTCACGGTGGGCCCGTACACAGCCTTCGCGGAATTTCTCCCGGGCCTGTTCGAGCGCGGCCGACGCGTTGTCGACATCCATGCCCAGCAGACCGGCCGGTACGGATATGTGCTCGGCCTCGACCTCGGTGTGCCAGAGCACGCACTGGGCGAGTCCCGGAAGCGCTTGGAAAGAACGTTCCGCGAGCTTGCGATTTTCCGGCGTCATGGACTTCGCCACGCGCATACCGCGGCCGCCGGCCGGTTTCCGGAGATCCGGCAGGGCCTCGGATATCCGGTCCTCCGCGGACCACACCTTGATGATGTCCCGTACGGCCACCAGGAGCTGAGGGCGCAGG
Organism: Streptomyces liliiviolaceus; assembly: GCF_018070025.1. Taxonomy (NCBI): domain Bacteria; kingdom Bacillati; phylum Actinomycetota; class Actinomycetes; order Kitasatosporales; family Streptomycetaceae; genus Streptomyces; species Streptomyces liliiviolaceus. The sequence continues at coordinate 6,045,232 of NZ_JAGPYQ010000001.1, forward strand.
GCGGCAGCGGAACCGGCGCGCCGGAGGCGTTCCAGTACCTGCTGGAAGGCGGCGGCGGTGACCATCGAGGCGACGTCCGCCGAGGAGGCGAGGCAGATGACCGCGTAGTCGTGCGTCGACTGCCAGTGCCGCGCGAGCAGGAGCGCGACGGGGTGGGCCAGTTCGTCCTCCGGCTGCGCCCTGAGGAGGGCGGCGAGGCTCTCGTCGGATTCTCCGGGGGCGGCACCGGGGACGGGCGGATACGGCGGACGAGGCGGGTGGGGGGTGTGCACTGAGCGGTTTCCTTCCACGGCACAAGGCGGCACACAGGAGTTCTGACCGCCGAAAAGGAGCTCCTGTTGGTGCGTACCTTTCGGGCTTGGCGCACGGAAAGCGGCCGGGACGTCTCCCACTCGGCATCCGCCGGCCGTGAGCCTTTCGGGCCCGACGGCACGATGAAATCCCGAACGGTGAATCAGACCTGGCCATTGGCCATGTGCGAGGAAGTTCACCCTTGCACATGACGCTCACGCCCAACAAGGCACGTGAGCCACTTCAACGACATCCGCCCATTGAAGGAAAGTCAGTATCCATCCCGGTCAAGTCGTCGGGCCCTTCTCGGCAACTCGTTCCGGTCCGTCCCGGTCAACTCATGGCGGGCGGAAAGGTCCGGCCGGGTATTGGCCGCCGAGCACCCCGTGTGAAGCGTGTACCCGCGACCGGGGCCCGCGCACGCTCCCGGCACGGGAGAACCGGCAGTCCACTGGTACCCGGCCCTTCTCGGAAGGCCCCGCGCGGGACGGCGGCTCTCCCGCGCGGAACGGGCCGTCGACCCCGATCTCCCGCCCTCGGTCGGCGGCCCCGAGGGCGGGTCGGCCCGTACCCCGCCTCCCGAAGCGCCCGGTGCCGCACACGCCTGAGACCTGTGTCACATTCCGCCGTGACCTGTCACATCTCGGCCCCCCGGAGCCCTCGCAGTAGTGAGCGCGCTACGGGAGGCACAGGCATGTCCGACAGTCCGGCACCTCAGACCCATGAGCAACCGACCTCGGCCACAGGGCAGTTCATGGAACACCGCGAGCTGCTGTTCGCGATCGTCTACAACATGCTCGGCGGCGTCGCCGACACCGAGGACGTACTCCAGGACACCTGGCTGTCCTGGTCCGGCAGCCGCGACCGGTCGCCGGAGCGGCACATCGAGAACCCGCGCGCCTATCTGGTGCGCGTCGCGGTGAACCACGCGCTGACCCGCCGCGCCGCGATCAGCCGACGGCGCGAGACGTACGTGGGTCCGTGGCTGCCCGAGCCGCTGGTGGCCGCGGCCACCGAGGAGGCGCCGGCGGACGCGGCCGACCGCACCCTGCGCACCGAGTCCGTCTCCATGGCGATGCTCGTCGTCCTGGAGTCGCTGACGCCGCTGGAGCGGGCGGTGTTCGTCCTCAACGAGGTGTTCGGGTACGCACACACGGAGATCGCGGAGGTCATCGACCGCAGCCCGGCGGCGGTACGCCAGCTCGCGCACCGCGCCCGCCGGCACGTGCACGCCCGACGTCCGCTGTACGAGGCGCATCCACGGGTGCGCAGGGAGGCGACCGAGCGGTTCGTCGAGGCCACGCTCGGCGGGGACATCGGCGCGCTGATGGAGATCCTCGCGCCGGACGTGACGGTGTGGACCGACGGCGGCGGCAAGCGGCGGCCGGCGGGGCTGCTGCCGGTGCACGGCCGGGACAAGGCCATCCGCCTGCTCACCGCCGGTGCCTCGCGGGGCGCGGGGCAGCACCTCGACCTGCGCTACCGGCGGGTCAACGGCGACGACGCCGCGGTGCTGTTCGCGGGTACCGCCCCCTACGCGGTGATCGTCCTGGACCTCACCCCGGAGGGCGACCGGGTGTCCGGTGTCTACGTCGTCACCAACCCCGACAAGCTCACCCACGTGGAGCCCGCGGAGAAGGCGGAGAAGGCGGAAAAGAGGGCGGACGCGTGACCGCCGGCGAACGGCCGGCCGCCGGGTCGAGGGGTCCCGGCGCCTCCTCCGGTCAGCGGGTCGCCGACTGGTTCGACGGCCGCCTCGGCACCCACACCCTCGGCAGGAAGTACCTGCGCAAGGTCTTCCCGGACCACTGGTCGTTCCTGCTCGGGGAGATCTGCCTCTACAGCTTCGTCATCCTCGTCCTGACCGGCGTCTATCTGACCCTGTTCTTCCACCCGTCGATGAACGAGGTCACGTACAACGGCAGTTACGTCCCGCTGAACGGCATCCGGATGTCGGAGGCGTACGCGTCCACGCTGGACATCAGCTTCGACGTGCGGGGCGGTCTGCTGATCCGGCAGATCCACCACTGGGCGGCGCTGATCTTCATCGCCGGGATGCTCATGCACATGATGCGGCACTTCTTCACGGGGTCGTTCCGCAGGCCCCGTGAGGTCAACTGGCTGTTCGGCTGGACGCTGTTGTTCCTCGGCCTCTTCGAGGGGCTCTTCGGCTACTCGCTCCCCGACGATCTGCTGTCCGGCACCGGGATGCGGTTCGTGGACGGCGCCGTCCTGTCGGTGCCGATCGTCGGAACGTATCTGTCGTTCTTCCTGTTCGGCGGCGAGTACCCCGGTGACGACATCATCGCGCGCTTCTACTCGCTGCACATCCTGGTCATCCCGGGGATCATGGCGGCCCTGGTGGTCGCCCACCTGATCCTCGTCGTGTACCACAAGCACACCCAGTTCCCGGGCCCGGGGAAAACCGAACGGAACGTCGTTGGCTCGCCGTTCATGCCGGTCTACCTGGCCAAGGCGGGCGGTTTCTTCTTCCTGGTGTTCGGGGTGATCGCCCTCATCTCGGCGGTCGCGTCGATCAACCCGGTCTGGTCGTACGGCCCCTACCGCGCCGACCAGGTGTCCACGGGGGCGCAGCCGGACTGGTACCTGGGCTTCGCCGAGGGGCTGGTACGCGTCATGCCGGGGTGGGAGATCACCGTGGCCGGGCACACACTGGTCCTGGGCGTGCTGATCCCGATCGTCGTCTTCCCGCTCCTGCTGGTCTTCATCGGCGCCTATCCGTTCCTGGAGTCCTGGGTCACCGGCGACGAGCGGGAACACCATCTCCTGGACCGGCCGCGCAACCGGCCGGTCCGTACGTCCATCGGCGCCGCGTGGATCAGCCTGTATCTGATCCTGCTGGCGGGCGGCGGCAACGACATCGTGGCCACCCGTCTGCATCTGTCCATCAACACGGTGACCTGGGCCGTGCGGATCGCCGTGTTCGCCGTCCCGGTGCTCACCTTCGTCGCGACCCGGCGCATCTGCCTCGGCCTCCAACGCCGGGACAGGGAACTGGTGTCGCACGGCCGCGAGACCGGCGTGATCAAACGGCTCCCGCACGGCGAGTACGTCGCACTGCACCGGCCCCTGTCCCCCGCCGAACTGCACACCCTCACCGGGCACGAGCAGCCCCGGCCGCTCGCCCCCGGCGCGGACCGGGCCGGCGAGCGGGAGGTCAGCGAGGCGGGACCTCCAGGCGGCTGATCCGCAGGCCGCCCCGGGCCTCACCGGGGTGGCCGCTCCGCATGGTGACGCGGAGCCGGCTGCCGCGTACGGCGTCGAAGGTGACCGCTGTCGGCGCGTCGGACGCGGTGGCCCAGTCGATGGCGGCGCCCCGCACGGGCCGGTAGCGGTGGCCGTCCCAGAAGGCGACGTCCAGCCGGGCGGGCAGGGAGTGCGTGGCGTCGACCGTGAAGGAGACCTCGATCCGGTCGGCGGTCCGGGTGCGGCCCCACTCGACGGACACCCAGTCCTCCTCGCGGGCGCCGTCGAAGGCGGGCAGCAGGGCCGTGGCCGCCTTGAAGAACGCGTTGGACCAGCCGGTGGCCGGGTCGCCGTCGAGCATGGCGGCGGGCAGGGTGTCCGGGCGGCCCGAGTAACTCGCGTCCGCACGTGGGTGGTCGGGGGCACCCGGCCCCGGGTCGGGTGCGAAGTCGGGTGCCGGGGTGAGGACCTGGGGCCGGGCGGCGGTGGCGCGTACGGCCACGGTCGCCGTCCGCAGCCCCGCCGAGCGTGCCCGCAGTCGGAGACTCCCCTCCTGCGTCCCGGCGCGGACGATCGCCAGCGCCTTGCCGTGGAAGGCCGTACGGGTGCTCGCCTGGTAGCGCTCGGCGCTCTCCTCGCGGCCGTTGTCGACGCCGGCCAGCGATCCGCCGTCGACGTCGAAGGCGAGCACGTGGTCGGCGCCGGGCACCACCACACCACGGGCGTCGACCACCTCCGCGGTCACGAAGCACAGCGAACGGCCGTCCGCGGCAACGGCTTTGCGGTCGGGCGTGAGCCGCAGCGCGTGCGGCTCGCCCGCGGTGCGCAGCACATCGGTGGCCACGGCCCTGCCGTCGCGTCTGGCCACCGCCTTGAGCTCACCGGGGGCGAAGGGCACCCGCCAGGTGAGGTGCAGTTTGCCCGCGCTGCCGGTCGGGCTGGTGTAACTCCCGGGCCAGGGGCCGCCGGTGACGGTCTTGTCGTCGCCCGTCGCCTCGGTGGTCTCCAGGTACGTACGCCCGTCGGTGGTCTTCTTCTCGTCGAACTTCCTCGTGCCCAGCGACTTTCCGTCGAGGAAGAGCTCGACCGTGTCCACGTTGGAGTAGGCCCAGACCTCCACGGTGGCGCCCGGTTCGTGGTCCGTCCAGTCCATGGGGAGCAGATGGACCATGGGTTCGTCGGTCCACTGGCTCCTGAAGAGGTGGTACATGTCCTTCGGGAAGCCGGCCGTGTCCACCGCGCCGAAGAAGGACGCCTTGACCGGAAACACGTCGTACGGCGTGGGCTCGCCGATGTAGTCGATGCCCGACCACAGGAACTCCCCCGTGAACCACTTGCGGTCCCGGTCCTTCTTCAGCCCGTACTCGCCGCTCATCGTCCAGGAGGCGAGGTTGTTGTCGTACGAGGAGGTGTCGCGGCGGCCCGGAGTGTGGTTCTCGCCCGTGTTGAGGTGTTCGGGCTCCTGGTAGGCGCCGCGGGTGGAGGTCTCGGAGGAGGACTCCGACTCGAAGAGGAACAGGTGCGGATAGCGGGCGTGCAGGGCGTCGACCGAGGCGGCGGTGTTGTAGTTGAGGCCGAGTCCGTCGATCTTGGCGAGCATCAGATCGGCGGGCGAGCCGACGGCGGGCAGGCTCCGGTACTTGTCGGAGCCGATCACGATCGGCCGGGTCGGATCGAGCCGCCGCACGTCGTCGACGAGCCGGTCGGCCATGGCGAGGCCGGCGGTCGAGGTGGAGTCGGGGATCTCGTTGCCGATGGACCACAGGACGACGGCGGGTGAGTTGCGCGCGGCCAGGACCATCTCCGCGATGTCCCGGTCGGACCACTCGTCGAAGAACCGGCCGTAGTCGTAGCGGTTCTTGCCGCGCCGCCAGCAGTCGAAGGCCTCGACCATCATCACGATGCCCAGCCGCTCGCAGGCCTCGATCACCTCGGGCGCCGGGGGGTTGTGCGAGGTGCGCAGGGCGTTGACGCCCATGCCGCGCATGATCCTCAGCTGGCGTTCCACGGCGTCCGCGCCGACGGCGCTGCCGAGTGCGCCGAGGTCGTGGTGGAGATTGACGCCACGGAGTTTGACGTGGGTGCCGTTCAGGGTCATGCCGTCGTCTGCGTCGAAGACGACGTGGCGGATGCCGAACGGGGTGCGGTAGGTGTCGGTGGTCCGGCCGTCGACCCGGAGTTCGGTGTGCAGGGTGTAGCGCCATGGATGCTCGTACGACCACAACTTCGGCTTGGGCACGCTCAGTTGCTGGTCCGCGGTGCCCGTGTCCCCGATGTCGATCGCGCTCGTCCCCCGGGCCACCGTACGGCCGTCCGGGTCGACGACCGCGGATCTCACCTCGACCCGTCCCGCGGTCCCCGACGCGTTCACCACAGTCGTCCGTACGCGGACGAGCGCGTGGCCGTCGTCGATCTCCGGGGTCGTCACGTAGGTGCCCCAGCGCTGGACGTGCACCGGCTCGGTGACGACCAGGCGTGCCTCGCGGTAGATGCCGCTCCCCGAGTACCAGCGGCTGCTGGGGAGTTGGTTCCTGACCTGGACCGCGAGGACGTTGGCGGTGGTGCCGTCCGTGTGCAGCAGGTCGGTCAGGTCGAGGGCGAACCCCGTGTAGCCGTAGGGGTGTTGGCCGACGGGTTCGCCGTTGCAGTACACGGAGGAGTCCATGTACACGCCGTCGAACTCGACGGAGATCCGCTTTCCGGCGTACGCGGGCGGCAGGGTGAAGGCGATCCGGTACCAGCCGAGGCCGCCCGGCAGGAAGCCGGTGCCGCTGCTGGTGCCGTGATCGGTGGTGGGGGTGAGCTCGATGCTCCAGTCGTGCGGCACGGAGATCTGCCGCCACCGCGAGTCGTCGTAGCCGGGTTCGGCGGCCCGGGCGTACTCCCCGGTGGGGTCGGTGACGCCGGACGGGTCGACGAGCGCGAAACGCCAGCCGTCCCGGAGCGGGATCGACCGGCCACCCGTCCCAGTCCTGGCCCGGGGTACGGCCCCCTCGGCGGCCCAGGAGTCCGGGGCCCCGGCGAGAACCACCGGAGTGGCCGTGCCTGCGATCAGTAGGGATCTGCGCGTGACCGTCACCGGGTTTCCCTTTCGTCAAGGGCCCACATGTGCTCACAACTGCCCGCGAACAAACAGATTCTGACAGCGCGACACACGCACCCGTCAAGGCCCCGGTAAGCGCATTCTGTCCGTCCCGGCACATCGGCCGGAATCCCCCGGAGGCGGACGCGGCCCGGCGGGGAGGCCGGTGCACGGGGGCCGGAACCGCCGCGCCGTGTGAGAAGGGGCCGGACGCACTACCCTGGAACACAAGTGATGCACCTGTTCACCGTGAGTGTGTGCGCAATGGAGTGGCGGCGATGTGAGGAGCCACAGCAGGACATCGGGTGACGGCCCGGGCTATCCGTTCGACGAGACCTCCACGGCCAGAGCCGTCATCGACGGTGACGGCATCGTCGTCGAGTGGAACGAAGGCGCCCGGCGTCTGCTCGGACATGCACCGGCCGACGTCGTGGGCCGGCCCGCCGCGAAGCTGCTGGCGCCCGACGCCGGAGAGCTGCGGCGTGCGGCGGCCGACCACCGGTGGAACGGCACGCTCGCGCTGCGCCACGAGGACGGCCGCACTCTGCACGTCTGGCTGCTCGCGCACCGGCGGCGCCCCGAGCTGGGCGCCCGCAGCGACTGGCTCGTCGTGACCCCGCTGGAGAACGGCACGCTGCTGACGCAGGACGACTCCCTCGCCGCCACCTTCCTGGACGAGTCGCCCTGTGCGACCGCGATCTTCGACGAGCGGCTCCGGCTGCGCAGGGTCAACGCGGTGATGGCCGAGTCGATGGGCCTCCCCGAGGAGCACATCCGTGGTCTGCGGATCTCGGAGATCGGCGGCCGGCCGCAGAACGAGGAGCTGGAGAAGCACATGCTCCAGGTGCTCCTGACCGGCAGACGCGAGGACGTGCAGACGTATCTGGGCACCGCCCCCGAGGGCCGCGCCCAGGCCTGGCTGGCGCGGATGGCACCGCTGACCGACGCCGGGGGCCGGGTGCGCGGCGTCTGTCTGTCCGCCCACGACTTCACCGAGCAGTACCTCGCCCGGGAGCGGCTGCAGCTCGTGAACGAGGCGAGCATCCGTATCGGCACCACCCTCGACGTCACCCGTACGGCGCAGGAACTGGCCGATGTCTGTGTGCCCGCGCTCGCCGATTTCGTCAGCGTCGACCTGGTGGATCCCCCGGACCGGGGCGGCGAACCCCACAGCGGACCGGTCTTCGCCCCGGTGGGTCTGCGCCGCGCCGCCCACCGGTCGGTGCATCCGGGCGAGCCGGAGTCGGTGGTCAAGTTGGGCGAGGTGGACACCTATCCGGTCGGCTCGCCGCAGGCCGACTGCCTGGTGGCCGGCCGGCCCATCGTGGCCGACGATGCCGCGACCACGCTCTCGGAATGGCTCGCCTGGGACCCCGTACGCGCCGACCGGGTCAGGGAGCACGGCATCCACTCGACGATGTCCGTGCCCGTCCAGGCCCGCGGCGCGACCCTGGGCGTCGCGGTCTTCACCCGGTTCCGGCGGCCCGACCCGTTCACCGCCGACGACGTGCTGCTGGCCGAGGAGGTCACGGCCAGGGCGGCCGTCTGCATCGACAACGCCCGCCGGTTCTCCCGCGAACGCGAGACCGCGATCGCGCTGCAGCGCAGTCTGCTGCCCCGGTCCCTGCCGCGTACGGCCGCCGTCGAGGCGGCCTCGCGCTATCTCCCGGCGGCGCGGGCGGGGGTGGGCGGCGACTGGTTCGACGTGATCCCGCTGTCGGGGATGCGGGTCGCCATGGTCGTCGGAGACGTCGTCGGCCACGGGCTGCAGGCGTCCGCCACCATGGGCCGGCTGCGGACCGCCGTGCGCACCCTCGCCGACATCGACCTGGCACCGGACGAACTGCTCACCCACCTCGACGACCTGGTCGTACGGCTCTCCGCGGAGGCGGGCGGCGACGGCACCACCGGCGAGGTCGGGGCCACCTGCCTGTACGCGGTCTACGACCCGGTCACCCGGTGCTGCACCCTCGCCACCGCCGGTCATCCGGCGCCGGTGATGCTGCCGCCCGGCGGGCCGCCCGAGGAGATCGACGTACCCTCGGGGCCGGCGCTGGGTCTGGGCGGGCTGCCGTTCGAGTCGGCCGAGCTGCGCCTCGACGAGGGCACCGTCCTCGCCCTGTACACCGACGGTCTGGTCGAGAGCCGCGAGCGTGACCTCGACGAGAGCCGTGCGCTGCTGTCGCGGGCGCTGGCGCGGGCCTCGGGCTCCCTCGACGAGACCTGCCACGACATCCTGCAGTCGCTGCTGCCGCCCACCGGCGCCTCGGACGACGTGGCCCTGCTGCTGGCCCGGACGAAGGGTTTGCCGTCCTCCCAGGTGGCGACCTGGGAGGTGCCCGCCGATCCCGCGCTCGTCGGCCCGATCCGCAAGCAGGTCGTCCGGCAGCTGGCGGCCTGGGGCGTGAGCGAGGCGGCGTTCACGACCGAGCTGGTGGTCAGCGAGCTCGTCACCAACGCGATCCGGTACGGCGAACGCCCGATCCGGCTGCGGCTCATCCACAGCGCCGCCACCCTGATCGTGGAGGTCTCGGACTCCAGCCACACCGCGCCGCATCTGCGCCGCGCCAAGACGTTCGACGAGGGCGGCCGGGGGCTGCTCCTGGTCGCCCAGCTCACTCAGCGCTGGGGCAGCCGCCACACCCCCGAGGGCAAGACGATCTGGGCGGAGCTGGTGTTCGGCGAGGACGGCGGGGGCTGAGAGGCCGCCGGGTCAGTGACCGCCGCCTCCGTGATGACCGCCGTAGCCGCCGGACCCGTCGTCGTACCAGCAGTAGTAGCCGTAACAGGTCCAGCCGGAAGTGGAGGCCGTGGGCCGCGGGGCCGGGGTCGTCCCGGACGGCGTGGGCTCCGGTTCGGGAGGCGGCGATGCGGTGCGGCTGGGCTCGCGCTCGCTGGTCGGTGTCGGCTCCGGTTTCGCCGTCTCCCCGTCCGTGTACGAGGTGATCCACTCCATCTGGAGCGAGTCCACCGAGGTGTCGAACTCCCAGCGCTGGGCGGGTCCGCCGGTACGGGACCTGAGGACCAGCCCCGTCTCGTCGTCACCCGGGACGGGAGCCAGCGCGAGCGCCGACTGCCCCAGGGGGACGAGATTTCCCTCCGGCGTGAAGTCGTAGCGGACGCCCGCCCGGTCCTTCTCCCCGTCGCACGGCCCCAGCCGGACCGAGGAGGGAAGCCGGGAGTCGAGGCACAGGCCGTCGTCCGCCAGGCTCCGCAGCCGGCCGTCGCTCTCGTACGACCACTGCTGCCGCTCCGAGGCCGTACAGGTGGCGAGGACGACCTCCGCGCCCGCACCGACCTTGCCGTCGGCGACCCCGGCGCAGTCGCCGCCGCCCTGGTTGCGGAGCCTCCCGCTGAGGGCGCCGGGCCCGGTGTCGCCGGCGCCGATCCTGGTCGGGACGTCGACCGGCTCCTCGGCCGTGGTCCCGGCGCCCGGGGAACGCGTGGGTTCGTCCCCGCCGCCCGCCCACAGGACCAGCGGCACGAGGACGCATCCGCTGACGACGAGTACGGCCAGGGCGAGATCCCGGCGCCGCCGCGGGAAGCGCCGGTCGGTGCCACGGGGAGCGCCTTCGTACGCACCCGACGAAAGCCGCAGGGCATGCCGGGGGCCGAGACGCCGGGCCCCCAGGAACGACCCACCACCGAGGTACGACCCGACACCCTCGCGCGGCCCACCGAACCCCGGCCCTCGCTTCGGCCCTGCACCCGTGGCGTCACCGGCCCGGGCGCCGGGCTGGGGGCCGGCCTTCCGCCGGGGACTCACCCCCCAGACGGAATCGGGATCAGCGTCCAGCTCATCGACGAGGCCGAGACCGGGATCACTGATCGCGGGTTCGGACCCAGCCTCGGAACCACCACCGATACCGGAGCCGATACCGACACCGGAGCCGACGCTGTTGCCCGTGCCAGGGCCGACATCGGCCAGCGGGCCGGACCCACGGGAGGAACCTCGCCCTTGGCCGGGGCCGGAGGCGAAACCGAAGTCCGGCCCGGGAACCGAACCGGGCTCGCCGCCCGGGCCGCGCCCTACATCGGCCCGCGGGCCGGACCCTCGGTAGGGACCCACCCCAGGCCCACGCCCGCGCCCGCGACCCCGGGCTCGGTCGGGGCCCTGGTCCGGGCCTGAGGCGGAGCCGAGGTCGCGGCTGCGGCCGGGGCCGTTCGCCAGTGGGTCGGCGTCATGGGTGAAGCTCTCACCCGCCACCTCCCCCGCCCCGGCCTCCGCGCCCGCAGCGGCGCCCGTATCCGTGCCGGTTCCGGAATCCGCGCCGCCGGCCCCCGGACAGGACCCTGCCTCCGGGTACCAACCCCCGGTCGAGTGGAAGTCCGCTCCCGGATGGCGCCCCGCGTCCGGGTACGAGCCCGGTGTCGTGGAGACGACCGGTCCCGCCGTCGTCTCCTCGCCACCGGGGCGGCGGCCGGGCCTGGAGGCCAGGTAGGGACGGGCACCCCACCCCAGGACCCCTTCCGCCAGCAGTACGGGCAGTCGGTCTCCCGACTGGTCCAGTTGTGCGGCCGAGTGCGGGCAGTGCTCGCAGGCGGCCATGTGCTGCCGCAGGTCCGGGTCGACGCTGTTGCCGCCCCGGCGGAGCGAGACGTCCAGGAGCCGGCTGTAGCGGCGGCACTCGTCGTCGGGTGCGAGTTCGCGATGCGCTTCGAGGCAGTACTGACGCAGCAGTTCCCGTGCGCGTTCCAGCGCCTGGGAGGCGTCCCTGACAGGAAGGCCGAGCAGCCGGGCCGGCACGGCGAGTTCCTCGGCCTCGACCTCCGCGTGCCACAGCACGCAGCGCGCGGCCTCCGGCAGCCGCTGGAACGCCAGGGACACCAGTCGCCGGTCGTTCGGCGGAAGCAGCCGGACCGCGGCCGAATCGCTGTCGCCCGGGCCGGACCGCACCTCGGGACCGAGCATCTCCCGGCGTTTGTCCGTGTCCCATTCGCCCGCTGTTCGGCGCACGGTGACCAGCAAGTCCGGCCGCCACGCCGCTCTGGGTCCGACCTGTCGAACGGATTCCCCGAATAGGCGGGTGAATGCGGCGGTGGCGAGCATTCCGGCGTACTGGACACCGTTCGTGCACAGACGCGCGTACGAGAAGACGGGCGCCCAGTGCCGGCCCAGCAGTTCCCCCGCGGGATAGCGGGCGGGTGCCCTGCCCGACCCCTTCTTCAGCTCTGCCGCGAGCCGTTCGTCGGTCGTATCGAACAGGTTGCCGATCGCGGGGGAATTCAGCGGGGTCGCGTCGCTCACGTGCACATTCCTCCAGAGCCCCGAGCGGAATTAGTCCATACCAACGGGTACGGAAATCGTTGTCTGCACGCCGACAAGCTGCACTTTGACACAGCGAACCCTCAGGTAACAAGAGAAGGTCCCCAATCCCCTTCCCCCGTACGCGCTTTGTCAGAGACAAAGTGTCAACAGCGCGCCGGGGCATTGCAATTCGGAATGAGCACGGACACCGCTATTCCGATGGAATATGCGGTCCGAGAACGAGCAGAAGGACTGGGCGGCGACACTCGCACCCCCGCCCACCTCGGCGCTCCGTCGTCTGATTCGATACCAGCGAACGACCGAACGACCGAACCACCGAAACCGACAATCACTTTCCAAGGACGAACCCTGAGCTCGACACTCGCGACCGCCCTTTCCGCTCTGCTGCTCGTGGCGGTACTGGCCGGTGCCGTGATCCGGCCGTTCGGTCTGCCGGAGGCCACCGTGGCCGTCCCGGCCGCCGGACTGGTGATGGCCACCGGCGCCATCTCCCTCGACCACGCGCGCGCCGAGGCCGAACTGCTCGGCCCGGTCGTGGGCTTTCTCGCCGCGGTGCTCGTGCTCGCCAAACTCTGCGACGACGAGGGCCTCTTCCGGGCCTGCGGCGCCTGGCTGGCCCGTACGTCGAAGGGCCGGCCGCAGCGTCTGCTGGCCGCCAACTTCCTGCTCGCGTCGGTCATCACGGCCGTACTGAGCCTGGACGCCACGGTCGTCCTGCTCACCCCGGTGGTGTTCGCCACCGTGGCCCGCCTCGGCGCCCGGCCGGGGCCCCATGTGTACGCGTGCGCCCATCTGTCGAACACGGCGTCGCTGCTGCTGCCCGTCTCCAACCTCACCAACCTGCTCGCGTTCACGGCCAGCGGGCTGAGCTTCACCCGGTTCGCCGTGCTGATGGGCCCCGCGTGGGTGGTCGCCATCGCCGCCGAGTACCTGGTCTTCCGCCGCTTCTTCGCCGAGGAACTGGCCGAACCGAGCGACCTGGACGGGGGCTCGGCGGACGCCGCCGACAGCGAGCCCGTCGACATGCCCGTGTTCGCGCTGGTCACGGTCGCCTGCACCCTCGCGGGCTTCGTCGTGACGTCGGCGGTCGGGATCGAGCCGGCCTGGGCGGCCCTCGCGGGAGCCCTCGTCCTGGCCGTCCGGGCGCTGGCCCACGGGCGCACCACCCCGCTCGCCGTCGTACGGGCCACCTCGTTGCCCTTCCTCGCCTTCGTCCTGGCCCTGGGCATCGTGGTGCGCGCCGTGGTGGACAACGGCCTCTCGGACGCGCTCGGTCACCTGGTCCCGGACTCGTCGAGCCTGCTCGCGCTGCTCGGGATCGCGGTCCTCGCCGCCGTGCTGGCGAACCTCATCAACAACCTGCCCGCGGTCCTGGTCCTGCTGCCCCTGGCCGCGGCGGCGGGCCCCGGACCGATCCTCGCCGTCCTGCTCGGGGTGAACATCGGCCCGAACCTCACGTACGCCGGTTCGCTGGCGACCCTGCTGTGGCGGCGGATCGTCCACCAGCACGATCACAGCGTCCATCTCGGTGAGTTCACCCGTCTCGGCCTGCTCACCGTGCCCGCCACGCTGATCCCGGCCGTGGTGGCGCTCTGGCTCTCCCTGCGTGTGTTCGGGGTCTGAGTTCATCCGTTCGGGACCCGTGTCACGCGTACGGGCGAGGTCCTGCGAAGGCCATTGACGCTGTGACATGGCCATGCAATGCTCCGTTTTTGGGAGCGCTCCCACCACTTTGCCGTCCACGCCGGACGCCGTCCACGGACCCCATTCCAGGCACCGGGAGACGCTCCATGCTCATGTTCCCGCACGCGCACCGCCACCGCCCCACGAATCCTCGTACGCGAAGAACCGAGGGCGCCGGGAGACGCATGACCGCCGCGCTACTGACGGCCGTCCTGCTGACCGGCGGTCTCGCCCTCGCGCCCGGCGCGGCAGGGGCGCAGTCCGCCGTCGATCCCGCCGCGGCCACCACGCCGGTTCGGGTCAACCAGGCGGGCTACCTGCCGGACGGCCCCAAGCGCGCCACGATCGTCACCGCGGCCTCCGAGCCGCTGAACTGGCAGTTGCGCAGCGCGTCGGGCGCCACCGCCGCTTCGGGCCGGACCGTCGTGCACGGCACGGACGCGGCCTCGGGCGAGGCGACCCACGTGGCGGACTTCTCCGCGTTCCGCAAGACGGGAGCGGGCTTCGTCCTGGTGGTCGGCGGGTGGAGCAGCGCGCCCTTCGACATCCGCGCGAACCTCTACGACACCCTGCGCACCGAGTCCCTGGCCTTCTTCTACCACCAGCGCAGCGGCACACCGATCGAGGCCTCCCTGGTGGGTCCGTCGTACGCACGGCCCGCCGGGCATCTCGGGGTGGCCCCCAACCAGGGCGACACGAGCGTCCCGTGCCAGGCGGGGGTGTGCGACTACACCCAGGACGTGCGGGGCGGCTGGTACGACGCGGGCGACCACGGCAAGTACGTCGTCAACGGCGGGATCTCCGTCTGGACGCTCGTCGACTCCTTCGCGCGCGCGAAGCGGGCGGGCACCGCGTCCGCGCTCGGCGACTCGACCCTGCGGATCCCCGAGCGCGGCAACGGCGTCCCGGACATCCTCGACGAGGCCCGCTGGGAGCTCGACTTCCTCATGCGGATGCAGGTCCCCGAGGGCAGGCCCTACGCGGGGATGGCCTTCCACAAGATCCATGACGCGGCCTGGACGGGCATCCCGACCCGTCCCGAACTGGACCCCCAGCCGCGCGAGTTGCACCGCCCGTCCACCGCGGCCACGCTCAATCTCGCCGCGACGGCCGCGCAGTGCGCGCGGGTGTTCAGGCCGTACGACTCCGCGTACGCGAAGCGGTGTCTGAGCGTGGCGCGCACGGCGTGGACCGCGGCGCAGGCCAACCCCGCGCTGTACGCGCCGGATTCGGACAGCACCGGCGGCGGCCCCTACAACGACACCCAGGTCACCGACGACTTCTACTGGGCGGCGGCCGAACTGTACGCGGCGACCGGTGAACGCGCCTACCGGGACGCGGTCACCTCCTCGCCCTGGCACACCTCGGCGGACGCGCTCACGGCGACCGGCTTCAACTGGGCCGACACCGCGGCCCTCGGCCGGCTGACCCTGGCGACCGTGCCGAACGGACTGCCCACCGCCGACATCAGGCGTGTACGGGCGTCCGTGACCGCCGCCGCCGACGGGCATCTCGCCACGATGGCCGGGCAGGGCTACGCGGTGCCCATCCCCGCGAACGGATACGTCTGGGGTTCCAACAGCCAGGTCACCAACAACGCGATCGTCGTGGCCACCGCCTACGCGCTGACCGGTCAACAGCGCTACCGGGCCGCAGTGTTGGAGTCGATGGACTATCTGCTGGGCCGCAACACCCTGGATCTGTCCTACGTCACCGGCTACGGCGACACGTACGCCAGGAACCAGCACCACCGGTTCTGGGCGCACCAGTACGACGCCTCGCTGCCGAACCCGCCGGCCGGCTCCCTCGCGGGCGGCCCCAACAGCGGTCTGCAGGACCCGGTGGCGCAGGAGCATCTCGCCGGGTGCGCCCCCGCGGCCTGCTACATCGACGACATCGGTTCGTACTCCACCAACGAGGTGACCATCAACTGGAACGCCCCGCTGGCGTGGCTGGCGGCCTTCGCCTCCGAACGCCGCCACGGATAGAGCCGCGGACAGAGCGGGCCGTCAGTGCCGGAGCCCCGCGCGGTACGCGCCGGGCGGGGCTCCGTAGCGCTGCCGGAAGACCCGGCTGAAGTGGAAGGGGCTGGTGAAACCGGCGGCCACCGCGATCCGTTCCACCGGCAGGTCGGTCGCCTCAAGCAGCCGTGCCGCGTGCAGCAGCCGGGCGGCGAGCAGCGCCCGCATCGGTGACTGGCCCAGCTGCTGGGTGAAGAGGTGGGCGAAGCGGGAGGGGGAGAGCGCCACTCCGGCGGCCAGGGTGTCGACCGTGTGCGGCGCTCCCGGGTCGGCGGCGATGCGTGCCTCGGCCCGGCGGATCCGCGCGTCGACGCCCGGCCGGGCCGCCTCCCCGCCCGCGGTCGCGGTGGCGGTCGTGAGCAGGACGATCGACTCCAGGGAACAGAGGGCGAGTTCGCGGGCGGCGGTGCCGTGGGCGACGGCGACCCGGCCACCGCCGGGCTCGTCGGACCCCTCGGGCTCCCCGGGCTCCATGGCCGGCGGGGCGCCCTCCCCCGTCCACCGCGCGTCGGCGAGCATCCGCCGGAACGCCTGCTCCAGCCGGTCCCGCACACCGGCCGGTACCGGCGTGACGGCATACAGCCGGTCACCGAGCAGATGAGGCCGCAGCCGGTCAGCCCAGGCCGGGCGGGCCTGGCAGTGGGCCCACCAGAACGTCCACCGCCGGGCGTCCGGCGCGACCGTGTAGCGGTGGGGCACCCCGGGGCCGAGGACGACCAGGTCGCCCGGGCCCGCCCGGGTCCCGGAGGCGCCCTGCATCAGCCGTCCCGCTCCGTCCGTGGTCCAGGTGAAGAGCCAGCTGTCGGCGCCGCCCGGCCGGTTGACGCTGTAGCCGGGGCGCTGGTCGAAGCGACCGACGGTCACCAGGCCCGGTGGCGGGGACGGCGCGGCAGCCTCGGGCAAGTCGTCAGCACGCACAGGCATCCTCCCGGAAAGCGCTTCCGCCTAGCGTCGGGCATACAGGACGCCGGCGGGAGAGGGTGGTCGTATGACAGTCACGGACAGGGGCCTGGTGCGGAGCTTCGAGGAGGACGGCTTCGCGGTGGCGCGCGGGCTGTTCGCCCCTGCGGAGATCGGGGCGCTGTGCGCCGAGTTCGCCGCGCTGCACGCGGCCGGACCGGTCCCGGGGCACTTCCAGCCCCGCGCGGCCGGAGCCGCCGGGGCCGCCTCGGCCGCCGACCCGCTGGACGTCCATCCCCGGGTCATGCAGCCGCACCGCATCAACGACCTGGCCCGGCGTTTCCTCCTCGAACCCCGGCTGCGCGAGGTGCTCGAACTCCTTTTGGGCGAGGAGGTGTTGGCGGCCCAGAGCATGTTCTACTTCAAGCCGCCGGGCGCCCGCGGACAGGCTCTGCACCAGGACAACTTCTATCTGCGGACCGAACCGGGCACCTGTGTGGCCGCCTGGATCGCCTGCGATGCGATCGACCGGGACAACGGCGGTCTGGAGGTCGTCCCGGGCACCCACCGCATGGACGTGTTCTGCCCCGAGGAGGCCGACGAGCAACTGTCGTTCGCCCGCGAGTACGTTCCGCCGCCGCCCGGTCTGTCCGCCGTGCCGGTCGACATGGCTCCGGGGGACGTCCTCTTCTTCAACGGCAGCCTGGTGCACGGTTCCCCGCCCAACCGCAGCAGCGACCGTTTCCGCCGCTCGTTCATCGGCCACTACGTCGGCCGCTCCACGGAACGCATCGGCCGCTACTACCCCACCCTGACCATGAGCGGAGATCCCGTCCCCCTGCTGGAGAGCGAGGGCGCGGGCCCGTGCGGCACCGAGTTCGCACCGGCGGGACCGCACTGAGGCGGGGGGCTCGGCGGGTCAGGAGCGCAGCAGGTCCGCGGCGCCCAGGTCGAGTACACCGTCGTGCCAGGTCAGCCCGCGCAGATCGCGTACGACGACCTGGGCACCGGTGTCCAGGCCGCGCGGCCCGACGCCGATGACGTACGCACCTGCCGCCTTCCCCGCCTCGGCACCCGCGGCGGCGTCCTCCAGGACGACGGTCCGCGCCGGGTCCACACCGAGGCGTGCCGCCGCCGCGAGGTAGCCGTCGGGGGCGGGCTTGCCGTCGGTGACGTCGTCCGCGGTGACGAGCACGGGCGGCAGGGGAAGGCCCGCGGCGGCGAGGCGGGCGCGGGCCAGCGCGGTGACCCCGGAGGTCACGACGGCCCAGATGTCGTCCGGCAGGCCCGTCAGCAGGTCGAGGGCGCCGGGCAGCGCGGTCGTGGTGGCGGCCGCCTCGATCTCCAGGCGGTCGATCTCGGCGAGGGCGGCCGGCCGCTCCCCCGGGTCGGCCACCAGGAGGGCGACGGTGTCGGCGGAGCGCCGTCCGTGCACCATCGCCGTGACCTGCTCGGCGGACAGTCCGCGGGCCCGGGCCCAGCGGCTCCACGCCTGGTCGACACCGAGGTCGGAGTCGACGAGTACGCCGTCGTTGTCGAAGAGGAGGCCCTCGCAGGGAATCCTCAAGTCCGGGATCTTCGTGTCCGGGGTCTTCATGTCCGGGTCCGGGCCTTTCAGACGACGGGACGGTTGCGGTAGCGGCCGACGAGTTCGCGGGCGGCGGCCTGCATCCGGGCGGGTGGCAGTCCGCGGGCCAGCAGGGTCAGATCGTCGACGACCATGTCGCCGATGCTCAGGAAGGCGTCCGGGATGCCGCCCGCGCGGTGGGCGGACAGGACCAGGCCCTCCAGGGAGCGGGCGGGTTCGTCGGCCGCGACGGGTTCGTCGGGCCAGACGTCGATGCCCGCGAGGAGACGGCCCTCGGCGACCCGGGCGAGCAGCGCGGGGAAGTCCACGACGGGTGCGCGGCTGACGAGGACGAGCCGCGCCCCGTCGGGCAGCAGTGCCAGCTCGCGCTCGCCGAGCAGCCGGCGGCTGTCGTCGGTGACGGTGGCGAGCACGAAGACGAAGGTGCTGCGGGCCAGCGTCTCGTCGAGCGTGGCCGGCACCAGGCCCTGTTCGCGCAGGACGGCGGGCGGCAGCCAGGGGTCGTACACGCGCAGGGTCGGGCGGAAGGGCGCGAGGAGCGGGAAGAGGCTGCGGCCGAGGTTCCCGAAGCCGATCAGGCCGATGTCGGCGCCGCGCAGCAGTACGGAGTCGGCGGTGCCCTCGGACACGTACCGCTCCCGTCCGGCGCGGAAGGCACGGTCCTCGCGGCTGATGCCGCGTGCCAGGTCGAGGGCGAGCCCGAGGGCGTACTCGGCGACGGCCTGGGCGTAGGCGGGTCCGCAGCCCAGGACGTGGACGCCGCGGCGGAAGCATCCGTCGTAGTCGACGTTCGGAAAGAAGTTGCCCTCGATGTTGAGCAGGGCTCTCAACTCGCCCGCGCGGGCCAGGCGTTCGGCAGGCAGGTCGGGCTGGCCGACGACGGCGAAGGCGTCCGGCAGCGCCCGGTCGAAGGCGTACTCGCTGTCGGGCTCGACGACGGTGAAGAGGTCGTGGAGCCGGGCCAGCGTGTCCGGCCTGAAGACGCGTTCGACGGGGTGCGGGTCGGGGCGCAGGATCACGAGCGGCTTGTGCGGGGTGCTCACGGCTCTCCTTGCATCCGTCACGGTTCTCCTGGCCCCCGTACGCACGGTAGCCCGGCGCCGCCGCTGCGGCAGCACGGCCGGTCGCTACCCGCGCTCAGGCCCCGGGAACCTCCCGCAGCGCCTCGGGCAGCACGTCGCGCAGTTGGGCGCGGGCCGTGACGCCCAGCTTGGGGAAGATCCGGTAGAGGTGGAAGCCGACCGTGCGGGGCGACAGGAAGATGCGTTCGCCGATCTCGCGGTTGGTCAGGCCCGCCGCGGCGAGCCGGGCGATCTGCAGTTGCTGCGGGGTGAGTTCGGACAGGTCCGTCTCCTGGCCGGGGCCTGCGGTGGCGTGGACGCCCGCCGCCCGCAGTTCCGCGAGGGTGCGTTCCGTCCACGGCCGGGCGCCGAGGTTCTCGAAGACCTCCAGGGCGGCGGAGAGCAGGGGCCGTGCCTCGGTGGCGCGTCGGCGGCGGCGCAGCCATTCCGCGTAGTCGAGCCGCGTCTGGGCGCGCTCGAAGGGCCAGCGGTCGCCCGTCGGACGGCCGAGCGACCGCTGGAAGTGCCGTTCGGCGTCGTCCGGTTCGGCCAGCAGGGCGTGGGCGCGGTCCACCAGGGCGGCGAGGCGCGGGGACACCTCGCCCTCGGCGTGCCGCCGTCCGGCCGCGTCGAGGACCGCCCGTGCCTCCCCGGCGCGCCCGGTGCGTACGGCGACGGCCGCGAGGTCGGCGAGGTGGTAGTCGGAGGCGTGGAAGTGCAGGGGTTCGCCGTCCTGGGTGAAGACGGCGCGGAAACGGTCGTACGCCGTCGCGTGGTCGCCCTCGGCCTGCGCCGCGGCGCCCAGCGCGTAGTGGGCCCGCACCTTCAGACTGCGGCAGGTGGGCAGGTCCACGCCGTGGACGGCGCGCTGCACCGCGGTGCGCGCCGCGTCCGGGTCGCCGCGCAGGGCGAGCAGGGTGGCCCCGAGGATAGGCGAGCCCGCGACCACGTTCTCCAGACCGCCCTCGGCCGCCGTGCGGTACGCCTCGTCGAGGGACGCGCGGGCCGCCGTCCACGCGCCGCTCTCGTACTGGGCGAGCGCGAGGGCCTGGGCCACGGTGGCGTTGGCTCCCCCGGTCGGCGAACGGCGCAGGTGCTCCAGCGCGGCACCCAGGAGCCGGACGGCCTCGCCGGTCTCGTCGAGCACCCAGGCCGCCGCGCCCCAGGTGATCAGCTGGGAGAGCGGCCGGTCCCGTACGGGGCCGCTCTCGCCGTCGGCCGGCGGACCGCCCCGGCCGGCGCCGTCCCGGTCGGCGTGGAGCAGGGCGAGTGCCTGGGTGCGGTGGCGCAGGGGGTCCGTGCCCGCCAGGATCCACAGGCGGTCGCTGTCGTCCTCCTGCTCGGGGACACGTTCGGCGATCCGCACGATCTTCTCGCGGTGCGCGGGCTCCCCCGAGTTGTACGCCGGTGTCGTGGCCGTCGCCAGCGCGTCCAGGGCGAGGACGGGGTTCTCCTCGGTCGCGGCGTCCGCGAGCGGCAGCAGATAGCCGAGCGAGCCCTCGAACTGGGTGGTGACCGCGAGCGCCCAGCCCGCACGCAGCGAGGCCTCGGCGAGCACGGCGGGGTCCTCGGTGAGCGCGGTGACCCGGGCGGTGATCTCGGCGACCCAGCGGGGATGTCCCGCGTACATCGCCATGGTCGCGGCGCGGACCAGGCGGCGGGCCCGGTCGGCGGGGTCGGGGCTGAGCTGGGCCGCGCGCTCCAGCGCGGTGGCGGCGGCCGCGTACCCGCCCCGGCGCCGGGCCCGGCCCGCGCCGGCCTCCAGTTCCTCGGCGACGCCCTCGTCCACGCCCTCGACGGCGGCGGCGCGGTGCCAGGCGCGGCGGTCCGGGTCGCCGGTGAAGACCTCGGCGAGGGACAGATGGGCCGCGTGCCGCTGGGCGTAGGTCGCCGACTGGTAGACGGCCGAGCGGATCAGCGGGTGCCGGAAGCGGAGCCGGCCGTCGTCGATGCGGATCAGTCCGGCCCGCTCGGCGGGGTGCCAGTCGGCGGGGGTCGTGTCGGGGGCCGCGGCCGACAGGATGAGGGGCAGCTCGGCGGTCTCCGCGGCGGCGGCCAGCAGGAGCAGTTGCCGGGTGGCGGGCGGCAGTGCGGGCAGGTCCTGGGCGAAGATCGCCTCCAGGCGGTCGGTGAGGGGCAGCGAGCCCCGGGCGGCACTCGGGTCGCGGGCCACGGCCCTGGCCAGCTCGACCAGTGCGAGGGGCACCCCGGCGGCCTCGTCGAGGATGCGGGAGCGGGCCCGGCCCGCGGGGGCCTCCGGCTGGAGGTCGAGGAGGCGTCCGGCCGACGCGGCGTCCAGCGGGTCGACGCTCAGCAGCGGGAACTCCCGGGCGAACTGCGCGGGTACGGACTGGTCGCGGGCCGCGACCAGCAGCGCGACGGGCTCGCCCTCCAGACGCCGGGCCACGAAGGCGAGGGTGTCGAGCGTGCCCACGTCGAGCCAGTGGGCGTCGTCCACCACCAGCAGCACCGGGCCGCGCGCGGCGAGGTCGGAGAGGAGCGTGAGCGCGCCGAGGGAGGTGAGCAGCGGGTTCTGGGCGCTGTCGGGTTCCGCGCCCTCGTCCAGCCCGAACACACCGAGCAGGGCTGTTCGTTGACGTGCGGGAAGCTCCTGGGCGAGGTCCAGCACCGGGCGCAGCAGTTGATGGAGTCCGGCGAAGGGCAGCCCCGACTCGACCTCGCAGCCCGTGCAGCGCAGCACCCGTACGCCGGCGGCGCGGGCGGTCCGGCAGGCCTCGTCCAGGAGGACGCTCTTGCCCGAGCCCGGGCTCCCGGTGACCACCAGCACACCGGTTCCGGGAGGTTCCGTCGCCGGGTCCGCCGAGGACAGCCCCTTCACGAGCGAGGTCAGCACGGCCAGTTCGCGGTCTCTGCCGACGATCCAGGCGCCGTCGTCCGTCACACGTCTCCTTCCGCTGATCCCGTGACCCTCGCCACTTCGGAAGAAATGCCCGACCGTCACACCATATGCACGATTATCACGCACGAACCCATTCCCCATGGCACCGGGTGCCCCAGGGGCACGGGGAACCGCACGCCCAACCCCCACCGACCCACACCCGAACTCCCACCCGCGACCCCACCCACCCAGGGGCGCGGGGAACTGCGCGCTCAACCCCCACGCACCCGCACCCGAAAAACCAACCGGCCACCCACACCCACCCAGGGGCGCGGGGAACTGCGCGACCAGCCCCCACCCACCCGCACCCGACAACCCCACCGGGGCCCGGGGCCGGGCCCGCCCAAACCCCCGCGAACTTGACGCACAAACCCCCCACACGCTTTGATCCAAACGCCGAGGCCCACACCCCGGCACCCAGAGGTGCGCCCAGCCGGTGGACGAGCTCCGCAGTCCGGCCAAAGTCGCCAGGACCGTCACGGAGTCCGAGGCGGGGCCGCACTCGCGATCGATGGAGCGGACATGCCCGCCAAGCGTGGCCCCCGCACGGGATTCCTCAGGGCCGCCGCCGCCCTGGTCACCCTCGCGGCCCTGGCCTCCTGCACGTCGGACGGGGACGCCAAGGACCCCGCCGACACCCCGGACAGCACCACCAGCACCCGCAGCACCGACAGCGCGAAGCCGAGTTCCGGAACCGTCCGGCTACCCCCCGTGCCCGACGGGTTCGACTACCAGATCGGCGGCGCCTACACCCCGCCGTCCGGCGTCAGGATCGTCGCGCGCGACCGCACCGCCGACCCCGCGCGCGGTCTCTACAACATCTGTTACGTCAACGCCTTCCAGGCCCAGCCCGACGAACAGGACGACTGGCCCGACGACCTGCTGCTGCGGGACGAGAACGGCGAGGTCGTCATCGACGCCGACTGGGACGAGGCGCTGCTCGACATCGGCACACCCGCCAAGCGCAAGCGCGTCGCGGCCCGGGTCGACGAGTGGATCGACGGCTGCGCGGACAAGGGGTTCGACGCGGTCGAGCCGGACAACTACGACAGCTACACCCGTTCCGACGGCCTGCTGAACGCGGACGACGCCGTGTCCTTCATCAAGCTGCTCTCGCAGCGCGCGCACGCGCGGGGGCTGGCCATCGCCCAGAAGAACACCGTGGAGCTGGCGGACGAGCGCTCCCGTGCCGGGCTCGACTTCGCCGTGGTGGAGGAGTGCGGCGCGTACGACGAGTGCGGTGCGTACGCGGACGCCTTCGACGACAAGGCCGTCGTCGTGGAGTACACCGACAAGGGCTTCGAGAAGGCCCTCGCGGGCTTCGGCGACCGGCTGAGCATCGTGCGCCGTGACATGCAGGTGTCGACGCCCGACAGCGACGACTACGTCCGCGAGACCGGCTGACCCCGGCCCGGCACTCACCACGCACCGCGGGTCAGCGGGCCAGCAGATCGAGCGCCTGCTCCCAGCGGAACCCGCGCTGTTCGGGTCCGCCGAAGGCGTGCTCCCCGAACCGGACCCCCATCCCGCGCAGCCTCTTCAGGCTGTCCTGATAGGCGGGGTGGGCGGTCAACGCCTCGCTCACACAGGGCAGTACGGAGATCGGCACCCCCATCCCGTACGCCTCGCAGAGCGTGCCCAGCGCGAGCGTGTCGGAGATTCCGGCCGCCCATTTGTTGACGGTGTTGAAGGTCGCGGGCGCCACGGCGACGGCGTCCGGGTCGGGGAACGGGCGCGGATCGCCGGGCGAACGCCAGGCGGACCTGACCGGCCGCGCCGTCCGCGCCTCGACCGCCGCGACGTCGAAGAAGCCCGTCGCCACCGGGGTCGCGATCACGCCGACCTCCCAGTTCCGCTCCTGCGCCAAGGAGATCAACTCGCCGACGCCGTCGGCGACTCCGGCCGCGCAGACGACGACGTACAGGAAGGGCTTGCGGGCCTGTTCGGTCACCCGGGAACCCTACTCAACCGGGAAGGACCGCCCCCGCTCGGCGTCCGGCCGCGGGCCGAGGATCCGGCGCTCCTTCTCCTCGATCGGCACGTCGTTGATGCTGGCCTCGCGCCGCGTCATCAGACCGTGCTCGTCGAACTCCCACAGTTCGTTGCCGTACGAGCGCCACCACTGGCCGTCCGTGTCACGGCACTCGTACTGGAAGCGGACGGCGATGCGGTTGCCGTCGAAGGCCCAGAGGTCCTTGCGCAGGGCGTACTCCTCCTCGCGCCGCCACTTCGCGGTGAGCAGTTCCACGATCTGGGCGCGCCCGGTGACGAAGGTGTCGCGGTTGCGCCAGACCGAGTCCTGCGAGTAGGCGAGGGAGACCTTCCGCGGATCGCGGGTGTTCCAGGCGTCCTCGGCCGCCTGGACCTTCCGTGCGGCGGTCTCGCGGGTGAAGGGCGGCAGCGGCGGGCGGTCGGCGTCGGTCATACGGAGTCCCCTCGGAGTGGGCTCGCCGGTGAGCAGGCACGGGCTTCGGGCCGGCACAGGCTGGAGAACGTACGTTCTCCGCGGTCGCTGCTAACGTAGAGAACGGTGGTTCTCGCGTCAAGACGGGCCACCAGGACACCGAGGAGTGAGCCGGTACATGGAGAGCGCGGTCGCCAGGGAACAGGCCCTGGACGCGGCGGAGACCCTGTTCTACGGGCGCGGCATACAGTCCGTCGGCATGGACGACGTCCGTGGCGCCTCCGGGGTCTCCCTCAAGCGGCTCTACCAGCTGTTCCCCGCCAAGGAGCAACTGGTGGTGGCCTACCTGGAGCGGCGCGACCTCCGCTGGCGGCAGCGGCTCGCCGAGTACGTGGACGACCCCGCGCACGCTCACACGGACGCACGGCAGCGCGTCCTCGCCGTCTTCGACTGGCTGGGCCGGTGGTTCCGCGAGCCCGACTTCCGCGGCTGCGCCTGGATCAACTCCTACGGGGAGCTGGGCGCCGTGTCGGAGCCGGTGGCCGAGCAGGTCCGCGCCCACAAGCGGGCCTTCCGGGAGTATCTGGGCCGCCTGGTGGCCGACGCGGGACTGCCCGCCGAACTGGCCGGGCAGCTGCAGCTGCTTGCGGAGGGCGCGATGGTCACCGCCGCCGTCGAACGGAGCGCGGAACCCGCCGCCCGGGCCGGCCGGGCGGCCCGGGCGCTGATCGAGGCGTACGGCGCATCCGATCCGGACGGCGTGCCGGTCGGCCATTGACTGACACCGCGCCGGGTTGCAGACTCCAATTGAAGATTCAATGGACGATTGTTCACCAGGCGAACGCGGGCGTTCCGTCGCGGAGCGCGTCGCGCGCGTCGACCGACGGGAAGAGCCGCGCATGACCCTCCATCGTGACCTGCTGATCGGCGGCAAGGACCAGCCCGCGGTCTCCGGCCGCACCGCCGAGGACGTGAACCCCTACAGCTCACAGCTGTACGCCACGGTCGCCGCGGCCGGCGTCGAGGACGTCACCCGGGCCGTGGACGCCGCCGACGCCGCGTTCGAGGGATGGGCCGCGCTCGGTCCCGCGCAGCGGCGCAAGATCTTCCTCACCGCGGCCGACCTCCTGGAGGCCCGCACCGAGGACGCCGTACGGATCATGGCGGGCGAGGTGGGCGGCACCCGGCCCTGGGCCATGTTCAACGTCGGTCTCGCCGCGAACATCCTCCGTGAGGCCGCCGCCGCGGTGACCGCGCCGCGCGGAGAGGTCCTGAGCGCCCAGGAGGAGGGCGCGCTGGGTCTCGCGGTCCGTGAACCGGTCGGTGTCGTGGCCGCCTTCTCGCCGTGGAACGCCCCGGTCATCCTGGGGGTACGGGCCGTCGCCGCGCCGCTCGCCGCGGGCAACACCGTGGTGATGAAGCCCAGCGAGGACGCGCCGATCGCCTGCGGCCTGTTCATCGCGGACATCCTGCGCGAGGCGGGCCTGCCCGACGGCGTACTGAACGTGATCACGAACGCCCCCGAGGACGCGGCCGCCATCGCCGAGGCCCTGGTCGCCGACGAGCGCGTACGGGCCGTCAACTTCACCGGCTCCACCAACGTCGGCCGGATCATCGGGGTGCACGCGGCCCGGCATCTGAAGCCCGCGGTCCTCGAACTCGGCGGCAAGAACTCGGTGATCGTGCTGGCCGACGCCGATGTCGACTACGCGGTCGACGCGGCCGTGTTCTCCGTCTTCATGAACTCCGGTCAGATCTGCATGTCCGCCGACCGGATCCTCGTGCACGAGAGCCTGGCCGAGGAGTTCACGGCGAAGTTCACCGCGAAGACCGAGTCGCTCGCGTCCGGCGACCCGGCCGATCCGCACACCGTCGTCGGCCCGCTCGTCACCCTGGACGCCGCCCGCCGGGTCGCGGCGCTCGTGGCGGACGCCGTCGACAAGGGCGCGACCGTCCTCACCGGGGGCGCCGCCCCCGAGGGAGCCGTGCATCCGGCGACCGTCCTGACCGACCTGCCGGAGGAGGCCGAGCTGTACCGCGGGGAGGCCTTCGGTCCGCTCGCCGTGATCAGCGCGTTCGCCACGGACGACGAGGCCGTCTCCTTCGCCAACTCCACGGAGCACGGGCTGACCTGCGGGATCATCACCGAGAACGGCACCCATGGGCTCAGGGTCGCCCGCCGCATCCGTACCGGCATCGTGCATGTAAACGACCAGTCGGTCGCCGACGAACCGAACGCCCCCTTCGGCGGCTTCAAGGGCAGCGGGTACGGGCGCTTCGGCGGGCGCTGGGGCATCGAGGCGTTCAGCAACACCCGCTGGGTGACCCTGGCCACGCAGCAGGCGCACTTCCCGTTCTGACCGGTCGAGCGGTGACTCCCGACCGGTCAGGTCGTGACTCGTACGGGCGTACTCGGGCAGGTGTGAGGGTGAAACGTCTCGTGCGGGATGAAAAGAGCGAGGCGAGCGTGTTGAAATCCGAGTCGGCAGGGGCCGGCGGCAGTCGGCACGAGCCTGCACGAGTCGTACACGACGACGATCGATGGGATGGATGACATGCCTCTTGAGGGTGAGTACGAGCCCAGCCCCACCCAGTGGGTGCGCGATCAGGTGGAGCTGTACGAGCGCTCCGGCGGTACCGAGGGAACGACCCTGATGGAGACGGGACGCCCCGTGATCGTGCTGACCACCCGGGGCGCGAAGAGCGGGAAGATCCGCAAGACGCCGCTCATGCGGGTCGAGCACGAGGGCCGTTACGCCGCCGTCGCCTCGCTGGGCGGCGCGCCCAAGCACCCCGTCTGGTACCACAACGTGGTGGGCGACCCCCATGTGGAGCTGCAGGACGGCCCGACGCGCCAGGACATGACCGCGCGGGAGGTGACCGGCGAGGAGAAGGCCCTGTGGTGGGAGCGGGCGGTCGCCGCCTATCCGGACTACGCCGACTACCAGAAGAAGACCGACCGCGAGATCCCGGTCTTCGTCCTGGAGCCGGCCGCCGGCCGATAACCGTTCCGGCCCTTCCGGCTGTTCCGGCCCTTTCGGCCGTTCCGGAAAAGGTGTGCATGAACCGGTGAACGCCGGGCACCCGGTGTTCAGGTCCCGCCGCGCTCCCCCGTCGCGGCGGGGCCATTTTCGTGCGCGGCTTCATGTGCGGCCGCGCGGCGGGCCAGACGGGCGTCGGTCACGTCGAGGAAGATCTGGTCGACCTGCGGGACCAGATTGCGGACGGACGCCTTGATGCGGACGGCGACGAGTTCGACCTCCTCGCTGTCCAGACCGGGCGTCAGGTCGACACGGGCGGCCACCAGGGTGGAGTCGGGGCCGAGCTGCATGGTCAGCAGGGACTCCACGGAGTCGATCTCGGGCTGCGCCTCCAGCAGGGCACGGATGCGGCCGGTCGACTCCTCGTCGGTGGCCTGCCCGATCAGCTGGTCGCGCGCGTCACGGCCGAGCCGGTACGCCACGTAGACCAGGAGGCAGCCGATCGCGATGGAGGCCGAGGCCTCGTAGACGACCTGGCCGGTCACCATGTGCAGGGCCATGCCGGCGATCGCGAAGAGGACACCCAGTACGGCGGTGCCGTCCTCCGCGATGACGGTACGCAGCGCCGGGTCGCGGATCTCGGAGGAGAAGCCGCCCTGCTTCTGCACCTGGCGGACCGCGCGCAGCAGGGACGTTCCCTCCGCGAAGAGCGCCACGACCAGCACCACGAGCCCCGCCACATAGCCGCTGCGGGACTCCGAGCTCTCGCTGCCCAGCGCCTCGAAGCCCTGGAAGAAGGAGAAGCAGCCGCCCATCAGGAAGATGCCCACGGCGGCCAGCAGTGACCAGAAGAAGCGTTCCTTTCCGTAGCCGAACGGGTGACGGTTGTCGGCGGGCCGCCGGCTGCGGCGCAGGGCGGCCAGGAGGAAGACCTCGTTCAGGCTGTCGGCCACCGAGTGCGCGGCCTCCGACAGCAGGGCGGGCGATCCGGAGAACAGACCGCCCACGGCCTTGGCCACGGCGATCACGAGGTTGGCGGCCAGTGCCACCAGCACGGTGACCCGGGTACGGCGGTCCGAAGGGGAGGAAGGCTTACGGTTCACCTCCGCCGAATGCCCCACTCGCCCCGCCTCACACGAGGTGACGGCGGTTTTCGGGGAAGTCCTACGGAGGCCGACGGACGAAAGGGAGACGCTTCATGGGTGACACAGAAGGCACCGGCGAGGGAAACAGCGCGCTCGGGAAGAAGGCCTTCAAGCGGTCGAAGAGCCACTTCGCGGACCGGGTGACGGCCGACGGACGCGACGGCTGGCCGGTCGCGGCAGGGCGCTACCGGCTGGTCGTGAGCCGGGCCTGCCCCTGGGCGAGCCGCGCGGTGATCTCACGGCGGCTGCTGGGCCTTGAGGAGGCCCTGCCGATGGCGGTCACCGACCCGATCCAGGACGACCGCAGCTGGCGCTTCACGCTGGACCCCGGGGGCCGCGACCCGGTGCTGGGCATCCGCTACCTCGCCGAGGCGTACGAGGCCCGGGAGCCGGGCGCTCCGGGCGGCGTGAGCGTGCCGGCCGTGGTGGACGTGGCGAGCGGGCGCCTGGTGACCAACGACTACCAGCAGCTGACCCTCGACCTCGCCACCGAGTGGCGGGACCTGCACCGTGAGGGGGCGCCGGACCTCTATCCGGAAGGGCTCCGCGACGAGATCGACGAGGTCATGGAGGGGGTGTACGAGGACGTCAACAACGGGGTGTACCGGGCCGGGTTCGCGACCGGCCAGAAGGAGTACGAGGCGGCCTACGAGGGTGTGTTCCGGCGGCTGGAGCTGCTGTCGGGGCGGCTCGCGGAGCGGCGGTACCTGGTCGGGGACACGATCACCGAGGCGGACATCCGGCTGTTCACGACCCTGGTCCGCTTCGACGCCGTCTACCACGGCCACTTCAAGTGCAACCGCCACAAGCTGACGGAGGATCCGGTGCTGTGGGCGTACGCCCGTGATCTCTACCAGACGCCCGGGTTCGGGGACACCGTCGACTTCGATCACATCAAGCGGCACTACTACCAGGTCCACGAGGGCATCAACCCGACCCGCATCGTGCCGCTCGGCCCCGATCTCTCCGGCTGGCTGACCTCGCACGGGCGCGAGGAGCTGGGCGGGCGCCCCTTCGGGGACGGGAGCCCGCCGGGTCCTGTCCCCGTGGGCGAAGAGGTGCCGGCGGCGGGCCGGCCCTGAGGGGAACGGGGCCGCGTATTCGCCGCTGAACTGGACACTCGCCTGATGTCCTGGACAACAGCCACCGAAGGAGAGCCAGGTGTCGAAGAAGAAGAAAAGCCTGCCCGTCGTCTACAAGCCCGTCGGGTTCCTGCTCGGCTGGACGAGCGGAACCCTCGCCGGGCTGGCGTTCCAGAAGGTCTGGAAGATGATCCGCCACGAGGACGACGCGCCCGACGCACTGGACAAGGACCGCGGCTGGGGCGAGGTGCTGCTCGCGGCGGCCGTCCAGGGCGCGATCTTCGCGGTCGTCCGCAGCGCGGCGGACCGCACCGGCGCGAAGGCCATCGAGCGGTCCACCGGAGTGTGGCCCGGCGACGACAAGGGGGGCCGCGACTGACCTCCCGTACCGTCCAGTACGGTTGGCCTTCCTACAGGTGGCCGACAGTCAGGGAGCCAGTCGTGACGAACCAGGCAGCGGTGGGCGACACCGTCGAGGACTTCACCCTCCCGGACGAGACCGGTACGCCCCGGCAGCTCTCGGAGCTGCTGGGCGAAGGCCCTGTCGTGCTCTTCTTCTATCCGGCGGCGCTCTCCTCGGGCTGCACCGCCGAGGCGTGCCACTTCCGCGATCTGGCCGCCGAGTTCACTGCCGCCGGGGCGCGGCCGGTGGGGATCAGCGGTGACACGGTCGAGCGCCAGCAGGAGTTCACCGAGAAGCACACCCTCGGCTATCCGCTGCTGTCCGACCCGGACGGCAAGGTCCGCGAGCTGTTCGGGGTGAAGCGCGGTTTCTCGCTGGCGCCGACCAAGCGGGTCACCTTCGTCATCGCCGAGGACCGGAAGATCCTCGAAGTGGTGCGCAGCGAACTGCGGATGAGCGCGCACGCGGACCGCGCCCTGGCGGCCCTGCGCGCGCACCGCGCCTGAACGACCCGGTCCCGCCCGGGCCCGGTCCTGACTGCGGTCGGCCCAGCTCGCGCTCAGCCCTGCTTGGGCGCGGTCGTCGCTCCCTTGCGCAGGGTGAACGAGTGGCCCGACGGGTCGGCGTAGCCCCGCTCCTCGTACGGGCCGCCGCCGTCCTTGGCCTCCAGCGCGCGTCCGCCCAGACTGATGACCTTGCGCTCGGCCGCGTCGAGGTCGTCGACGTGGAAGTCCAGGTGCGCCTGCAGGGAGTTCTCGGGGCGCGGCCAGCTGGGCGGGGTCGCGTTCACGTCCCGCCGGAACGCCATCCGCATGCCGTCGGCGCCCTGGATCTCCACCCGGTTCGCCGTCGCGTCGGTCTCCTCGCCGTCGAGGAACTCCTTGTAGAACGCGGCGAGTTTCTCGGGCTCCGAGCAGTCGAGAACCACGAAGCCTGCTGTTACCACTGTCATGTCTCCTCCGAAGACCGGTCGAGCGCGAACGGCCCTCCGCCCACTGCTCGTCGACCGGGTACCCCGTGGCGTGACGAACAGCCCGCGCGACAGGTCGCGGCATAGATCATTTACGATCAGGGCAGCCTCGTAGCGCACATCGAGTCAACTTTCGCCTCAGGAAGCGCAGTTCGAGTCAGCGGACGTCACTTCGGCACGCCCGCGCGCAGGGGTGGGGGCCCTGTGAATTCGTATCAAGGAAGGACGCGAATGCCGCAGGACGTCAGGTTCGACCTCCCCTTCGCCACCCCGGTCAGTACACATCTCGACTACGCCCAGGCCCGCCATCTGCGCTGGGTGTGGGACAAGGGCCTGGTGCGCAGCAACGCCGGCTTCGAGGAGTACCGGTCGTGGGATCTGCCCCAGGCCGCCGCCCGCACCTATCCGCACGCCTCCGCCGACGACATGGTCGTCCTGATGAACTGGTTCTCGCTGGCCTTCCTCTTCGACGACCAGTTCGACTCGGGCAGGCCCGACCGTGCCGACCGCATAGCGGAGGTGGCGCGGGAACTCATCGTCACCCCGCTGCGGCCCGCGGGCATCACCCCCCGGGTGTCCTGTCCGATCACGGTCGCCTGGGCCGAGGTCTGGGCCCATCTTTCGGATGGCATGTCCCTGACATGGCGTACGCGGTTCGCGGCGTCCTGGGGCCGTTTCCTGGTGGCGCACACCGAGGAGGTCGACCTCGCCTCCCGCGGCCTGGCCGGCACGCTCGACCTCCAGGAGTACGCGGCGTTCCGTCGCCGTACGGTGGGCATCCACCACAGCATCGACGCCGGGGAACGCAGCCGCGGCTTCGAGGTGCCCGCCGCGGCGGAGGCGCATCCGCTGATGGAGAGGATGCGGGACCTCGCCGCCGACACCATCGGCTTCATGAACGACATCCACTCCTTCGAGCGCGAGAAACGCCGGGGGGACGGCCACAACCTGATAGCCGTCCTGCACCGCGAGCGGCGCTGCAGCTGGCAGGAGGCGGCCGACGAGGCGATCCGGATGACCTCGGCGTGCCTCGCCGAGTACCTCGAACTGGAGTCGCAGGTACCGAAGATGTGCGACGAGCTGGGCCTGGACGAGGAGGAGCGGGACAGGGTCCGGATGGGCGTCGAGGCGATCCAGCACTGGATCAACGGCAACTACGAATGGGCGCTGACCTCGGGCCGCTACGCCGCGGACAAGGAGACCCCCGCGTCCCAGGCGGAACTGGCGGGCAAGGGCTCCCTGGACGACCTCTTGGCGGTCTGACAACGATATCGCGGCCCCTCTTCGGCACCACCACCGAAGAGGGGCCGCCCCTCAAGGGGCGCGGGGAACTGCGCGCCCGGCCCCCACGCACCCGCAGAGAACCCACACCCCAAAGAACGGCCGAAGGCCCGCCGCCCGCCGCCCGGCGAACGGGCGAACGGGCCTGCGGGCGACGGGGCTACGGGCCTAGACGGCGAACTGAACGGGCAACCGGTCCAACCGTGACTCCCACGTGGACGCGGTAGCCGTGAGCTCCTCCGGAGCCACCGCGAGCCGCAACCCCGGCAACCGGTGCAGCAGCACATCGACGGCGGTCTCGATGATCGCCTGCCCGATGTTCTGCCCCGGGCATTCGTGCGGCCCCCCGCTGAACGCCAGATGCGACTGGTTGCCGTGCACGGAGACACCCACGTCGGGCCGGATCTCCGGATCGATGTTGCCCGCGGTCAGGCCGAGCACCAGCAGGTCGCCCTCCTGGAGCCGGTGCCCGCCGAGCTCCATGTCCGCGGTCGCGAACCGCCCCGGCAGAACGGCCAGCGGCGGAGTGTTCCACATGACCTCCTCCACGACGGCGGAGATGTTCAACTGCCCGCTGATCAGCCCGGAGAGCCGCCCCTCGTCGGTGAGGACCAGTTGCAGCACCCGGGCCAGCAGGTTGCTGGTCGTGGTGTGCGCGGTGATCAGCACCAGCCGCAGATGGTTGACGATCTCGTCCTCGTCGAGGTCGGCGTGGTGTTCCAGCAGCCCGGTGGTGAAGTCGGAACCGGGCTCCACCCGCTTGCGCTCGGTGAGTTCGCCGAGGATCTGCATGATGCGGTCGTTGTGGGCGAGCGCCTCGGCGCCACCCTTGATGACCTGCGCCGACGACTCGGCGAGCCGCCGCCCCTCGCTCTCCGCGAGCCCGAACACCCTGGTCAGTACGAGCATCGGCAGGTACTCGGCGTACTCGGACACCAGGTCGGCGGTGCCCGCCCCGGCGAACGCGTCGATCTGCTTGTTGGCGAAGTGCGTGACATGGCGGCGGATGCCGCGACCCGAGACGGCCTGCAGGTTGTCGGTGACGGCGCTGCGCAGCCTGCGGTGCGGCTCGCCGTCCTGCGACACGCAGTCGGGCCGCCAGCCCACCATCTGTATCAGCGGTGAGGTGCTCTCGACGCGGCCCTCCTTCCAGTCCCGCCAGATCCGCGAATCCCGGCTGAACTGGCGGGGGTTGTCGAGCACCCGCCGGTTCTCCCGGTAGCCGAGCACCAGCCAGGCGGGCACGTCGCCCTCCAGCAGGACCGGCGCGACGGGCCCGTGCTCCTTGCGCAGCCGCCCGTAGATGCCGATCGGGTCGACGGCGGCCTCGGGCCCGTAGAGCCGGGTGAGGTCCGCTCCCCCGCCGTGCGCGACCGGGCAGCCGCGCGGGGCTTCGGGGCCGTCGTTTAAGGGCTGCTCGGTCATCGGGACTCCAGTGCGACCGCGGAGCGATCCTTGAGGTGCCGTATCAGCGCGATGAGCACATCACGGCTGGAGGCCCGGTCGCGGGCGTCGCAGGCCACCACCGGGATGTCCGGGGAGATGTCCAGGGCGTCCCTGATCTCCTCGACCGGGTGGTCCTTGGAGTCCGGGAACACGTTCAGGGCGATCACGAACGGGACGTTCTGCCGCTCCATCTCCTCGATGGCCCGGAAGCTGGAGGCCAGCCTGCGGGTGTCGACGAGGACCACCGCTCCGAGGGCGCCTTTGAAGAGGCCGTTCCACAGGAACCAGAATCGTTCCTGCCCGGGGGTGCCGAACAGGTAGAGCATCAGCTGGTCGTTGATGCCGATCTTGCCGAAGTCCAGGCTGACCGTGGTCTCCTGCTTGTCCGCCACCCCGATCAGGTTGTCGACGTCGGCGCTGGCCTGGGTCAGCGTCTCCTCGGTGGTGAGCGGCTTGATGTCGCTGACGGACCGGACCATGGTGGTCTTTCCGGTGCCGAATCCGCCGGCGATCATCACCTTCACCGAGCGGGCACCGGCCGCGCCGTCGGCCGGATCGCGGTCGGGATGGTCAAAGCCTTTGAAGTCCACTGAGTACCTCCTCAAGGAGCGCGAGGTCGGGCCCGCGACCGGCGCCTGACGCCGGGATGGGATCACGGGCCTCAACGCGGCCTGCGTCCAGCAGATCGGCCAAGAGCACCGCGAGAATGTTGAAGGGCAGTCCGAGGTGGGCGCCGAGTTCGGCCACCGACAACGGATCACGGCAGCGCCGGAGGATCTCCTCGTGTTCGTGCTGAAGGCCGGGACCGGCCACCGCACGGGAGGTGATGAGGGTCGCCACGTCAAGGCTCGACGACGAACCGCCCGGTCCGCTGCGACCGCCCGTGAGGACGTAGTAGCGCTCAAGACCGGACGGGTCCGTGGGTCGACGGGGACCACTCATCCAGAGTGCTCCTCCAGGCGCGGAGTGGTGCCGAGGAGCTCACCCATCCTGCGGGCCAGGTCCCTCATCTGATGGCCGAGGAGGCCCTGGTCGAGCCCTTCCCTGGCCAGGACGCCGAGGTAGGTCTCCACACCCGCGCGCACCACGAAGAGGTGACCACCGTCGACCTCGATCATCGCGAGGCGCAGTTGCCCGGCGTACTTGGGGAACTGCTCGGCCACCGGCTGGGCCAGCGCCTGCAGTCCCGCCACCACGGCGGCGAAGCGGTCCACGTCGTCGGGGTCGTCCGCGCCGTAGGAGGTGATGGCCTTTCCGTCGCTGGAGGCGACAAGGGCGAAGCGGATCTCCTTGATGCTGTCGACCAGATCGCGGAGCGCCCAGCTCACGTCGGTTCCCTGTTGCGTCATGAGGACTAGTCGCTCTCTTCCGTGCGGTGCTCTGTGGACTCGGCGCCGGAGGCCGGCTCACGGTCGGCGATCGGCTCACGCCCGGCCGTGGCGAAGGCGGCCAGGCCCGTGAAGGACGCGTCCGGCGGTACCGCGTGCGAGGCGGTGGCGGTGGAGTCGTCGTCCTGTGCGGCCGGCTCGGGACGCTCGGACCCGGGTCGCCTGCGGCGCCTGGGCAGACCGCCGGGTGTGGTGTCCCCGGTCTCCTCCGGCTGCGCGGCCGTGTCCGCCGTCTCGCTCCCGACGGCCTCGGTGTCCGGCGCGGCCGTGACCTGGGCGGCCGGGGCCGGTGCGGTGACGGCGGCGGGCAGCTGGCTGAAGTACTTGTGAGGCACCACGACGACCACCGAGGTACCGAGCCAGGGCGAGTCCGCGAAGGTGACCCTGATGCCGTACCGGCGGGCCAGTACTCCCACCACCCGCAGACCGAGGTGCGCGTCCTCGGACACGCCGCCGATACCGGGGCCGGGGGCCATGCCTTCGAGCGCCTGGAGCGCCTCCTGCTTCTTCTCCTCGCTCAGGCCCTTGCCGGAGTCCTGGATCTCGACGCCGACGCCGTTCGGGACCTCCTTGCCCGACACGATCACGGGCTCGGTGGGCGGGGAGTAGCGCGCCGCGTTGTCCAGCAGATGGGCGAAGATCAGCGTGAGGTGGTCCACCAGACCGCCGTCGACGCCCAGTTCGGGCAGGTACTGCACCTGGACGCGGTCGAAGTCCCTGATCCGGCCGATGCCGCCGCGCACCACACTGAGCAGCCGCTGCGGTTCCTGCCACTGACGGCCGGGCCGGTCGGTGCCGCCGAGTACGCCGATGCTCGCCGCCAGGGAGTCGGCGGGGCCGAGCTCCTGGTCCAGCTCCATCAGCCCCTGGGCGACGGACGGCAGCCTGCCGTGCTCGCCCTGCATCTCGTGCAGCCGGCCGCGCAGCTTGCTCGTCAGTACATGGATACGGCTGCCGATGCTGACGACGGCCTGCTCGGCGGAGGTGGAGCGGTCGAGCTCCTGCTCCACACCCATGAGGGCGGTCCTGAGCGCCTTGCGCAGCGCTGCCTGCAGATCGGCGCCGACGTCGGCGCCCTGGCCGGCCGTGGGCAGCAGGTCGTCGATGGAGTCACCGGCCCGCAGCCGCTCCAGCGCCTCGGGCA
This sequence comes from Streptomyces liliiviolaceus, assembly GCF_018070025.1. Classification (NCBI taxonomy): domain Bacteria; kingdom Bacillati; phylum Actinomycetota; class Actinomycetes; order Kitasatosporales; family Streptomycetaceae; genus Streptomyces; species Streptomyces liliiviolaceus. The sequence continues at coordinate 6,081,477 of NZ_JAGPYQ010000001.1, forward strand.
GCAGTGCGTCGGCGAGCCGGGCGACCGCGGCGAGCTGGCGGTCCAGCTGTTCCTGCCAGGCCCGGTTCTGCTCGGCGATCCGCGTCTCGTAGGCCGTGGCCCGCTCGGCGAGCTGTGCGTCGTGGGCGGCGCGCTCGGCGGTGTGCTGGCGTTCGAGGCCGGCCACGTGCTGCTGCCACTGCTGGGCGTGTTCGGCCTGCGCGTTTCTGAACTCACCCGCGCTGCTGCGCAGTTGACGCTGGGAGCGGATCAGGAGCCGTACGCTGACGGCGCTCGCGGCCGTGACGACGACGCCGGAGACGATCGCGGGTATTCGGACCTGGTCGGAGCCGACGACCGCGGCGACGACGGTGCCGGCCCCTAAGGCCAGTGGCAGCAGCCACCAGCCGTACCAGGGGACCGGTGCCCGCGCCGCCGGTGGCGGAGTGGCAAGTTCCATCTGCATCCTTCAAAGCAACACGATCGAACAGGGGGGAAACTCGGGGGGCTGCACTCGTCACAGGGTGGTCGACCCCGTGACAGGCATGCATGGAGAGCGAGTAACAACCGATTGTCGTTGCGTCAACTCGCCTCACCTCAGGGAACCTTATCGGTTCCGATCCCCAATGGATCACCGCGCCCGACCCCTCGCCGTGAAGGTTTCGTTACGCTCCCACCAGGCCCTTTGCCTCGACAAATCCCTTGACTCCCCATCATGATCCAACATGGGCGGGGTAAATAGGTGCATACGCCACGGGCTACTGGCCGGGATCCGTCCTTCTCATGGCCGAGGCCCCGCCGTGAGCGACGGGGCCTGGACGCGTCCGAGCCATTACCGCGGGTTACTACGATTTGGTCACGCCGGGCGGGCGACCTGCTCCCTGCGCGCCTGGTCGGTGACACCGAGACCGGGCTCCGGGGCCAGCGAGAGGACGCCGACCTTGCCCAGGTGGGTGTTGCTCTGGACCAGTCTGGCCGCCTCCGCCGTGTCGGTGAGGGGATAGGTCTCGGTGAGCGCGGGGGCCACATGGCCGAGGTCGAGGAGACGGTGCACGGCGGCCTGCTCATGGAGGTTGGAGCCATGGCTGCCGATGACCCGCTTGAGCCGCATCCACAGATAGCGGTTGTCGAACTCGTGCTGGTAACCGGTGCTGGAACCACAGGTGACCACCGCGCCACCACGGCGGACGACGAAGACGGAGACACCGAACGTGGCCCGGCCCACGTGCTCGAAGACGATGTGCGGGTCCTCCCCCGTCGCGGCCCGGATCCGCCTGCCGAGGCGTTTGCCGACGACGGAGGGGTCCGCGGGCGCCTCACCGCCGCCGAGCCCGATCTCCTCCCGGTCGATGACCACGTGACACCCGAGGCGGCGGGCGTACTCCGCCTTGCGCTCGCTGCTGACCACACCCACGGCGATCCCGCCGCCGTTGCGGACCAGTTGGACCGCGTACGCGCCGAGCCCGCCGGCCGCCCCCCAGATCAGGACCACGTCGCCCTGGGTCATCCGGGCACCCCGGTCACTGACGAGCATGCGGTACGCCGTGCCCGCGCACAGCGGGTTCGAGGCGGCCTCCTCCCAGGTCAAGTGGGCCGGTTTGGGCAGGAGTTGGCTGGCCCGGGCGACGGCGTAGTGGGCGAGTGCGCCGAAGTTGGTCTCGAAGCCCCAGGCCAGCATGCCGTTGCCGAGCATGCCGTCGGCGTGGGTCGCCGGGTCCTCCTCGTCGACATAGACCGGGCTCACCACGACCTGGTCGCCGACCTGCCATCTGCGCACACCCGAACCGGCGCGGACGACGACTCCGGAGGCGTCCGAGCCGATCACGTGGAACGGCTGGTCGTGCCGGGCCGCCCACCGGTCCTGGCGGCCGAAGTGCTTCAGGAAGGAGAAGGTCGGGATGGGCTCGAACATCGCCGACCAGACGGTGTTGTAGTTGATGCCGCTCGCCATGACGGCCACCAGCACCTCGTTCGGGGCGAGTTCGGGCATCGGTACGTCACCGAGGTGGATCGACTTGCGGACGTCCTTGTCGGCCACTCCGGCGAAACTGTCCACGTCCTCCGCGCGCAGATGGGCGGCGGTGTAGCGGCCGGGGACGGGAAGGTGGGCCAGTTCCGTGCGGTCGGCTCCCGCGACGACGGCCTGCGCCAGCGCGTCCATGGTGGTTCCTCCTTGGGTGGGGGTCGGCTCGGGTCCGCTCGGGCGGAGGTCAGCTCAGGCCGAGGCCTTGCGCGAGCGTCGGCCAGGACGCCTTGAACTCCTGCCGCCAGTTCGGCCAGGCGTGCGTTCCCCCGCTGTAGAAGTGCACCTGGGCCGGGATGCCCAGGGCGTCCAACTGCGCGGTGAAACGGTGGGCTTGAGCCCAGAGCGTGCCTTCCAGGAGGGCGCCTTCGAGATTGCCGAAGTCGCCGCCCGGCAGACCGCTGCCTTGCGAGATGTACAGTCCGGTGCCCTGGAGGGCGCGTGCCTGCGCGTAGGGGTTGTGCCGGTTCCAGTTGTCCCGGTTGAGCAGATAGCTGCCCCACAGGGTCAGCGGGAGCAGCAGTTCCCGGGCGACGATGGCGTTGAGCACGGTCGGCATGCCGAGGGCCGTGGTGTCGAGGATCCCGCTGTACGAGGCCGCCGCGCCGAAGGTGCCGGGGTGCCGTGCGGCGAAGGCCAGGGCGCCGTAGCCGCCGGTGGACACCCCGGCGACGGCGCGCTTCGTCCCGGCCCTGAACCGCTGCTGCAGTACGCCCATCAACTCGTCGACCTGGAAGGTCTCGTAGTCCGGCGCGCCCGCGCTGCCGTAGTTCCACCAGTCGGTGGGGATGCCGGTGGGTCCCGACGAGGGCATCACGGTGAGGACGTCCTGCCCGGCGAGGAAGTCGACGGCGTCCGTCTCCCTGGTCCAGGACGTGTAGTCGTCGTGGGCGCCCTGGAGGAGATACAGGACGGGCCAGGTGCGGTCGGGCTGCGCGGCGTAACCGGTCGGCAGGACGACGCGTACGGGCAGGGAGGCGCCGACGGCCGGGGAGGCGATCGTGAGGTCGACCGTCCGGGCGTCGAGCCACGTCTCGCCCACGACGGTGGCGGTCGCGGCGGCCTCCGCGACGGGGGCGGCGGCTGCGGTGGGTGCGACGGGTGCGACGGGTGCGGCGACGGTCGGCGGGGCGGTGAGTACGGCGCCCGTGCCGAGCAGGGCCGTCGTCACCGCGAGAGCGGCACATCTGCGCTTACGAGTCATGGGGCAAGTCCCTTCCGGAGTCCCGCATCAGGAGTCCCGCAGATCGCGTGTCAGCAACCGGGCCAGGTGGTCGACGACCGGTGGGTCGAGCAGTGACAGATGGTGGCCCGGCAGCGGGACGACGGTCAGGTCGGTGCAGTGCGCGTCCCAGCCGAGCGTCGCGTCCTCGCGCTCGTAGCGGGGGTCCCGGACGGTGTGCGGGGCGGGTTCGCTCGCGCGGTAGAGGAGGGTGCGGCCCGCGTATTCGCCAGGCCGGTGGCGTTCGCCGCTGCGCAGGTCCAGGTAGGAGGTCCGCTGGTGTTCGAGGACGGCTTCCGGCGGATCGACGGTGTCTCTGAGCACCTTGATGACGAGGTCGATCCTTCCCGTGTCGTCGAGGTCGGCGAGTTCGTCGTACGGGAGGTCGAGTGGTGTGCCGTAGGTGCGTTCCACGTAGGCGGCGAAGTCGTGGAAGTGGCGGAGGGCCTGCTCGGCCGGGGTGAGGGGGGTGGGGAGGGGGAGGACGGAGTCGAGGAGGACGAGGGCCGTGACTCGGCCGTGGGGGGTGAGGAGTCCGGCGGCCTCATGGGCCACCAGTCCGCCGTACGACCAGCCGCCGATCGCCCAGGGGCCGTCGGGACTCGTCTCCCGTACGCGTCGGGCGAACTCCGCTGCGCGGGCCGGTACGTCGTCGGGTTCTGCCTGTCTGTCGTACCCGTACAGGGGGCGGTCGGTGTCGAGGCTTGCGGCCAGGCGGGTGTAGACGGTGGCGTCGCCGCCTGCGGCGTGGGCGAGGTAGAGGGGGGTGGCTCTGCCGGTGGAGGGGTAGGTGCGCAGGGTTTTTGGGTGCGGGTGCGTTGTGGCTGGTCGCGCAGTTCCCCGCGCCCCTATCGGGGCGTTCGGGTGCGGGTTCGGCGTGGTTGCTCGCGCCGTTCCTCGCGCCCCTGTCGGGGCGTTTGTTCGTGGGGCTGGTGGGGTGGTTGTCAGTAGGTCCGTTACCACACTTAGCGTTGCCTGTTTCAGGAGGGTGGCCGGGGCCACGTCGGTGTTGAACTCCTGTTGTATGGCTGTTCGTATGCGTACGGCCGTGAGGGAGTCCAGGCCCAGGTCCGTCAGTGGGGTGTCGGGGTCCAGGTGGTCGGGGGCGTAGCCCATCACCCCTGCCACGCACAGGCGGAGACGGTCCAGCGGGGTCGTGGCACGGACCGGCGCGGCCTTGAGCGGGGGCTCGGGCGGTGTCTCCTCGCCCGCCCAGAACCGGCGGTGCCGCCAGCGGGGCGGCGGGACGTCCACGATGCGGCCCCCAGGGGCCAGCCCCTCCCGCGGCCGGGTCACGCGCACGCCCTGGACGAGCAGCGTGGCCAGCGAGGTACGGAAGCCCACCGCGTCGTCGGTGCCGCGGCGCAGTGTGGGGACCACAAATGCGTCCTGCGCCCCCGCGTCCCGCAGCGTCTCGGTGAGCGGGTGCGCCTGCGTGGCGTGCGGGGCGACCTCGACGAAGACGCGGTGTCCGTCCTCGGCCGCCGCGCGCACCGCCTGGGCGAAGCGGACGGGGTTGCGCAGGTTGGCCGCCCAGTACTCCGTGTCGCAGGGGGCGGCCTCCCGGGGGTCGTCGAGCGTCGTGGAGTAGCGGCGGCAACGGGGGGACGAGGGCTGGACATCACCCAGCTCCCTCGCGAACTCCGGTAGCAGCGGCTCGACTTCGGGTGAGTGTCCGGCCGCGGACACTCCCAGCGAGCGGGCGAAGCCGCCTGCCTCGGTCACCCGGGCCACCAGTCCCGTGACGTCCTCGGCCGATCCCGTGACCACACTCTGGGTCGGCGAGGCGTGCACGGCCACCTGGAGGGTCTTGAACTCCCGAGCGGCGAGGGGGATTTCGACGGCCGGGAGGTCCACCACCGCCATGGCTCCGCCCCTCAGGCGGGCCAGCAGGCGGGAGCGTACGGCGACCGTGCGGGCGCCGGTCGACGGGTCCAGTTCACCGGACACGACCGCCGCCGCGATCTCGCCGAGCGAGTGGCCGATGACGGCGGCGGGTTCGAGACCGTACGACCGCCACAGTTCGGCGAGAGCGACCTGGATGCCGTACAGGACGGGCATGACGGTGGCGGGGGTCGACAGGTCGGCGTCGGGGCGCAGGCCGGCGCGCAGCGAGAGGCCGGCGTGCTCGCGCAGGAGGGGTTCGAGGCGGTCGACGGCCGCCTCGAACACGGGCTCCGTCGCGAGCAACCGGCAGCCCATGCCCGGCCATTGGGAGCCGTAGCCGGAGAAGACCCACACCATCGGTCCCGGCCCGCCGGGGGCCCCGTGGCCCGTGATCAGGTTAGGAGAGGGAACGCCCTCGGCGAGGCGGGTGAGTGCCGTGACCGTCTCTGTGCGGTCGCGGGTGACGAGGGCCGCGCGGTGCCGGCCGCGGCCGGTGCGGCCCGCGAGGGTACGGGCGAGGTCGGCGTCGCGGACGCGTCGGCTGCCGGGGGTGTCCAGCCAGGCGGCCAGCTCACCGGCGTACGCGCGTACGCGGTCGGTGGTCGGGCCGTCCAGCAGGAGCAGCGCGGGTCGCTCGGCGGTTCCGGACGCGGGCGGCCTCGTACGGGTGGGGCGGTGTTCGGTGAGGACGGCGTGGGCGTTCGTGCCGCCGAAGCCGAAGGCCGAGACGCCGGCGGTGGCGGTGCCCGAGTAGCGGGGCCAGGGTTCGGGCGAGGTGACCACGCGCAGCCCGAGCGCGTCGAGGTCGGCGTGCGGTCCCGGGCGGGTGAAGTGCAGTTGGCCGGGGATCTCGCCGTGGTGCAGGGCGAGCACGGTCTTGACCAGGCCCGCAATACCGGCGGCGGCCTCCAGATGGCCGAGGTTGGTCTTCGCGGAGCCGATCAGGAGGGGCTGTTCCGGGGCGCGGTCACGGCCGAGGACGGTACCGAGGGCGCTCGCCTCGATCGGGTCGCCGAGGGCGGTGCCCGTGCCGTGGGCCTCCACGTAGTCCACGGTCGCCGGAGCGGTGTGCGCCTCGGCGAGCAGGGCGCGCTGGGCCTCGGCGTTGGGGGCGGTGAGTCCGTTGGAGCGGCCGTCGGAGTTGACGGCGGTCGCGCGGATCACCGCCAGGACGCGGTCGCCGTCGCGTTCGGCGTCCGCGAGCCGCTTCAGGACGACGACCCCGCAGCCCTCGCCACGTACGATCCCGTCGGCGGCGGCGTCGAAGGCCTTGCAGCGGCCGTCCGGTGCGAGGGCGCCCGCGCGCTGGAAACCGAGGGTGACGGCGGGGCTCAGGAGCAGGTTCGCTCCGGCGGCCAGTGCCGTGTCGCTCTCGCCCGACATCAGGCTGCGTACGGCGTGATGGACCGCGACCAGCGACGACGAGCACGCCGTGTCGACGGACAGGCTGGGGCCGCGCAGGTCGAGCGCGTACGAAAGGCGGCCCGCGGCGACGCTCAGGGCGGCGCCGGTGGCCGTCCAGGCGTCCACGGCACGGGGGTCGGCGGTCGTGAGGTGCGCGTACTCGTTGCCGCTGATGCCCACGAAGACACCGGTACGGGTGCCCGCGAGCGCGTCGGCGGAGAGACAGGCGTGGTCGAGGGCCTCGCGGGTGACCTCCAGGAGCATGCGGTGCTGGGGGTCCATGGCGGTGGCCTCGTGCGCCGGGATCCCGAAGAACTCGGCGTCGAAACCGGCGACGGCGTCGAGCCCGCCGAGGAAGGCGCCGTGCCGGACCACGTCGTCCGGCAGGTGTGCGGGGTCCGGTACGAAGGGGTCCCAGCGGCCCGCCGGGAGGGTGCCGACGGCATCCTCGCCCCTGGTGAGGAGCCGCCAGTACGCGTCGGCGGAGGTGACACCGCCGGGGAAGCGGCAGCCCACGCCGACGACGGCGACGGAGACGGCGGCCCCGGGCTTGGAGAGGGGGGCGGGGATCGTCGTGGGTTGCTCCTCGGCCAGGTGCTCCGCCAGCGCTTCGATCGTCGGCGCGTCCCACAGCAGTGTGTCCGGCAGCCGCCGGCCCGCCAGTTCGCCCAGCGCGGCCGTCAGGGCGAGCGCGTCCCGCGAGGTCAGACCGGCCTCGGCGAGCGGGCGGTCGTCGGGCAGCTCGCCCGGCGGCAGCCCGTACCAGCCGTGCAGCCGTTCGGCGACCAGCGCGCGGACCGCCGTGCGCGACACGCTCACCGGGGTCCGAACCCGCCGTCGAGGAACCGTGTCCGCGTGGCCGCGCGGGACACCTTGCCGCTGCTCGTGCGCGGCACGGAGCCGGGTGGTACGAGCAGCAGCGCGCCCAGGCGCAGGCCGTGCCGGGCCGATACGGCGGCGCGTACGGCGCGTTCGGCGCCGCGGCTGTCGTCCGCGGTCGGGTCGGCGTCCCGGCGGTGCTCCGCGACCACGACGAGTTCCTCGCCCATGGCGTCGGGCCGGGTCACTCCGAAGGCGGCGAGATGGTCCCGGCGGACCAGGGGGACGACCGACTGCACGGTCTCCTCGATGTCCTGGGGGTAGTGGTTGCGCCCGTCCACGACGAGTACGTCCTTGAGGCGGCCGGTGACGAGCAACCGCCCCTCGTGCAGGGCGCCCAGGTCGCCCGTGCGCAGCCAGTCCTCCCCCGCGCCGAAGCCGAAGGTCTCGGCCGTGAGTCCGGCGTGCTTCCAGTAGCCGAGGCCGATGTTGGGTCCGCGCAGATGGATCTCTCCGACGTGCCCGGCCGGCAGTACGCCGCCGTCGGCGCCGACGATCCGCAGTTCCTGCCCGACCGGGGTGCCGCAGGAGACCAGCACGGTCGACTCCGTGTGCCCGTCGTCCGCCGTCGTCGCCTCGATCCGTCCCGCCGCGAGGGCGTCGGCCCGGCAGGCGACGGCCGAGAGGGGTTCGTCCAGGGGGTTCACGGTCACGAAGACGGTGGCTTCCGCCAGGCCGTACGCCGGGCAGTGTGCCGTGGGGGCGAGGCCCGCGGGCGCGAAGGCCCTGCGGAAGCGTTCCACCGTGCCGGCCCGTACCGGTTCGCTGCCGTTGATGAGCACCCGTACGCGGTCCAGGCGGAGTTCGTCGACGTCCTCGGGGGCCGTGCGGGCCACGCAGTAGTCGTACGCGAAGTTCGGGGCCGCGCTGATCGTGCCCTCGTACGAGCCGAGGAGGCGCAGCCAGCGCGCGGGGTCGCGGAGGAAGTCGGCGGGGTCCATGAGGACGGACGGGAAACCGCCCACGACGGGGGCGGCGATGCTGAGGACGAGTCCCATGTCGTGGAAGAGCGGCAGCCAGCCGACCGTCGTGCTCGTCCGCGGGTCGGCGACGAACGCGTCCAGTGCCTGGCGGGCGTTGGCGACGACGTTGGCGTGGCTGATCATCACGCCGGCCGGGCTGCGGGTGGAGCCGGAGGTGTACTGGAGGTAGGCGACGTCGTCGGGCAGCGGCCTCGGTTCCGGGCTCGACCGAGGACCGGACCCGGGGCTCAACTCCGGTCCGCCGCCTTCGCCGCGCGCGCCGGACCCGTCGCGTTCGAGGGGGAGTTGATCGATGGGGATCACCGGGACGTCCGGGAGCCGGCGGTCCCGTACGAAGTCGCGGATCGCGGGGGTCGCGGTGGAGTCGGTGAGCAGACAGGCCGGTTCGCAGTCGGCGAGGACGGCCGCCAGTCTGCCTTCGTGGCCCGGGAGTTCGGGTCCGAAGAGGGGTACGGCGATGACGCCCGCGTACAGGCAGCCGAGGAATCCGGCGACGTAGTCCAGGCCCTGGGGCAGGACGAGGGCGGCCCGTTCGCCGGGGGACGCGACGGTGACGAGGCGGGCCGCCACCGCTCTGGCCCGGGCGTCCAGGGCCCGCCAGCCGAGCGTGCGGTGCAGACCGCCCGAGGAGCCGTCGGGGAAGGCGACATGGCTGAAGGCGCGTTGCTGCGGACGGTGTGCGGCCCAGTGCCTCAGATGGTCCGTGAGGGAGGGTTCGTCGACGGCGGGCCCGGCGGAGTTCATGGCGGCTCCGGAGGTCATGGCGGCTCCAACTGGGTCGGCGGCGGAGCTGATCGGGACGGCGGGCGGTGGCCGGTGGGGCGGGGCGGTGGCCGATGGGAAGGGGCGGTGCCCGGTGGGGCGGGCACCGCCCGCGAACGGACACCGGTCCGGCGTGGGCACCGGCTTGGAGCGGTGACCCAGGTTCCGCCCGTGGGCCACCGGTGGGTTAGAGGACGTGCTGACAGTTCGACTCGCGCGTTCTGTCAGTTCCCTGACAAAAACACGGTGTCGGTTCCACGCCGTGGACCAGAGCCCGGACGCCCCCGGCCCACCGACAATCCGTGCGGACGAACCGTGCGACGGCAAAAGGAGCGGCCGGTGGGACGTGCACGACTGGTGGCGCTGTTCTCCCTGCTCACCCTGACCGGCTTCATCACGACGCTCGACAACACGGTCATCAACGTCGCGCTGCCGACCGTGCAGCGCGAACTGGGCCTGACGGTCCCGGACCTGGAGTGGGTGGCCGCCGGCTACGTACTCAGTTTCGGCGCACTGCTGCTGCCCGGCGGCCGGCTGACCGATCTGTGCGGACGCAGGCCGGTGCTGGCCGCCGGGATCGTCGTCTTCACGGTGTCCTCGGCGGCGTGCGCCCTCGCGGACAGCGGGGGCGCGCTGATCGCGGCCCGTACGGTGCAGGGGGTCGGGGCCGCGCTGGTCATCCCGGCCTCGCTCGCCGTCATCGCGGTGGACCTGCCCGCGCGACTGCGTTCGACGGCCGTGGGTCTGTGGACGGCGGCGCTGGCCGTGGCGCTGGCGCTGGGACCCGTGGTGGGCGGCTTCGTCACCGAACGGTGGGGCTGGGGCTGGGTGTTCGCGCTGAACGTCCCCTTCGGTGCGCTCGCCCTGCTGCTGATACCGGCCGTGCCCGCCAGGTCCGCGCCCCGCCGCGGCGGTCTGGACGTGCCCGGCCTGCTGCTGTCCGTCCTCGCGCTCTATCTGCTCACGTACGCGCTCGTGCGCGGCCAGGAACACGGCTTCACCGCCGCGCCCGTGCCGCAGTGCCTGGCCGTGTCGGCGGTCGCCGCCTGCGCGTTCGTCCTCGTGGAGGCCAGGACCGCGCGGCCCCTCGTCGAACCGCGGCTGCTGCGCGACCGGTTCCTCACCGGCGGGATCCTCGCGCAGGTGCTGTGGGGCATCGGCGTCAACGGGGTGTTCTTCTTCACCGCCCTGTACCTCCAGCGGGTGCTGGGCTTCTCCCCCACCGGGGCGGGGCTGGCCTTTCTGCCGCTGGCGGGCGCGCTGCTGCTCGGGACGCCGATCGCCGAGCGGGCGGCCCGCGCGCTCGGCGCCCATGTGTCGATCGCGGGCGGGCTCGCTCTGGTCGCGGTCGGCCTGCTGTACGTGTCGGGTGTGGGCGCGGGGGCCGGCTACTGGGATCTGCAACCGGGGCTCCTGCTGATCGGCTGGGGCTCCGCGCTCACCACTCCCCTGACGGTGCGTTCCCTGCTACGGGTCCCGGAGGACGGGATGGGGATGGCGACGGGCCTGGTGAGCGCGGCGCGCGAGGTCTCCGGGGTGTTCGGGGTGGTCCTGGTGGGGGTGGTCCTCACCCGGCGCGAACGGGCCGAACTGCGGTCAGGGGCCGAGCCGCGCGACGCCTTCCTCGCGGGGTACGACCTGGGGCTGCGGATCGCGGCGTGCTGCGTACTGGCGGGCGCGCTGGTCGCGTTGCTGACGCTGCGCCGCCGCGGCCGTCATCGGCGTCCACGGCGGGTCGTGGCGCGTTCCAGGACTCCCCTTGTCATGAGGTGAGTCCTGAGGTGAGTCATGAGGTGACACGTCCCGGTTGTCATGAAGTGACAACTCCCGGAGGCGCCTCTGTCAGCCCGCGATGAAGCTGGGCAGAATCCGCGCGGGTAACGTCGGTGTGCCCCACTTCCCGTGTGCGGAAGGAGCCGCCGCGTGAACGGATTCCGCATACCGGTGAGCGAGGCCGGGATGACCACCGTGACCGCCGCCGGCGTCGCCGCCGAAGCGGTGGACGGCCCCTTCAAGTCGTTCCCCTCGGGTCTGCACGACCAGCTCAGACCGTTCTTCGCCGACATCACCGAAGAGGTCGTACGGGCGATCAGGACCGAGATCCCGGAGTACGCGCGGCCGACGGACGACACGTACATGCAGGTCGTGCACCAGGGGGTGGAGCACGCCCTGCAGGGGTTCCTGCAGCGGATGGCCGAGCCCGACGGTGACGGGGAGCCCGTACGGGCGACGTATCAGCGCATCGGCCGGGGCGAGGCGGACGAGGGGCGCAGTCTCGACGCCTTCCAGTCGGCCCTGCGTCTCGGCGCGCGGGTGGCCTGGCGCCGGATCAATGCCCTGGTCGACGCCGATCTGCTGCCGCGCCATGTGCTGGCCGCGTTCGGGGAGGCGCTGTTCCTGCACCTCGACGAGATGGCGGCCGCGACGACGACCGGGTACACGGAGGCTCGGCTGTACGCGGCGGGCGAGCTGCGGCAGCGGCGTACGCGGCTGATCGATCTGCTGATCGTGGATCCGCCCGCGTCGGTCGCGGCCATCACGGAGCTGGCGCGCACCGCGCAGTGGCCGGTGCCCCGTTCACTGGCCGTGGTCGTCATCGACCGCGGTGCGCGGGCCGCGGGGCCGCCGCCCATCGTGCCGCCGGAGTTCCTGGCACGGTTCGACGTGCAGCCCGCCGTGCTGGTGGTGCCCGACCCCGAGGGGCCCGGCCGGGCCCGGGCCGTCGCGGGGGCGTTGCAGGGGCTACGGGCCGCCATGGGCCCCAACGTCGCGCTCCAGGAGGGCGCGAGGTCGCTGCGGTGGGCCGCCGAGGCGCTGGACCTGGCCCGGCGGGGCGTGCTGCCCGACACGCAGATGGTGCGCTGCCGGGACCATCTGGCCACGCTGCTGCTGTTCCGCGACGAGGCCCTGGTGGACGCGATGGCCGACCGGCATCTGCGTCCGCTGGACGGCGTGCGGCTGCCGCAGCGGGAGCGCCTCGCGGAGACGCTGCTCAGCTGGCTGCAGTGCGGGCACAACGCGAGCGAGGTCGCCGCGCGGCTCGCCGTCCATCCACAGACGGTCCGCTATCGCATGCGCCAGCTGGACGAACTGTTCGGCGACCGGCTCCACGACCCGACGGCCCAGTTCGAGATGCAACTGGCGCTGCGCGCGCTGAACCTGCGACGGGCGGCGCCTGTGCGGTGACGGGGTGACGCGGTGACGCGGTGACGCTCATGGGTGAGCGCGGCGCACCCCCGGGGGATTTCCTGGACAGCTGTCCATGTACAGTGGACACCTGTCCAGGAAGTATTGCCCCCCCCGAAGGAGCCCACCCCCATGCAGACGCTCGCGAACGTGCTGGTCGGTCTGGTCGCCGTTCTGCACGCCTACATCCTCGTTCTGGAGATGTTCCTGTGGAAGCGGAAGCCGGGGCGCGGGCTGCACGGGTTCGATCCGGAGATGGCGCGGGCCACCGCCCCGCTCGCCGCCAACCAGGGGCTCTACAACGGGTTTCTCGCGGCCGGGCTCGTCTGGGGGTTGATCGCCGACGACCCGACGGGGTTCGCCGCCAAGGTCTTCTTCCTGGTGTGCGTGGTCGTCGCGGGCCTGTACGGGGCGGCCACCGCGAACCGGCGCATCCTGTTCGCGCAGGCCCTGCCTGGCGCGCTCGCCCTCGCCGCCGTCCTCGTCGCCCGGTGACGTCCGACCCCCGGGCCGAACGCACACGGGCCAAGTTGCGCCGGGCCCTCCTCGACGAGTGCGCCCGGCGGCCGCTCACGGAGGTGAGCGTCGCGTCGCTGGTGCGCGCGGCCGGGGTCGGCCGGGCCACGTTCTATCTGCACTACGCCGACCTGGAGGCGCTGGCCGTCGACGCCTGCGCCGATGTCGTACGCGATGCCGTGGACGCGCTGCACGCGTGGCGGGGCAGGCCCGATCCCCGGTCGGCGCCGGACGCGCTGCTCGGGTTCTTCGCGGGGCTGCCGCCGCACGCTCCGCTGTACCGCGGGCTGTTGGCCCCGGGCGGTGGTGGTCCGCTGGGCCGTGTCCTCCATCAGGACCTGCGCGCGCGCAGCCTCGCCGAACGCGAGCTCGCCGGTGCGCCGCAGGCTCCGCTCGTCGCCTCGGCCGTGGCCGCGACGTTCGCGGGGGTCCTCGCGGACTGGCTGCACGGGCTTGTGGAGGGCTCCCCGGAGGAGATCGCACACGCGGTGTGGCGTCTGCTGGTCGCGTTGCACGCGGTGCCGTGGGAGGGGGTTGGTGACGGATGAGTTCTGCCTGCGGGCCGGTGGGGGCTGGTCGCGCAGTTCCCCGCGCCCCTGACGGGGCGCAGCCCCGCCCTTAGGGGCGCGGGGAACTGCGCAACGGGGGCCCGGGGGCGGAGCCCCCGAATCCGTGACGCGAGGCCCGGCCGGTCAGTAGTGGCGTCAGGACCGCAGCCCCCTCAGGGGCGCGGGGAACTGCGCAACGGGGGTTCGGGGCGGAGCCTCCGAGTCTGTGGCGGGAGGGCGGGGCGGTCGGCACGGGCGTCAGGGGCGTCGGTCCGTTTGGAACGTCCGGCGGTACGCCTGCGGCGACACCCCGATCGCCGCATGCAGATGCTGCCGCAACGACGCACCCGTGGCGAACCCCACCTCCCCGGCGATCTGATCCACCGCCAGATCACTGGATTCGAGCAACTGCCGCGCCCGCACGACCCGTTGCTGGATGAGCCAGCGCCCCGGGCTCATCCCGACCTCGTCGTTGAAACGGCGCGCGAACGTCCGCAGACTCATCCGCGCGTGGTCGGCCAGCTCGGCCAGGGTCAGCGGCTCGTCGAGCCGTTCCAGCGCCCAGTGCCGGGTCGCCGCGGTGCTCGTCGCCGTCGGTCCGGGCACCGGCTGCTCGATGTACTGCGCCTGCCCGCCGTCACGCCAGGGCGGCACCACGCAGGACCGCGCCACCCGGTTGGCCAGTTCACTGCCGTGGTCCTTGCGCACCAGATGCAGGCAGACGTCCACACCGGACGCGGCCCCCGCCGAGGTGAGCAGGGAGCCCTCGTCGACGAACAGCACATCGGCGTCGAGGTCCACGTCCGGGAACATCTGGCGGAACAGCCCGGCCAGCTGCCAGTGCGTGGTCGCCCGGCGGCCGACCAGCATGCCGGCCGCCGCCAGCACGAAGGCGCCCGTGCAGATGGAGACGATCCGGGTGTCGGGGCGGATGGACCTGAGCGCGTCGGCCACCGCCTCGGGCAGGTCGGTGCGGAGGTCCGTCAGCGCGAAGGGCGGGATCACCACGGTGTCGGCCGTACGCAGCACTTCGGGCCCGTGCTCGACGGTGATGGAGAAGTCCGAGTCGCTGCGCACCGGCCGCCCGTCCACGGTGCAGGTCAGTACCTCGTACCGGCCCTCGGCGGAGCCGAACACCCGGTTGGGGATGCCGAGTTCGAAGGGGTAGACCCCGTCGAGGGCGAGCACGACGACTCGCTCCACATGTCCCTCGTACCCCGGGAGGTCGGGACGTCCGGACTCCCCCGTCCGCTCCGCGTGCACAGGGCGCGCCCCGCAGTACGTCCGCGTCTGCATCTGCGTATCCGTCCACTGCATGGCACGATCCTATCGAACAATGGCAATCATGCCATTTCCTCGGTCCCCGAAGCCGGGCAGGCTGAGACGCATGAGCACTGCGAACACGATGCGCGCGATCAGTCAGGACGTCCTCGGCGGTCCCGAGGTCCTCAAGGAAGTGGAACTGGAGATCCCCAAGCCCGGGCCGAGCGAAGTGCTGGTCAGGGTGCACGCGGCGGGCCTGAACCCGACCGACTGGAAGCACCGGGCGAACGGCAACTTCCTCGGACGGCCGCCGTTCGTCCTCGGCTGGGACGTCTCCGGGGTCGTCGAGGCCGTCGGCCTCGGTGTCACCGTGCACAAGCCGGGCGACGAGGTCTTCGGCATGCTGCCCTACCCGTACGGCGTAGGGGCGCACGCCGAATACGTCACCGCGCCCGCCCGGGCCTTCGCCCGCAAGCCGGCCGAGGTCGACCACGTACAGGCGGGAGCCGTGCCGCTCGCCGCGCTGACCGCCTGGCAGGCGCTGGTCGACACCGCGGACGTCCGGGCGGGGCAGCGGGTGCTGATCCACGCGGCGGCCGGCGGGGTGGGACATCTGGCCGTCCAGATCGCCAAGGCGCGGGGAGCGTACGTGATCGGCACGGCCAGCTCGGGGAAGCACGAGTTCCTGCGCGGGCTGGGCGCCGACGAGCTCGTCGACTACCGCGAGACCGATTTCGCCGAGACCGTGCGTGACGTCGACGTCGTCCTGGACACGATCGGGGGCGACTACCGCTCGCGTTCGCTGCGGACGCTGCGCCCGGGCGGGCTGCTGGTGTCGATCCTGCCGTCCGGCTCCCCGGAGCTCGCCGAGGAGGCGGCGGGGCTCGGCGTGCGGGCGGTGGAACTGCTCGTGGAGGCCGACCAGGCCGGGATGAGTGCCATCGCCGGGCTCGTCGCCGCGGGGACGCTGCGCGCCACGGTCGCGGAGGTGTTCCCGTTGGCGGAGGCGGCGAAGGCGCACGCGCTGGGCGATACCGGGCGGACGGTGGGCAAGCTCGTCCTTCAGGTGCGGTAGTTCATGCGGTAGTTCTCCGCGGGGCCCCGCGACATCACCGATGATGTCGTGGGGCCTTCCTGGCGTCCGGGACTCCGGCAGCGACCTGACCTGCGGACCGACGGCTCCGGCCGTGCGGTTCCCCGCGCCCGCACGGCGCTGTCCGCGCACCCGGGGGCGCACCGCGGGGCGCATTGAAGGTGCGGCACGTCTCCTAAACGACAGACATATGTCAATCGAACATGCTGAAATTCCCTCTAACGAGGGTAACTTGCAGGGTGAGGGACGGTGGAGCGGTCTCAAGCTGCGCCACGTCGGCTCTATGCTCACGGAACGACGTCACCCTGGTCCCCGGTGACCCTGTTGGAGGTGATGTCGTCGTGCGCAATAAACCTGGGCCGCACTCCCCGCACCTGCGTGTGCACCAAGAGCGCGGGCACGCCGTGCTGGAGTTCCACGGCGAGATCGACATCCTCGCCGCGCTGGACATCATTCCCGCGCTGGACGCGGCGACGGGACTCCCGGGCGCCCGGGTCGTCCTCGACCTGCGGCACATCGAGTTCTTCGACTGCTCGGGCCTGCGTCTGCTGTACCGGGCCCGTCGCCGGGTCCTCGCCCAGGGCGGCAGGGTGCACCTGGTCTGCACCCATCCGCTGACCCTGCGCATCCTGCGCGTGACCGAGCTGGCGAAGGTCATGCCGCCGCTGTCGAGCATGGACGAGGCCCTGGGGCGCCCGGAGGCCGCCTCGGAGTACTCCTAGGGCCTGTCTATTTCAGGATCTTGGTCACCTGCCCCGCGCCGACGGTCCGCCCGCCCTCCCTGATCGCGAACTTCAGCCCTTCCTCCATCGCGATCGGCTGGATCAGCTCGACGTGCATGGTCGTGTTGTCGCCCGGCATGACCATCTCGGTGCCCTTGGGCAGGGTGACGACTCCCGTGACGTCCGTCGTACGGAAGTAGAACTGCGGCCGGTAGTTGTGGAAGAAGGGCGTGTGCCGGCCGCCCTCGTCCTTCGACAGGATGTACGCCCTCGCCTCGAACTCGGCGTGCGGCGTGACCGAACCCGGCCTGATGACGACCTGGCCGCGCTCGACGTCCTCCCGCTTCACTCCCCGCAGGAGCAGCCCGACGTTCTCCCCGGCCCGGCCCTCGTCGAGCAGCTTGCGGAACATCTCGACGCCCGTGACCGTCGTCTTGGTCTTCTCCTCGTGGATGCCGATGATCTCGACCTCCTGGTTGATCTTCAGCACACCGCGTTCGATGCGGCCGGTGACGACCGTGCCGCGGCCCGTGATGGTGAAGACGTCCTCGATCGGCATCAGGAAGGGCCGGTCCACGTCGCGCACCGGCTCGGGCACGAACTCGTCGACGGCGGCGAGGAGTTCGAGTACGGACGCGGTCCACTGCTCGTCGCCCGCCAGGGCCTTGAGCGCGGAGACCCGTACGACCGGGACGTCGTCGCCCGGGAACTCGTACTCGGTGAGCAGGTCGCGCACCTCCAGCTCGACCAGTTCGAGGATCTCCTCGTCGTCGACCATGTCCGTCTTGTTGAGGGCGACGACGATGTACGGGACGCCGACCTGCCGCGCCAGCAGGACGTGTTCCTTGGTCTGCGGCATCGGCCCGTCGGTCGCCGCGACCACGAGGATCGCGCCGTCCATCTGCGCCGCTCCGGTGATCATGTTCTTGATGTAGTCGGCGTGTCCCGGGCAGTCGACGTGCGCGTAGTGCCGCCGCTCCGTCTGGTACTCGACATGCGCGATGGAGATCGTGATGCCGCGCTGGCGCTCCTCGGGTGCCTTGTCGATCTGCTCGAACGGCGTGTACGGGTTGAGGTCGGGGAACCTGTCGTGCAAGACCTTCGTCACGGCCGCCGTGAGGGTCGTCTTGCCGTGGTCGATGTGACCGATGGTGCCGATGTTGACGTGCGGCTTGGTCCGCTCGAACTTCGCCTTGACCACTGCGAGCCCTCCTGATCACCCGGCGACACGGACGCGCTCCGCCCGGTCGCTCCGCTCGGTCCGCTCTCCTCGCCTGTGCGGTACTTACTCGGTACCGCCGTTCGGGCGCCCTGTCCACGCACGGGAAATTCGGTTGCGGCCGACCCACGGGAACGGGCCATCATGCCCGTGGACCACTCCCCGACCTCAGGAGCTCGCATGCGCCGATTCCTCGGAACCCCTCGCCCCCACCGGACGATCGTTCTTGAGGAACCGACCACGCATGAACTCCTGGAACACCGCGCACCCCTCGCGCACCCGCACCCTGAACATCGGCATCCTGGCGCACGTCGACGCCGGTAAGACCAGCCTCACCGAGCGGCTGCTCTTCGACGCGGGCGTCGTCGACCGGCTGGGCAGCGTCGACGCCGGCGACACCCGCACGGACGACGGCGCGATCGAACGGCAGCGCGGCATCACCATCCGCTCGGCCGTCGCCGCCTTCACCGCCAGGAACGTGGACTTGGACCGGGCGGGAGAGACGGCCGGGGACGTACAGATCAACCTGATCGACACCCCGGGGCACTCCGACTTCGTCGCGGAGGTCGAGCGCGCCCTGGAGGTCCTCGACGGAGCGGTCCTGCTGCTGTCCGCCGTGGAGGGCGTGCAGGCCCGGACCCGGGTACTGATGAAGACCCTGCGACGGCTCCGCCTGCCCACCCTCGTCTTCGTGAACAAGATCGACCGCGCGGGCGCCCGGGAGGAGGGCCTGCTGGACGACATCCGGCGCAGGCTGACCCCGTGCATCGTCCCGCTGACGGGTGTACGTGACATCGGCACCGCCCGCGCCCGGGTCGTACCGCGTGCCGTGGACGAGCCGCGTACGGCGGAGACGCTCGCCGACGCCGATCCCGGCATCCTGGCGGCGGTCGTGGACGGCCCGCCGCCGACCCCGGACGCACTGCGCGCGGCGCTCGCCGCGCGGACCGCCGACGGCTCCCTGCACCCGGTCCTCTTCGGCTCGGCGCTCGGCGGCCAGGGCATCGCCGAACTCGTCGAGGCCGTGACCCGGCTGATTCCGTCCCCCGGCCCCCTGGAGGAGTCCGGCAGGGTGGAGCCACGCGGCACGGTCTTCGCCGTACGCACCCGGCCCGACGGCGAGCGAACCGCCTATCTCCGCCTGTACGAGGGGGAGGTGACGTCACGTCAGCGTCTCACCATGCTGCGGCGCGAGGCGGACGGCAGGGAGCGGAGGGTGCCCGGCCGGGCTCTCGGCCTCGACGTGGTGGGCCGGCCGGGACCGCTCACCGCGGGCAACATCGCCGCGGTGACGGGCCTGCACGGCGTCCGGGTCGGCGACCGCCTCGGCCGGGTCCCGGACCGCGCCCCGCAGTTCGCCGCCCCCACCCTGGAGACCCTGGTCCGCGCCCGGGACGCCGAACACGCGGCGCCGCTGCGCTCCGCCCTGCTGGCCCTCGCCGACCAGGACCCGCTGCTGCACGCGCGGCCGGGGCCGGCCGGCAGCACCGCGCTGCTCCTGTACGGGGAGGTGCAGAAGGAGGTCCTCGCCGCGACCCTCGTACAGGACTTCGGCATCGAGGCGGAGTTCGAGCCGAGCCGGATCCGCCGTCTGGAGCGGCCGGTGGGCACCGGGGAGGCGTACGAGGAGATCCGGCGGCACGGCCACACCGGGTTCTGGGCGACGGTCGGCCTGCGCGTCGAGCCCGGCCCGCACGGCAGCGGCACGGTCTTCGCGTACGAGACCGAACTGGGCGCCCTGCCTCGCGCGTTCCACCAGGCCGTCGAGGACACCGTGCACGCCACACTGCTCGGCGGCGGCCCGCACGGCTGGCCGGTGACGGACTGCCGTGTCACGCTCGTCCGCTCCGGATACGTCGCGCCGCTCAGCACGGCGGGTGACTTCCGCGGGCTCACGCCGGTGGTGCTGCGCCGCGCTCTGGGGCACGCGCGCACCCGGGTGTACGAGCCGTACCACTCCTTCGAGGCCGACCTGCCCCTCGACGCGCTCGCCCCCGTCACGGCCCGACTCGCGGCCTGTGGAACGGAGTTCGGGGAGACCACGGGCGGCAGCACCTCGTGGCTGGTCACGGGCCGGTTGCCCGCCCGGCACGTGCGCGACATCGAGTTGCGGCTGCCCGGTCTGACCCATGGCGAAGGCGTTTGGTGGTCACGGCCCTCGGGGGACCGTCCGGTGCGCTGACGGGCACAGGCCGGAGCCGCGCGCAGGCGTACGCCAACCCGCCTGTCTGGCGCGGCATTTGGCGGGCACAAGGAAGGAGGAAGGAGGACGGTCCACATGACGACGTCTCTTAAGCGCGTGCCCGGATGGGCGAAGGTCGTGAGTGCCGTCGTGCTGGTTCTGGTGGTGCTCTTCGCCGGTCTTCGGTGGAGCCTGCTGCCCGGACTGGGCGACGTGTTCGGCGAGGAGACCCATGACCGGACGGGGCCCACGCTCCTCAAGTCCATCCAGGACATCAGCCGTTACGACGCCGCCTCGGGCAACTTCCAGGTGGTGGTGGATCTGGAGAAGGACACCAAGTATCTGCCGGACGCGGTCCGGGGCACCCGCACCCTGTACGTGGGGGCGGGCACCGTCGACTCCTATGTCGACCTCGGAAAGATCCGCGACAAGGACGTGCAGGTCAACGAGGACCGCACATCGGCGACGCTCAGGCTCCCCCACGCCGCCCTGGGCAAGCCGGCACTGGACCCCGACCACTCGTACGCAGTCTCCAAGCAGCGCGGTCTCCTCGACCGGCTCGGCGACGTCTTCTCGGACAACCCGAACGACGAGCGGGCCGTCCAGCGGCTCGCCGCCCGGCACATCGGTGACGCCGCCAAGGACAGCGAGCTGACCGCCCGTGCCGAGGAGAACACCACCGGCATGCTCAAGGGGCTGCTGGGCTCGCTCGGGTTCAAGGAGGTGCGGGTGACCTACGGGACCTGAGCCCTCGGTCGGGCGCCGTCCGCCGAGGTCGGCGCCCCGTGCACGACCGCGCCCGCGAGCAGCTCCAAGCGCAGCTCGCGGGCGCATTCACGTCCCGGCCCGAATGCTCCGAAGAGGCTTGTTGCAGCGGCATCTTCGACAGATCAAAGGGTATGCGGGTTCCACCACACCGCAGTCTCAAACTGGAGGGTTGCATGGCACGCGAAGCGCTACGCCCCCGTACCGCCTTTGGTTTCCGCTCCGCGTCACGCTCGGGCCCCGAGAAGACGGACTCCCGCGCCTCCAAGCCGCGCTTCCGCCCGGGCGCGAAGGGCGGACGGCCGTCCGCCAAAGCGCCCCGCGAACCAGCGTCGAAGCCACCGCGTCAGCCGTCCTCGAAGGCGGTCCGCGAGCGGCGCCGGCCTCCCCTGGTCGTACGCGTCCTCGTCGTCCTCATCGCCTTCGCCGCGATGGTGGCCTTCGCCGCCGTGCTGGCCAAGCTCACGCTCCAGCCGTCGCCGGCCTCCGAGGCGCTGACGCACAACAACATCCACCCGGGGCGCTCCCTGCGCGCCTATCTCGACCAGCCCGAGTTGCGGGACGCGGTCAAGCAGATCGGCGGCAACATCGTCCTCGGCATCCCGTTCGGCGTGCTGCTGCCGCTGCTGGTGCCCAAGGCGCGCGGCATGCTGCGGGTGACCCTGCTGACCGCTCTGGCAATGCTGTTCGTCGAGGTGGTGCAGGGGACGTTCATCACCGGGCGGGCCTTCGACATCGACGACGTCATCCTCAACACCTCCGGCGCCCTGATCGGGTATCTGCTCCTCGGCCGGCGGATGAGCCGCGCCGTGCATCCGCGACGGCGCGAGCGCAAGGCGGCCGCGGCCTGAGGTCGCCAAGGGGCCTTTCGCGTAACGGAGTTGGGGCCGTGAGGGGCTGAGGCGGGGGCGTCCGCAGGGTGTGAACGGCTGGTCTGTACCAGAGTCTTGACGCACCCCTTACTTCACTTCTTAAATCAAGAGTCGAAGCGCGTACCCCCCACCTCAGTCGGCTCCTCCCCCACGGGGATCGCCGTACGGAAGGGAGAAGTCGTGGACTCCCCACGCCGGCTCCGCAGATACCTCCTCGCCGCCCTGTCCGCCGCACTCCTGGCATCCGTCGCGGTCGGACCCGCGCAAGCGGATCCCGCCCGGGCGGCGCACGTCCGGGCGGACCCCGCTCCGAGCGCCGCCGCGGCGGTGACGTTCCAGGACACCTTCGACGGCGCCGCCGGTTCGGCCCCCAACTCCTCGAAGTGGCAGATCGAGACCGGCGACAACGTCAACAACCACGAGCGGCAGTACTACACGGCCGGGAACAACAACGCGAAGCTCGACGGCCAGGGCCACCTGGTCATCGAGGCCCGCCGCGAGAACCCGAACAACTACCAGTGCTGGTACGGGCGTTGCGAGTACACCTCGGCCCGTCTCAACACCTCGGGCAAGTTCACCACCACCTATGGACGGGTCGAGGCCCGGCTGAAGGTGCCGCGCGGACAGGGCATGTGGCCCGCCTTCTGGATGCTGGGCAACGACATCGGACAGGTCGGCTGGCCCAACTCGGGCGAGATCGACATCATGGAGAACGTCGGCTTCGAGCCCGGAACCGTGCACGGCACGCTGCACGGCCCCGGCTACTCCGGCTCCGGCGGCATAGGCGCCGGCTACTCGCTGCCCGGCGGGCAGGCCTTCGCCGACGCCTTCCACACCTTCGCGGTCGACTGGTCGCCCGAGCGGGTCACCTGGTCCGTGGACGGCACCGTCTACCAGACCCGCACCCCGGCGGACCTGGGCGGCAGGCAGTGGGTGTTCAACAAGCCGTTCTTCCTGATCCTCAACCTCGCGGTCGGCGGCTACTGGCCCGGCGACCCCGACGGTTCGACCCCCTTCCCCTCGCAGCTCGTCGTGGACGAGGTGAAGGTGAC
Source organism: Streptomyces liliiviolaceus (assembly GCF_018070025.1). Classification (NCBI taxonomy): domain Bacteria; kingdom Bacillati; phylum Actinomycetota; class Actinomycetes; order Kitasatosporales; family Streptomycetaceae; genus Streptomyces; species Streptomyces liliiviolaceus. The sequence goes on from NZ_JAGPYQ010000001.1 coordinate 6,104,034, forward strand.
GACGGGCGACAGCCCGGGCGGCGGCTCCGCCATCAGGGGCCTCGCGGGCAAGTGCGTCGACGTGGCGGGCGCGAACCCGGCCAACGGCACGCCCGTCCAGCTCTACGACTGCAACGGCACTACGGCCCAGCAGTGGAGCGTGGGCTCGGACGGCACCATCCGGGCGCTGGGCAAGTGCCTGGACGCGGCCGGCGGTGGCACGGCCGACGGCACACCCGTCCAGCTCTGGGACTGCGCGGGCGTACCCGCCCAGCAGTGGGTCGTCACCGGGGCCCGCGACATCGTGAATCCGCAGGCGGACAAGTGCCTGGACGTCACGGGCAACAACTCGGCCAACAGCACCCGGCTGCAGCTGTGGACCTGCACGGGGGCGGCCAACCAGAAGTGGACGGTCGGCTGAGGGACGGAATTCCTGCTGCGGCGGAGCCGGGCCCGGGGATCGCCCCGGCCCGGCTCCGCTCGTACGTACGAAGCCCGCGCGTGCCCCGTGTGTCACGTGGCACGTCCGCCCCTGTCGGACGTGCCACTCCCCTCCTCGGATCACGCTCGCCGCACGATCAAAGTGCCCTTGCCGCCATGGCCCCATGCACGCCCGTGTCCGCTTCCACGGTCCGCCGATGCGCGGGGTCGCGCCACCCGCGACGGCTCACCACGGCGCGAAAGGCGTGGCGCCACGCGCCCCCCTCGGGCCCCCGGGATTCACCCGGACGCGCCGTCGGCCGACACCCGGACGGCTACCGCGGATGCCAGGTGAGCTTGTCCCCGCCGACCCAGCGGACCACGGCCGGGTCGTCGGCGTCGTGCACCGGGATGCCGTACGCCGCGGCGGCCACCAGGACGTCCGTGAAGCTCTTGGCCTCACCGATGACGGCGCCGTCGATCTCCACGATGCGGAAGGGCGGATCGCCGGGCTGCACGCCCAGGACCGTGATCCGCGGGTACGAGATGTGAGGGCTGGCGATTTCAGTCATGATCCCACCGGTTCCACACGCGTGCCGCCGATAAGCCTGCCCGGGCGGCGCTGTCGGTCGTCGTGGCGCTCGGCGGCGACGGCGGCTGCGACTGTGGCTGTGGCCGCGTCCGTGGCCGTACGAGGTTCGCATCTCATGGTGGCACAGGGCAGGTCGGTCGGCCGCCGTGCGGACCCGGCCCGGCTGGGCCACGCTGGAGCCATGGACCCGGCCGAGGCGCTGGACCGTATCGCCTTCCTGCTGGAGCGGTCGCAGGCCCCCACCTATCGCGTTCGGGCGTTCCGCACGGCGGCGGGCGTCGTCACGGAGCTGTCCGCCGACGAGGTGGCCCGCAGGGCGGCCGACGGATCGCTGGAGTCGCTGAAGGGCATCGGGCCGAAGACCGCGCAGGTGGTGCGCGAGGCGCTGGCCGGACAGCCGCCCGGCTATCTGGAGAGACTGGAGCAGGAGGCCGCGGAGCCCCTCGTCCTGGGCGGCGAGAAGCTGGCGGCCCTGCTGCGCGGCGACTGCCATCTGCACTCGGACTGGTCGGACGGCGGCAGCCCCGTCGAGGAGATGGGCCGTGCCGCGGCGCGGCTCGGGCACGCGTGGGCGGTCCTCACGGACCACTCGCCGCGTCTGACGGTGGCCCGCGGGCTGTCCCCCGAGCGGCTGCGGGAGCAGTTGGACCTGGTGGCGGAACTGAACGAGCGCTGGGCCCCCTTCCGGCTGCTCACCGGTATCGAGTGCGACATCCTCGACGACGGGTCGCTGGACCAGGAACCGGAACTGCTCGCACGGCTCGACGTCGTCGTGGTGTCGGTGCACTCCAAGCTGCGGATGGACGCGCCCGCGATGACCCGCCGGATGGTCGCCGCCGTACGGAATCCGCACGCGGACGTGCTCGGGCACTGCACGGGGCGGCTGGTCACCGGGCGGGGACGGCCGGAGTCGGAGTTCGACGCGGACGCCGTGTTCGCCGCCTGCGCCGGGACGGGCACGGCGGTCGAGATCAACAGCCGTCCCGAGCGGCTCGACCCACCGCGGCGGCTGCTGCGCCGGGCGGTCGCGGCGGGCGTGCTGTTCTCCGTGGACACCGACGCGCACGCGCCGGGACAGCTCGGGTGGCAGGTGTACGGATGCGCGCGGGCGGAGGAGTGCGGGGTGCCGCCGGAGCGGGTGGTCACCACCTGGTCGGCCGAGGAAGTGCTGGCCTGGACACGGGATCGCGTGACTCCCGCGGGCGTGGCGGCCCCGCTCCCGCGGACCTGAGGGCTGTCCCGTGACGCAGATCACGGCCTACACCGCCCCGACCTGGGAACACCCGTCGGTAGTTTCCCGTTAAATCAGCTGTGGGTGCGGATGGGACAGTGTCCCCGGGCCTCACCTTCCGCCCACAGGGAAGATCGTTCGGCTGAAGCCCTGTGGAGCACACCGCCGAGAGGCGACCGCCATCCGTGGCCACCCACAGACGGCCCCGACCGCGATTCCCCCGTCCGGTCGGGGCCTTTCCCGTTCCCGGCGCCTTTCCCTCCCCCGAGGGGGCGTCGTTTGACTTCGAGAGCGCTCCAATCCGTAGCGTCGTCCGTATGACCACTGCACAGCACAAGATCGGTTCGGGCTTCGACCGGCACAGCACCGCGGACGACGTACTCGCCGGCATCGACCTCACGGGCAAGCTGGCGATCGTCACCGGCGGCTACTCGGGACTCGGCCTGGAGACGACCCGCGCGCTCGCCGAGGCGGGTGCCCGGGTCGTCGTTCCCGCGCGGCGCCGGGCGGTCGCCTCCTCGGCGACCGCCGGCATCGACGGCGTCGAGGTGGACGAGCTGGACCTCGGCGACCTGGAGAGCGTGCGCGCGTTCGCCGAGCGGTTCCTCGCCTCGGGCCGCACCGTCGACCTCGTCATCGACAACGCCGGGATCATGGCCTGCCCCGAGACCCGCGTCGGCCCCGGCTGGGAGGCGCAGTTCGCGACCAACCACCTGGGCCACTTCGCCCTGGTCAACCGGCTCTGGCCGGCGATCGCCCCGGGCGGCGCCCGGATCGTCTCCGTCTCCTCGACGGGTCACCACACCTCGGACATCCGCTGGGACGACCCGCACTGGAACCGCGGCGACTACGACAAGTGGGAGGCGTACGGCCAGGCGAAGACAGCCAACGTCCTGTTCGCCGTGCACCTCGACGCCCTGGGCAAGGACTCCGGCGTACGGGCCTTCGCGCTGCACCCGGGCGGCATCCTGACGCCTCTCCAGCGCCACCTCCCCAGGCAGGAGATGGTCGAGCGCGGCTGGATCGACGAGAACGGCGTCCCGCTGAACCCTGAGGGCTTCAAGTCCCCCGAGCAGGGCGCGGCCACTCAGGTGTGGGCGGCGACCTCTCCGCAGCTGGCCGGCATGGGCGGCGTCTACTGCGAGGACTGCGACATCGCCGAACTCGCCCCGGCCGACGGGACGCGGGTCGGCGTACGCGCGTACGCGGTCGACCCGGCGTCCGCGGCCCGCCTGTGGGCCCTCTCGGCGGAACTCACGGGCGTCGACGCCTTCGCCTGAGACGGCGGCGGCGGTTCGATTCAAGGCGCCGGGGCGACTCCCGGGCTCCGGCGTGCGCTCACGCGCTCACGCAGGGGATTCCTCCGGCTCCGGGTCCTCGGGGTGGACCGTGCTCGTCCCCTCGTCGCCCTGCCGGCCGGTGCCCGCCTCGTCGGTGTCGGGGACGTCGGTTTCGGGCTTCGCCCGGACGCCGCCGTCCCCGTCCTCGTCCGGCCCCGACCCGGGCGGCGTGACGACGTCCCAGGGGTCCTCGTCCTCCTGCACCTGCTGATCGGGCAGGTCCCGGGGTACGGGGCCTTCGCTCTCCTCGGGCGTCCTGGTCCCGTATTCGCTCACGGTGCGCTCCCCTCCTCGTCGGGCCACGTGGGGCGGAAGCCCTTGTCGGCCAGGGTGCGGGTACCTGCCGGAACCACCCGGCAAACCCGGGAGCCCCGGGCGTCAGTGCGGAGCGCGCTCCTCCAGGGCCGCCCGCCAGGCCGGTGGCGGGGTGTCCCCCGATCCCGGTCCCGTGCCCGGACGCCGGCCGCCGCGGGCGAAGAAGTCGGCCAGCGGAAGGATCGCCGCGCCGACCGTGACCGCGTCGGGCCCGAGGGCGCCGAGTTCGATGGTGACGCGCTCGGCCGGATGGCGCAGCGCGTACGAGACGGCGTGGGCGCGGACGGCGGGCAGGAAGCGGGAGCCCAGCTGGAGTCCGGCCCAGCCGCCGATGAGGATGCGTTCGGGCTGGAAGAGGTTGATCAGGTCGGAGAGGCCCGCGCCCAGGTACTCGGCCGTCTCCTCAAGGACGGCCAGCGCCACCGGGTCGGGCACGGGACCGGCACCGGCCGCGCCACGGACCGCCCCGCCGCCGGCCGCCGCACCCTCCGCAGCCCCGTCACCGCCGGCCGCCCCGTCGTCGGCCGCCGGGACGCCCGCGGACACTCCGAGACCCGTGGCCGCCCCGCCCTCGACCGGATAGGCCGCCGCCAGCATGGCCGTGAGGGCCGTCTCCTCGTCGACGCCCTTGGGCGGCCGTCCCCCGGCCTCCTCCCAGCGTTGCAGCAGGGCCTCGGCCCCTGCGTACGCCTCCAGGCAGCCGAGTGCGCCGCAGCGGCAGCGGCGCCCCCTGACCCGTACCGTGAGATGTCCCCATTCCACGGCCCGGCCCAGTTCCACGTCGTCCGAGACCAGGCTGGCGCCGACGCCGGAGCCGAAGAGGACCACGACCGCGTTGCGCGCGCCGCGTCCGGCGCCGAACCACATCTCGGCCTGGCCGAGGGTCTTGGCGCCGTTGTCGGTGAAGTACGGGACGGAGTCCGGGAGCCCGCAGGCGGTACGGAGCAGGGACTCCAGCGGGACGGCGGGCCAGCCGATGGTCTGGCCGTGCACGACGGCGCCGTCCGCCGCGGTGCGTTCCACGATGCCGGGTACGCCGATGCCGACGCCCAGCAGTCGCTCGGGGGCGATGCCGGCGGTGGCCAGGACCTCGGCGACGCCGTCGCGGATGTGGCCGACGATGACGTCGACGTCGTACCCCTGGTGCTCCAACGGCCTGTCGGTGCGGGCGAGTTCGGTCAGGGACAGGTCGAAGAGCTCGACGCGGACGCGGGTCTCGCCGACGTCCACGCCGATCATGTGGCCGCTGGCGGGGGCGACCCGGAGCAGGGTGCGGGGCCGGCCGCCGTCGGAGTCGACGCTGCCCGCCTCCTCCACCAGGCCCTCGGCGACGAGCTCGGCGACGACGTTGCTGATGGAGCCGGAGCTGAGCCCGGTGGCGGGCCCGAGTTCGAACCGGCTCATCGGTCCGTCGAAGTAGAGCCTCCTCAGCACGGCCGTGCGATTGCCTCGTCGCAGGTCACGTACCGTTCGCCCGTTCCGCCCCGCCATGTGTTCCCTTCCCGCCGTACCCCCGACCTGCAAGATACCGCTGCGCTATCCCTTGACGCGACTTTCTTCCGGGTCTTAACTCACGTCCTAAATTAAGCCGTGAGGGTCGTTCGGGAAGTGAACGCACGACGATCCTCTGTTTTCCCTCAGGAAGGGACGCCTGACGTCATGCGCAGAACCCGAGCCGCGGCCGCGAGCGCGGTCACTGTCTCCTTGCTGGCCGCCGTGACCGCGTGCGGCGGTGGCTCGTCGGCGGACGGCGGGTCCAACGACTCGCCGAAGACGCTCACCTACTGGGCCTCCAACCAGGGCCCGAGCATCGAGGCCGACAAGAAGATCCTCACTCCCGAGCTGAAGAAGTTCGAGAAGCAGACCGGCATCAAGGTGAAGCTGGAGGTCGTCCCCTGGTCGGATCTCCTCAACCGCATCCTCGCCGCGACCACGTCGGGTCAGGGCCCGGACGTCCTCAACATCGGCAACACCTGGTCCGCCTCGCTCCAGGCGACCGGGGCCCTGCTGCCCTGGGACGCCAAGAACTTCGGGAAGATCGGCGGCAAGGACCGGTTCGTCGAGTCGGCGCTCGGCTCGGCGGGTGAGGCCGGCTCCGATCCGGCGGCGGTCCCGCTGTACTCGATGGCGTACGCCCTCTACTACAACAAGAAGATGTTCGAGGACGCGGGGATATCCGGGCCGCCCGCCACCTGGGACGATCTGGTCGCCGACGGGAAGAAGATCTCCAAGGACGACAAGTGGGCGCTGGGCGCCGAGGGCGCGAACCTCTCGGAGAACATCCACCACGTCTTCGTCTTCGCCAAGCAGCACGGCGCCGACTTCTTCGACGCCGAGGGCAAGCCCGACTTCACCTCCGACGGGGCCGTGGCGGCGGTCAAGCAGTACGTCGACCTGATGGGCAAGGACAAGGTCGTCGCGCCCGGCAACGCCGAGTACGCGCAGAACCAGTCCCTCCAGGACTTCGCCAAGGACAAGACGGCGATGGTGCTGTGGCAGACGGCGGCGGCCACGCTCAAGGCCCACGGCATGAGCGACGACGAGTGGGGCGTCGCGCCGGTGCCGGTCCGGTCCGGCACCCCGGGCGCCGACACGGCCGTCAACTCGATGGTGGCGGGCATCAACATGGCCGTCTTCAAGAACACCGACAACATCGACGGCGCCGTGAAGTTCGTGAACTTCATGACGAGCGTGGACGAGCAGACGATCCTCAACAAGACGTACGGATCCATCCCGCCGGTCAAGGCGGCCCAGCAGGACCCGGCGTTCAACACGCCCGCACTGAAGGTCATCCGGGACACGCTCGCCAAGAGCGCGGCCCCGCTGCCGCAGGTCGCGAACGAGTCGCAGTTCGAGACCGCGGTCGGCACGGCCGTGAAGGAGCTCTTCGCGGACGCGGCGGCCGGCCGGCCGGTCACCACGGCCTCGGTCAAGGAGAAGCTCGACGAGGCCCAGCAGCAGATGCCGAAGAAGTGAGCGTTCGATGACCGTGACCGCCGAGCCCGCGGTCGGTAAGGAAGCACCGCCCGGTGCGACGGGGCCTGCCCCGCGCCGCCGCACCGGGCGGGTACGCCGGATCGCCCTGCCGTATCTGCTCCTGCTGCCCGCCCTGCTGCTCGAACTCCTCGTCCATCTGGTGCCGATGGTGATCGGCATCGTCATGAGCTTCAAGGAGCTCACGCAGTTCTACATCCGCGACTGGGGCGCCGCGCCCTGGGCGGGCTTCGACAACTACAGCCTGTCCGTGGACTTCGACGCGCCCATCGGCAAGGCGCTGCTCCACTCGTTCTTCGTGACCTGCGCGTTCACCGTGCTCTCGGTCGGCCTGTGCTGGCTGCTCGGCACGACGGCCGCGGTGTACATGCAGGAGAACTTCCGCGGCCGGGGCTTCCTGCGGGCCGTCTTCCTCGTCCCGTACGCGCTGCCGGTGTACGCGGCCGTCATCACCTGGGCCTTCATGTTCCAGCGGGACAACGGCCTGGTGAACCATGTGCTGCACGACCAGCTGGGCCTCACCGACAGCCCGTCCTTCTGGCTGATCGGCGACAACAGCTTCGTCGCGCTGCTCGTCGTGTCGGTGTGGAAGGGCTGGCCGTTCGCCTTCCTCATCGTGATGGCGGGCCTGCAGAACATCCCCAAGGAGCTGTACGAGGCGGCCTCCATCGACGGGGCCGGGATGCTGCAGCAGCTGCGCCGCATCACCCTGCCGTCGCTGCGGCCGGTCAACCAGGTGCTGGTCCTCGTGCTCTTCCTGTGGACGTTCAACGACTTCAACACGCCGTACGTGCTGTTCGGCAAGGCGGCGCCGGAAGCGGCCGACCTGATCTCGATCCACATCTACCAGTCGTCGTTCGTGACGTGGAACTTCGGGACGGGATCCGCGATGTCCGTACTGCTTCTGCTGTTCCTGCTGGTCGTGACGGGCGTCTATCTCGTCCTGACCTCACGCGGACGGAGGGCGGCCGATGTCTAGGACCACTGCGGCGGCACGGCCCGGGAGGCCGGTGGGAGCGCGGCGCTCGCCGATGGCCGCGCCCCGGTCGTTCGTCTGGTCGCGGCGGATCTTCCTCACGCTGCTCACCGGCTTCGTCCTGCTGCCCGTGTACGTGATGCTGTCCAGCTCGCTGAAGCCGCTGGAGGACGTGTCGGGCGAGTTCCGCTGGCTGCCCAGCGGGCTGACGATCCGCCCGTACATCGACATCTGGTCGACGGTCCCGCTGGCGAAGTACTTCGTCAACTCGCTGATCGTGGCGGGTGCGGCGACGGTCCTGTCGGTGGTGATCGCGATCTTCGCCGCGTACGGCGTGAGCCGCTACCGCTTCCGCGGGAAGCGCCTGTTCACCGTGACCGTGCTGTCCACGCAGATGTTCCCCGGGATCCTCTTCCTGCTCCCGCTGTTCCTCATCTACGTGAACATCGGCAACGCCACCGGCATCGCGCTCTTCGGTTCGCGGATCGGGCTGATCCTCACCTATCTGACGTTCTCGCTGCCGTTCTCGATCTGGATGCTGATCGGGTACTTCGAGTCGGTGCCCCGCGATCTGGACGAGGCGGCGATGGTGGACGGCAACGGGCCGCTCGGCGCGCTCTTCAGGGTCGTCGTGCCCGCCGCGGTGCCGGGGATCGTCGCCGTCGCCGTGTACGCGTTCATGACGGCGTGGGGCGAGGTGCTGTTCGCGTCCGTGATGACCAACGACACCACCCGCACGCTCGCCGTCGGCCTCCAGGGCTACGCCACACAGAACGACGTGTACTGGAACCAGGTCATGGCCGCCTCCCTCGTGGTGAGCGTGCCCGTGGTCGCCGGGTTCCTGCTGCTCCAGCGCTATCTGGTCGCCGGACTCACCGCCGGAGCCGTCAAGTGACCACCACCCGCCCGACAGCCAACTCCCTTCATTCCGAGAGGACTTCTGTGACCATCGATCTCGCCGCACTCCCCCAGGACTTCGTGTGGGGCACGGCCACCTCGGCGTACCAGATCGAAGGTGCCGTCGCCGAGGACGGCCGTTCGCCCTCCATCTGGGACACCTTCTCGCACACGCCGGGGAAGGTGGACGGCGACGACCACGGCGATGTCGCCTGCGACCACTACCACCGGTGGCGCGAGGACATCGCCCTGATGAAGGAGCTGGGCACCAACGCGTACCGGCTGTCGATCGCCTGGCCACGGGTGGTACCGGGCGGCGACGGTCCCGCGAACGCCAAGGGGCTCGACTTCTACGACGCCCTGATCGACGGTCTGCTGGAGGCCGGCATCACGCCGTCGGTCACCCTGTACCACTGGGACCTTCCGCAGGTGCTCCAGGACCGGGGCGGCTGGACCGAGCGCGACACGGCACACCACCTGGCGTCGTACGCGTCGGTCGTGGCCGAGCGGCTCGGCGACCGCGTCCAGCACTGGACGACCCTCAACGAGCCGCTGTGCTCGGCGTGGATCGGCCACCTGGAGGGCCGGATGGCCCCGGGCCTGACCGACCTCACGGCGGCGGTCCGCGCCTCCTACCATCTGCTCCTCGGCCACGGCCTAGCCACCCAGGCGATCCGCGCCGCGGCCCCCGGCGCCCAGGTCGGCATCGTCAACAACCTGTCCTACATCGAGGCCGCCACCGAGCGCCCCGAGGACATCGCGGCGGCCCGGCGCATGGACGGGCACACCAACCGCTGGTGGCTCGACCCGGTCCACGGCCGCGGCTTCCCGGCGGACATGCGCGAGGTGTACGGGGTCGAACTGCCGGAGCAGGAGGGCGACTTGGCGGTCATGGCCCAGCCGCTGGACTGGCTGGGGCTGAACTACTACTTCCCGTCGGCCATCGAGGACGACCCGACGGGCCCGGCCCCGTACGCCGCCGCCGTCCGCCGTCACGGTGTGCCGCGCACGGCCATGGACTGGGAGATCGACGCGGCCGGCATCGAGAGCCTGCTGCTGCGCCTCACGGACGAGTACGGCGCCCGGAAGCTGTACGTCACCGAGAACGGCTCCGCCTATCCGGACGTCGTACGCCCCGACGGCACGGTCCACGACCCCGAGCGCATCCAGTACCTCGAACAGCACCTGGCGGCCTGCGCGTCCGCGGCCCGCAAGGGGGCTCCGCTGGCGGGCTACTACGCGTGGTCGCTGCTGGACAACTTCGAGTGGGCGTACGGCTACGACAAGCGTTTCGGCCTGGTCCACGTCGACTACCGGACGCAGCGGCGCACGGTGAAGGGGAGCGGGCGCCGGTACGCGGAGATCGTCCGGGAGCACGGCGGGTTGCAGCGCAGGGCGGCCTGACCCTGACGCGCTACCGGGTCAACTCGTCGAGCGCCGCGACGAGTTCCGGGGCCACCGTGTCCCGGAGCCAGGCGTCATGCTCGGCGCCCATGGCCCGGGGGACCGTCTCGGTGAGCATGATCAGGTAGAGGTAGGAGCGGTACAGGGCGAGACGGCGGCGGGCCGGGGCGGTGAACTCGGCCCGACCGCCGCCCTCCTGATAGCCCGCCAGGAAGTCGCGGTCCTTCTCGATGTCGTCGAGCAGCGCCAGGGACACGAAGTCCGCGAGGGGGTCGCCCCAGAACATGCGCTCGCCGTCGATGAGGCCGCCGATGCGGGGGTCGCCCCGGCCGGCGGGGCGTTCGACGAGGATGTTCCCCCGCCAGAGGTCGAAGTGGACCAGCCGCGGGACGGTCACTTCGTCCAGGACTGGGTACGCGGCGGCGGCCGTGCGGGCGATCCCGTCCGGCGGGCGGGGCAGCCAGGCGCCGTACCGGCGGGCGTCGTCCAGGACGGCGGCGTACATGGCGGTGAAGGCGGTACGCCAGTCGGCGGCCAGGGGGCCCAGCGCTCCGGACGGATAGCCGAAGCCGGGGCCGGTCACTTCATGCAGCCGGGCCACCAACGTCCCCAGCTCCGCGCGCAGGGTCGCCTGTTCGTCCGCCGTGAAACGGTCGTCCCACATGTCGCCCGGGCAGGCGGTCATCAGCAGGTGGCGGCCGGTCGGCGCGGACACCACGTGCGGGGCGGGGACGTCGGCGGTGGCGGCCGCGCGGTAGAACTCCGCCTCCGAGAGGAGGAGTTCGCGCTCGTGGCTCAGGCCGGGGGCGTCGGGTGGGGGTGGGGTCTTCAGCACGTACCGGGTGCCGTCGGTGAGGAGCAGTTCCTCGACGGTGTTGTAGGTCCCGCCGGTGAGCGGCCGACACCGCTCCAGGTGGCGCGCCGGAATTCCGGCCGCCTCCAGAACCCGCCTGATCCGTTCCTCCGGCATCCCGCCCCATCCGTCGCGTCCGTGTGCCGCGCCCCGCGTGCGGCCCGATACAGCGTACGGACAACGACCCGCACCCCAGGGTCCGTTGCTCGGGCGCACCGCAAAGACTGCGCAGTTCCCCGCGCCCCTTAAAGGGCGCGCCCCCACAAGGTCCGTTGCCCGGCGCGCCTCAAAGATTGCGCCGTTCCCCGCGCCCCTGAAGGGCGCGTCCACCAGCGGCCGTCTTTCGTCTTTCAGGGGCGCGGGGAACTGCGCGGCCAGCCACAGCGGACCCGCATCGGACCCTCAGCGCCCACCCCCACCCCCGTACCCGCGAACCGCATAAGCTCCCCGCATGGAACAGAGCGAGATCATCCTGCGAGCGATCGGCGTCCTGACCGAGACCCAGGAAATGGTGCGCAGGCTCAACGAGGACACCGAGGTGGACATCGACGCCGGCGAGGCCCAACTCGGCAGGCTCGTGACGGAAGTCTTCCCCTCCGTGGAGGTCCCCGGCGACGCCACCCCCGCCGAGGCCGGCCAGGCGGTCATCGACGCCCTGATGCCCGCCGCCATCTCCCTGGTCGGCGCCTTCGCCTTCCTGTTCTCGGAACTCGCCGACATCCACGACACGGAACGCACCGAGATCAAGAGCACCGATCTCCTGCGCACGCTCGCCCTGCGCCTGTCCAACACGGACTCGGACACCGGACCCGGCCCCGACCACGACCCCGATCTCGGCGACGGCATGTAGCACACCACCCGTCACCCTCCACAAAAACACATTGGCTCTCCATGGATCGACTACGTAGTCTAGGCCATAACCTAGTGACCCTAGGTTCGGCTCACGCACCGCCCCGATCCGTCAGGAGACCCCCGCCATGAAGCCGCTCACCGAGCAGGACATCCGCGGTTCGTTCGTCAACTGTTCCAAGGGAGAGGCCAAGCGCCTGTTCGTACCCCACGATCTGGCGGACCGGCCGTGGGAGCATCTGGACTTCCTGGGCTGGCGCGACCCCGGGGCGCCCGACCGCAGTTACCTGGTGACCGAGCGGTCGGGCGGCCCCGTCGGCGTGACCCTGCGCTTCCCCTCGCAGCAGCGCGGCTTCATGCACCGCAGCATGTGCTCGCTGTGCCTGACCACGCACCCGGGAAACGGCGTCTGCCTGATGACGGCCCGCAAGGTGGGCCCGGCCGGCCGCGAGGGCAACTCGGTGGGCGTCTACATCTGCGCCGACCTCGCCTGCTCCCTCTACGTACGCGGCAAGAAGCTGCCCGGCCCCGGCGCACGCTTCGAGGAGAGCCTCACCGTGGAGGAGCAGGTCGCCCGGATGAACGGCCACGTGTCGGCCTTCCTGGACCGCCTCCTCTCCTGACCGACCGGGCGGTAGGCGGTATCGGCGGAGCCGACCCCTCCGTTCGCGTTCGACGCGGCCGTCGAACGGGAAGTGGCCAGGGATGCGAGATGTACGTGAAGTGTGGGCCGCCGGCAGCGCCCAGGTGACCAAGTGGCGGCAGCAGCCCGTGATCGTCCAGACGGTCCGGGCGGCGGCGGCAGCGACCGTGGCCTACGTGGTCGCTCTGCGCTTCAGCCCCGAGGCCGCGCCGCTCACCGCTCCCCTGACCGCGCTCCTCGTCGTCCAGGTCACCCTCTACGCCACCCTCACCACCGGCATCCGCCGGGTGAACGCCGTAGTGGCCGGCGTCCTCGTCGCCATCGGTTTCAGCGCCCTGGTGGGACTGACCTGGTGGAGCCTGGGCCTGCTCATCCTGGCCGCCCTGGCCGTCGGACACCTGGTGCGGGTCAGCGAGTTCGTCCCCGAGGTGGCGATCAGCGCCATGCTGGTCCTGGGCGTCACCCGGATCGGCGACACGGCCTGGGCCAGGATCCTGGAGACGGTCATCGGCGCCGTGGTCGGACTCGGCTGCAATCTGCTGTTCGCTCCCCCGGTGTGGGTCGGCGCCGCCGGTGAGTCCATCGAGGATCTGGCGCGCCGGATGCGGCGGTTGATGCTGCGCGTCGGCGACGAGGCGGCCGGCCGCACCCAGGTGGCCGCCGCGACCGAGAGCCTCCACGAGGCACGGCAGCTCGACCACGACATCGTCGACGTGGACGCGGCCCTCAAACAGGCCGAGGACAGCCTGCGGCTCAACCCCCGCGTCCGGGAGGGCCTGTTGCACCGGGTCGTCCTGCGCACCGGCCTCGACACGCTGGAGATCTGCACGGTGGTCCTGCGGGTGCTCACCCGCACCCTCACCGACCTCGCCAAGGAACGCACCCCCGAGCCGCTCTTCGAGTCGCACATCGGGACGGTCTTCGAGCGGCTCCTGTCCGAGGTCGGGGACGCCGTGGTCAGCTTCGCCGTGCTGGTCACCACCGACGTCAGCCGCAGCGCCGAGTCGGCGGAGGCCCGCCTCGCCCACGAACTCAGCGCCGCGACCGCCACCCGCGACAAGCTCGCCCAGCTCCTCCTGGAGGAGGTGCAGCGGGACGCCCGCCAGTGGCAGCTGTACGGCGCCGTGGTCACCGAGGTGACCCGGATGCTCGACGAACTCGACATGGAGCACCGCTCCCGCCGCCTGCTGGAGGAGCTGGACCGCTGCACGCGCGAACAGCGCGAGCGCATGCCCCGGCTGGACCGCCTCCGCCGCCGCCTGCGCCGCGCGCGAAGGAACCGCGGGGCCCCCTCGACTCGTACTACGTGATGTACCGGCACCGCCCCGGCCGGGCGACCTGTCCGCGGGGCGGCACACGACGACAGAGGGAGTGCGGATGGCCGACGGCACCGTCCGGATCGACGGGAACTCACTGCTTCTGGCGGCCGGCGTGCGGGTCCGGTTCATCCGCACCCTGCGCCTGCCCGAGACGGGCACGCACGCGCTGCCTCCGGGGCTCGGCGAGTTCCCGCTTCGGCGCGTGGAGGACCACCCGGAGACGGTGCCCGCCGAGTGGCTGGCCCGCGGCGGAGTGATGCTGCCGGTATTTCTGCGCGAGGCGATGTGGCTGAGCTTCGGCGCGGCGGAGCCGGCGGCCCTCCAGGTGGGCGCGGGCAAGGTGTGCGCGGTGTCCGGCAAGCCGTGGAGTCCCCGGCCGGCCCGGGATCCGCAGAACTATGTCGTGCTGCCGCGCCAGCCGTGGCTCGACGGCATCAACTCCGGCAAGGGCACGGTCCGTCAGTTCGTGGCGGTGCCGCTCGGGCTGGGCGCGACGGTCGAGGGCCAGGTGACCGGCGAGGAGGTGTGGGGCGGCGTACAGCTGCAGTCGTTCCCGCTGAACGACACCGCGCTGCACGCGTGGCGCGAGGAGCAGCGCCGGCTGGCGGAGGAGACGGCACGGCGGCGGGCCCGTACGGCGTCGGGCGGCTACGGCGCCCCGGCGCCGATGTCCGCGCCCGGTGCCATGGCCTCGCCCGGTGGCATGCCGCAGCCGGGCGGTGCGGTGCCTGCGGCTCCTGCCGCCGCCGCTCCCCGCGCCTCGGGGGCGATGGGTCTCGGCGTCGGCGGTTCGATGCGCCAGGAGGTCTACAAGGACGACCGCCCGCTGTCGGACTGGTCGGCCACCGCGTCCGGGCGGGTCTTCGTCCATCTCGTGACGCCGCCGGAGTGGCGGCGCATCACGGGTGAGGCTCCCCCACCCTCGCCCGTCGACCGTGCGGCCTACACCCGAGCCGGGCTGCCCTGGTTCGACTACTACGACCAGGACGCCACGGATCTCGACCCCACGGACGAACTCGGCGCGGTCAAACCGGTCGGTGACTGGCTGGGCGACGACCACACCCCGTGGCAGCCGCCGTCGCCGGGTCAGGTGAAGCCGCTGGGCGACCCGCCGGGCAAGCCGGTCGGTGACGGGGACTGGTGAGCCCGACTCCGGTCAGCCGCGGGCGCGCGCTCGTCACAAGCCGCCCGCGGTCCGCCCCTCGGTCCGCCGCTCGGTTCAGCCCTCGCTCTCCGTGCGCTGCCGCTGCAGCGCACGGGGGCAGTTCGCGCCGCTCGCCTGCGTGAGCAGGATGTGCATGCGCTCGGTGAGCTGTCCGACGTCGTCCGCGGGCCGGTGGAAGGGAAGTCGTACGTCGCCGTGGCCGCGGACGCGCTCGATGCGCAGCGTCAGCCCGTGCCGGTCGACGGCGAGCGGCTGCACGCGGACGGCGCCGTGCAGGCAGTCCGGTTCGACGAGCCGGGTCAGCCGCTCGACGGCGTCCGGGTGCGAATCGGCGAGGTGGGTGAGCAGTTGGGCCTCCGCGAGGGCCAGCGGGTCGGGCTCGGCGGCGGCGTACTCGTCCAGGTCGACGACGACCGCCCCGCCGGGCTCGCGCAGCACGGCGCGGGTCGGGTGGAACGTCAGGTGGTCGTCCTCGGGAGCGAACCAGCCCGCCATCCACAGGCGCGAGCGGATACGGTTGCGTACCGGGACGGGCGCCACGTCGGCGAACTCCAGTACGGCGGACGGCTCTCCGCGGGGCGCGCAGATCGCGGCCGTGGTGAGCACGCTGTCGTCGGGCAGGTGCAGCAGCACCCGGCCGTCCTCCGCGACGGTGTGTACGCCGATGAACTCCTCCCGACCGCCTTCCGCGGTCACCGCGCAGGACCACGCCGCGGCGAGCACCGACCGGGCACGTTGTGCCGTGGCCGGTGCGGCCGTCCAACTGTGACGGTCACCCATCCCAAAACCTCCCTTAGGTAAGCCTTGCCTAACCTACAGAAGATCGGGGTGTACGCCAACCACGCGGCGCCGCCCACGGCACCTTTGTGACAGCGAGTTCACGGACGGACGGCTCCGAGCAGGGCTCGCGCGCACACGTCGCGCACCTGTTCCCGGGAGAGATCGGGCTCCTTGAGCCACTCCAGGCAGGCCGCCGCCATGAAGGCCAGCCAGCCCCGCACGGCGATCCGCAGGACCGGCAGGTCCTCCTCGGTCCAGGCGGTCTCCGGGTCGGCGGCCAGCGCCTCCAGGATCTGCCGCTGCTGCGCGGCGAGCGTCTCCCGGTACACCTTCCGCACCGCTTGGTCCCCCGCCGCTTCCGCCCGGTGGAAGGCGCGGAAACCGTGCGCGTGCTTCTGGACGTACTCCAGGAAGGTGTCGAGCCCGGCGTCGATCTGCGTCCGCACGGGCACGCCGGGCACGGCGGCGGTGACCCTCAGCATGCGCCTGCTCTCGCGCTCGACGACGGCCGCGAAGAAGTCCCGCTTGGTCGGGAAGTAGTGGTAGAGCAACCCCCGTGACACCCCGGCGAGTTCGGCGACCTGCTCGATCCAGACGTCGTCGTACGGACTCTCCGAGAACAGGCGCGCCCCGACCGTGAGCAGTTCCTCCCGGCGCTCCTCGGTGCTGAGCCGACGACGCGTGCGCTCCCCCTCCTTGGCGGCCATGCCCGCACTTTACCCGGCCCGCCGACCCGTCCGGCGTTGTGCGCGACGGCTTACTTGACGTCGGTTCAACAGCGGGACCAGACTGGCGACACTATTGAATCCGCGTACAACAAGCTCGACCGGCGGCCGGTGCAGGGGAGATGACGTGATGGCGGGCACGAGGGGGACCCAGGGGTCGAAGGGCGCGTCGGCGGGCGCGCTGCCGAAGGGATTCCGCAGCGCGGAGCTGGGCTGGCCAGAGCTGCGCCGCATCCCGCACCCGCCCTACCGGGTGCCGCTGGTCGGCGACGCCGTCGGGACCAACCTCCGTACGCCGTTGCAGGATTCGCTGCGCGTGGGGCGAAGGCTCGGGCCGATCTTCCGGCGCAAGGGGTTCGGCAAGGAGATCGTCTTCGTCTGGGGCGCGGGGCTCACGGGCGAGCTGGCGGACGAGTCGCGGTTCGCCAAGCATGTCGGGCTGGGGGTCGCCAATCTGCGGCCCGTCGCCGGGGACGGCCTCTTCACGGCGTACAACCACGAGCCCAACTGGCAGCTGGCGCACGACGTGCTGGCGCCCGGCTTCAGCCGCGAGGCCATGGAGGGCTACCACGCGATGATGCTGGGGGTGGCCGCCCGGCTCACCGACCGCTGGGACGCCGAACAGGCCGCGGGCCGGGCCGTCGACGTGCCCGGCGACATGACGAAGCTGACGCTGGAGACGATCGCCCGCACCGGCTTCGGCCATGACTTCGCCTCCTTCGAGCGCGCCCGGCCGCACCCCTTCGTCACAGCCATGGTGGGCGCCCTGTCGTACGCGCAGCGCCTCAACGTCGTCCCCGCGCCGGTGGCGCCGATGCTGATGCGCACGGCCACCCGCCGCAACCGGGCCGACGTGGCGTACCTCAACCGCACGGTCGACGCCGTCGTCGAGACGCGGCTGCACGGGCCGGCCGGCGACGGCGACCTGCTGGACCGGATGCTGGAGACCGCCCATCCGGAGACCGGCGAGCACCTCACGCCCGAGAACGTCCGCCGCCAGGTCATCACCTTCCTGATCGCCGGCCACGAGACGACCTCGGGCGCGCTCTCCTTCGCCCTGCACCATCTGGCGCAGCACCCCGAGATAGCCGCCCGCGCCCGGGCCGAGGTGGACCGCGTCTGGGGAGACACGCCGGAACCGGCCTACGACCAGGTCGCCAGGCTCCGGTACGTGCGGCGCGTGCTCGACGAGTCGCTGCGGCTGTGGCCGACGGCGCCCGCGTTCGCGCGCGAGGCCCGCGAGGACACGGTCCTCGGCGGTGTCCATCCGATGCGGCGGGGCGCGTGGGCGCTGGTCCTGATGCCGCTGCTGCACCGGGACCCCGACGCGTGGGGCCCGGACACGGAACGGTTCGACCCGGACCGCTTCGAACCGGCAGCCGTGCGGGCCCGGCCCGCCCACACCTTCAAGCCGTTCGGCACCGGCGCGCGGGCGTGCATCGGGCGGCAGTTCGCGCTGCACGAGGCGACACTCGTCCTGGGACTGCTCCTGCGCCGCTACGAGCTGCTGCCGGACCCCGCCTACCGGCTGCGGGTGGCGGAACGGCTCACGCTGATGCCGGAGGGCCTGACGCTGAACCTTCGCCGCCGCTCCCCCGCCCCCGCCCCGGCCGTCGGGCCGGAGGTCTCCGGGGTCCGGGAGGCGCCGCCTGCGTCACGGTGTCCAGTGACCGGGGCGGGTGAATGACGCCGGAAGCCTGGTGCCCGCGCTGCCCTTGGCGGCGTTGAGCTGCGGCTGGGTGAGGAAGAGCGCGCCGGAGAGGTCGGCGTCCGTGAGGTCGGCGTCGCGCAGGTCGGCGCCGATCAGATCCGCGGAACGCAGATCGGCGCCCGTCAGGTCGGCGGCGATGAGGTAGGCGCCGCGGAGGTTGGCGCCCCGCAGATCGGCGCCCTTGAGCCGGGCCCCCATCAGGTCGGCGCCCCGGCGCTCCTTCTTCCTGCCCCGGCCGAGACCGGCGCGGGCCAGCTCGCTGGTGCGCAGCAGCAGCACGTTGACGTCCTGGCGGACCTCCGACACGTCCAGCCCGGCCAGTTCCTGCCGCTCCAGGCGGGTGAGCGCCTCGGTGCGGTCGAGCACGCGGCGCAGTTCGGGGTGGACCGGGCGGGCCGCGGGCATCTCCAGCGCCTGGGTGAGATACCAGAGCAGTTCCTGCAGTTGCCGCACGGTGTGGAAGACGTCGAACATCAGCCGGGAGTGCTCCCGGTCCCCCGAGCGCCAGTCCTCGCCGCCGAAGGTGAGCTGCGAGACCTTCTGGCCCGCGCCGAAGCAGTCGTAGACCGTGCAGCCGTTGAAGCCCCGCTGCCGCAGCTCCGTGTGGATGCCGCAGCCGAAATCCGTCCGCAGGTTCCTGCAGGGGCTCCCGGCGGCCTTGTCGATCGCGAAGTCCGCCGAGGCGGTGAAGGGCAACGCGACACAGCACAGCCCAAAGCACCGGGCGCAGTCGGCTGTCAGGTCGGTGCGGGCCGGGCCTGCCGTGCTGCCGGGTTCGTCTTGCATGTCCCCCAGCGTACGCAGCGCGCGCCCGTGATGATCACCACCCGATCGGCGGCGGAGCACGCGGCTGACACCGCGCCGATGGTTCAGCTCTTCCTCAGGACATGTCGCGGAGCATCGCCAGGTTGCTCACCAGCAGGCCGCCGTCGACCGGCAGCGTCGCTCCGGTGATCCAGGCCGCGTCCGCCGAGGCCAGGAAGGCGACGGCGGACGCGATGTCGGCGGGCTCGCCGACCCGCCCCAACGGGTAGTGCGCGGCGACCCGTTCGAGGATCTCGCCACGGCCGTCCCAGGCGTTGGTACGGATGGTGCCGGGCTCGACGAGATTCACCCGGACACCCCGCGGCGCCGACTCGACGGCGACGGTACGGGTCAGCGAGGCCAGCGCCGCCTTCGCCGCGCTGTAGGCGTGGGAGCCGAAGTGCTGCTCGGCGTTGACCGAGCCGATGTTGACGATCGCCCCTCGTCCGCCCGCGGCCACCAGATGCGGCAGGGCCGCGCGGATGCAGCGGTACGCGCCGTGCAGGGTGATCTCGAAGTCCTCGTACCAGGGGCCGTCCTCGTGCTCCTCGAAGGAGGCGGGGTCGGTATGGCAGGCGTAGGCGTTGTTGACCAGCACGTCCAGGCGGCCGAAGGAGTCCACCGCCGTGGCGACCGCCCCCTCGACGGCGGCGGGGTCGGCCACGTCGCACGCGTACGGGACCGCCGTGCCGCCTGCCGCCTCGATCACGTCGGCGACCCGCTTGGCACGGGTCGCGTCGCGGTCCGTGACCAGCGCGCTCGCGCCTTCCGCGGCGAAGCGGCGTGCTGTCGCCTCGCCGATGCCCTGGCCCGCGGCGGTGATCAGGACCGCGTGATCGTCGAATCGCCTCATGGGATCAGACTAGGGACGGGAGTCCGGCCGCGGGTCCGATGTGGCCGGCCGCGCGGTTCCCCGCGCCCCTGAACGGTCAGGCCTCGTCCCTCGCCAGGGACAGGAGGCGGTCCAGGACTCGGGGGCCGCCCGCTCGCACTCCGTCGTGCTCGAACTCGTCCGTGACGTACGTGCGCAGGCCGCGGATCGTACGGGCCGTCTGCAGCGCGTGGTCGGTGTCGACGTACATGTCGTCGTGGTAGACGGCCGCGGCGACGGGGACCTCGTTGGCGGCGAGGCGGGCGGGGTCGTACAGGACGGGCCAGTCGGTGCGCTCGGCCAGCAGGTCCGCGGTCTCGCGCAGCGGGCGCAGGGCGGGGTCGCAGTCGAAGGTCCAGGGGTGGACGGACTCGCCGGTGAAGAGGACGGGGCCGTCGCCCGCGAGGCTCTTGGCCGCGTCGAACTGGGGGAAGTCGGCGCGGACCCGCTCGGCGGACCAGGCGGTGGGGCGCTCGCCCTGTCCGTAGCAGGCCTCGTGGACCAGTGCGTACAGGGGATGTCCGGCGTAGGAGAGGAGGGACTGGGCCTCCTCCTGGAAGGCGTCGGAGAGGGCCGCGCCCTGGGCGGTGCGGACGAAGGCGTTCTCCAGGAGGTAGTGCAGGCGGTGGCTGCCCTCGCTGCCGCCGAGGAGGATGCCGAGCGACTGGAAGGCTTCGACGGTGAGCCGGTAACCGCCGTTCAGTACGGGCTCGTTGAGCAGGAGGTACTCGGCGATCCGGCGGGCCCGCTCGATGTCCTGGGGGTAACGCGCGTAGTGTGCGGCGACCTTGCGCTCGATACGCGGGTACGCGGCCCGGTAGACGTCGTCGGCGTGGCCGTCGAGGGTCGGCAGTCCGCCCGTGATCAGGGCCGTGCTGAGGCCCTGCGGCGCGGTGGAGAGGTAGTGGGTCGTGCAGAAGCCGCCGAAGCTCTGGCCGAGGACGGCCCAGGGGGCGCCGCCGGTGACGGCCGGGCGGATCGCCTCGCAGTCGCGAACGATGGAGTCGGCGCGGAAGAGCGCGAGATAGTCGGCCTGTTCGCGGGGTCCGCCGCGCAGCGGGAGGGTCTGCCGGTTGGCGGGCGTGGAGCTGCCGGTGCCGCGCTGGTCGAGCAGCAGGACGCGGTACTCCTCCAGGGCGCGGCCCAGCCAGGCCTGCTTGCCGACGAAGCGGTTCGCGCCGAAACCGGGGCCTCCCTGGAGATACACCAGCCAGGGCAGGTCCTGGTCCGCCTGGTCGCTCGCGACCACCTCACGGGCGTACAGCTCGATCGTCTCCCCGGTGGGGGCGTCGTGATCGAGGGGCACGGTGAACCGGCGGTCGCTGAGGACGACACCGGGCTGACGGTAACTGGCACTCAAAAGGGGCTCCCGAGACGGACGGATTCCTGACCGCGAACCAGTTCAGCACAAGTTCTTCGGCGAGCCGAGGCCGGGGATCAAGAAATCCGTACTGACCGGCCGATCAGGCGGTGGCACAGCAGGCGAACGGCCGGGGAGAGAAACATACTGACCAGCCGCTCAGCACCACCGCACGGCCCGGAACGCCCCTCAGCGCGGTGGGAGGCTGGAGCGCCGGACCACCAGTTCCGGCTGGAGGACCACGCGCCGGTGCTGGTGCGCGCCGGGGGTCGCGGCGGCGCCGGTCTCCTCCAGGAGGAGTTCCGCGGCGAGCGCGCCCATGGTCACCGCGGGCTGGCGCACGGACGTCAGCGGGACGGCCGCCGCCGCGGCGAACTCGATGTCGTCGTAGCCGACGATCGCGAGGTCGTCCGGGACGCTCACCCCGGCCGCGAACATCGCCTGCAGCACACCGAGGGCGAGCAGGTCGTTGGCGCAGAAGACGGCGGTGGGGCGCTCCGCGAGGCCGAGGAGCCTGGCGCCCGCGTCGCGGCCCGCTGCCACGTCGAGGCGCTCGGTGGGCAGCTCGCGCAGGCACTCGGGGCCGAGTCCGGCCTCGGCGAGGGCGTTCAGGGCGCCCGTGCGGCGGTCGGTGACCTGGGTGAGTCCGGGCGGCCCGCTCACGTACGCGATGGAGCGGTGGCCCGCGTCGATCAGGTGCCGTACGGCGAGTGCGCCGCCCGCGACGTCGTCGACGGACACCGAGCACTCGGTGGTGCCCTCGGCCACGCGGTCGACGAGGACGAAGGGGATGCCGTGCCGGCGGAACGCCTCTATGTTGCGCCCGGTCGCGTCGGCGGGGGTCAACAGGACGCCCCGCACGCGCTGTTCGGCGAAGAGCGACAGATAGTCGGCCTCCTCGCCGGCGCTCTGCGCGCTGTTGCAGACCATCACGCCGAGCCCGGCCTCGCGGGCCGCCCGCTCGGCGCCACGCGCCACGTCCACGAAGAAGGGGTTTCCCATGTCGAGGACGAGCAGGCCCATGATGCGGCTACGTCCGGCGCGCAGCTGGCGCGCCGACTCGCTGCGGACGTAGCCGAGCCGGTCGATGGCGGAGAGCACGCGCGCGCGGGTCTCGGAGGCGACCGTGTCAGGGCGGTTGATGACGTTCGAGACCGTGCCGACGGAGACTCCGGCGACTCGGGCGACGTCCTTGATACCCACCGACTGGGCCATCAGGCGGTTACCTCCATGGAACGGTGAGTGGTGGGCACGCAGTCACATTACCCGCGCGCCCACCCGGAACGGACTTCGTCATGCGGGCAGGGCGAAGTCGACGACACGCAGCGCCGACGGCGTCGTACCGGTGGACCTGACCTGGTACAGAACGGACAGCACGCCGTCCTGGGCGATCCGTGTCTCGTCGACGAGGACCTCGCCGAACGCGTCGAGTCCGCTGCCGTCGAACAGGGTCGTCCAGTCGGTGTGTCCGGAGGCGGCGGACGCGGCGGCGATACGGCCGAAGGGCAGGATCGCGTACGCGTTGTCGTACTTGTCCAGGACCAGCCGGGTGCGCTGGCTGGAGTTGAGGGCGATCGGTATCTCGGTCTTGCTCCAGGCGCCGGCGGCGGTCTTCCGTACGTGGAAGGCACGGCCGTTCGCCGTCCGGTCGGCGACGTAGTTCGTGGTGCACTGGCCGAAGCGGCCGGGGACGTAGCTGATGATCGCGTGCGGGCGGCCCGCGGAGTCGGTGGCCTGGCTCTCCTGGTTCATCAGGGAGTGGTCCGGGTTGAGGGCGTCGATCACCAGACCGCTGTCGGTGACGGCGACCGTGTTCGAGGTGCCGGTGGTGCCGACGACCGTTCCGGCGTTGTTGCGCCAGGTGCGGCCGCGGTCGTCGGAGTAGACGTACCCCGTGTCGTGGTTGGTGAGGCCGCCGCTGTTGCACATCACGGCGCCGTTCTGCTCGCGCCAGGTGAAGAAGGAGTGCAGCCGTCCGTTGCGGTCGTAGTCGATGCCGTGCAGGTACATGTTGCGGACGCCGCTGGAGCCGTGCTCGCTGGTGTACGTGCCGGTGGAGGCGCTCCACTCGCCGAGGACCGTCCAGGACGTGCCGTTGTACTCGGCGAGGGCGTTGCGGCCGTTGCCGGACACTCCCACGCGGTAGCTGAGCTGGAGTCTCCCGTCGGGCGTGGAGACGAACTGGGGGTACGTGAACTGCGTGGTGAGCGTGAGCCCGTCGAGCGTGGACTGGGGCGCGCCGAAGCGGCTCGCGGTCCAGGTCAGGCTGGCGGGGTTGTCCATGAGCCCGGCCACCGACTTCACGTAGGTGAAGCCGTCGCTGTGGGAGTCCATGTGGAGGTGCAGACGGCCGTCGGTCTTGGAGACCCCCATGGAGATGACGTTGTGGGAGTCGTCGTACCGCAGGGTGTGTCCGACCTTGACGGTCGACCAGGTGCTCGCGCCGAGCACGCGGCGGCCGATGACGGCGTTGCGGTCGGCGGTGTACCAGGCGGCGTACTGGTAGCCCTTGTAAGTGAGCAGGGCGTTCTTCTGGAACGAGTTGTTGTTGACCAGGCCGTCGTAGGAGACGAAGAAGATGGCCTGGCTGTCGAGGGTGGTGGTCCCGGTCCGGGTGACCGAGGGACCTGGGGCCGCCGCCCTGGCGGTACCGGCGAGGGCCGGGGCCGCGACGGTACCGAGCAGGGCGGTCGCCAGCAGGGTGCGTCTCTTCATGTCCGGGGCTCCTTGGCGTGTGGGGACGAGGAGGGGAACGAGCGAGGGAAGAGCACGGTGATCAGGTCGGTGGGTCAGTAGGTCGGTAGATCGGTGGGTCGGCTGTTCGTCAGGCGAGGTGGAAGACCTCGGTGAGCGGTTTCATGGCTTCGTCCGGTCGGGCGCCGTCCAGTGCTTCGAAGAACGGCGCCATCTCGGCCTGCCAGCGGGCGTTGACCCCGGTGGCCTCCATGCCGGCCTGCGCGGCCGCGAAGTCCTCGGTCTCCAGGTAGCCGACCAGCAGACCGTCCTCGCGCAGGAAGAGCGAGTAGTTGTGCCAGCCGGTGGCCGAGAGCGCCTCCCGCATCTCGGGCCACACGGTGGTGTGTCTCTCGCGGTACTCGTCGAGCCGGTCCGCGCGGACCTTGAGCAGGAAACAGACACGCTGCATGAAGTACCACTCCGGGGTCGTGGGGGGGGTGAGTGCCGTCGGCCGGGCCGCCCGCGACACGGAGGGCGGCCCCGCTGTCGGCGCCTGTCTCAGAAGTCGAACTCGTCGATGTTCTTGGCGTTGAACACGGTCGGCTTGCCGAGGTTGATCACGCCGTCCTTGCCGATGGTGTACTCGCCCATGTCGCCGGCCTTGAAGGTCTCGCCCTCCTTGCCGGTGATCTGGCCGGAGACCAGCGCGACGGAGGTACGGGCGGCCAGCTCGCCGAGCTTCGCCGGGTCCCACAGCTCGAACGCCTCGACGGTGCCGTTCTTGACGTACTTGCGCATGTCGTTGGGGGTGCCGAGGCCGGTCAGCTTGACCTTGCCCTTGTACTTGGAGCCCGACAGGTACTGGGCGGCGGCCTTGATGCCGACCGTGGTCGGGGAGATGATCCCCTTCAGCTTCGGGTACTCCTGGAGCAGGCCCTGGGTCTGCTGGAAGGACTGCTGGGCGTCGTCGTTGCCGTAGGCGGTCTTGACGAGCTTGATGTCCTTGTACTTGGGGTCCTTCAGCTCGTCCTTCATGAAGTCGATCCACGTGTTCTGGTTCGTCGCGGTCTGCGCGGCGGACAGGATCGCGATCTCGCCCTTGTAGCCGATCTGCTCGGCGAGCAGCTGCACCTCGGTACGGCCCAGGTCCTCGGCGCTGGCCTGCGACACGAAGGCGTTGCGGCAGTCGGTCTTGGTGTCCGAGTCGTAGGTGACGACCTTGATGTCGTTCTTCATGGCCTGCTTGAGCGAGGTGCACAGCGCGCCCGGGTCCTGCGCGGACACGGCGATGGCGTCGACCTGCTGCTGGGTGAGCGTGTTGACGTAGGAGACCTGACCCGCGGTGTCGGTGCCGCTGTTGGTGCCGACCTCCTTGTACTTCGAGCCCAGCTCGGTGAGGGCCTTCTCGCCGCCCTTGTCGGAGGAGGTGAAGTACGGGTTGTTGACCTGCTTGGGCAGGAAGCCGACGGTCAGGCCCTTCTTGGTGGCCGCGTTCGGGTCGGCCTTGCCGGCCGCCGCGTTCGAACCGCCCTCGTCCTTGACGTCGTCCTTGGAGGTCCCCCCACCACAGGCGGTGAGGGCCAGGGCCAGAGAGGTGGTGGCAGCGAGAACCGCACAGGCTCGACGGAGGGATGACTTGCGCATGGCTGGATCCTTTACTGGGATGAGTACGGTGCGCCCCGTAAGGGGCGCGGGGAACTGCGCGACCAGCCACAGACGGCCCGCAGATTGCAAAACGGCCTGACCAGCGGGGCGTTACCGCCTAACCAGTGGAACTGCGCGCCACCCGGCGCCCGGCCCGTGCAACGGAAACCTGCCGTGCCACGCGAGGCCCGAGCACGGACAGCACAAGCAGCACACCCGTGACGACGATCTGGGACTGCGCGGAGACGTCCTGAAGGCTCATCACGTTCTGCAGGGCACCGAGCAGGAAGACCCCGGCGATCGCCCCGCCCAGCGTCCCCTTGCCGCCGTCGAAGTCGATCCCGCCCAGCAGCACCGCCGCCACGACGGACAGTTCGAGCCCCGTGGCGTTGTCGTACCGCGCGCTCGCGTAGTGCAGCGCCCAGAAGATGCCGGTCAGCGAGGCCATCAGCCCGGTCACGGTGAACAGGATCAGCTTCTGCCGCTTGACGCGGATGCCGGCGAACCGCGCGGCCTCCTCGTTGGCGCCGACCGCGAACAGGGATCGCCCGAACGGGGTGGCGTGCAGCGTGACCACGGCGATCGCGAGCAGCACCAGGAAGGGGAGGAACGCGTACGGGATGAAGGTGTCCCCGAGGCGGCCGGCCGCGAAGTCCAGGTACTGGGAGGGGAAGTCGGTCACC
The DNA here is from genome assembly GCF_018070025.1 of Streptomyces liliiviolaceus. Taxonomy (NCBI): domain Bacteria; kingdom Bacillati; phylum Actinomycetota; class Actinomycetes; order Kitasatosporales; family Streptomycetaceae; genus Streptomyces; species Streptomyces liliiviolaceus. The sequence goes on from NZ_JAGPYQ010000001.1 coordinate 6,130,265, forward strand.
GCGTCGGAGCCGAGCACGATCTGCGCGATGCCCCGGTAGGCGGCGAGCGTGCCGATGGTGACGGCGAGGGACGGCAGCCCCAGGCGGGTCACGAGCAGCCCGTTGATCAGCCCGCACACCACTCCGAGGAGCAGACAGATCGGGATGATCGTCTCGATGGTCATGCCCTGGTTCCACAGGGCTCCCATCACGGCGCCGGACAGACCGGCCGTGGAGGCCACCGAGAGGTCGATCTCGCCGGACACCACGAGCATGGTCATCGGCAGGGCGATCAGCGCGATGGGCAGCGTGTTGCCGATGAGGAACGACAGGTTGAGCGCGTTGCCGAAGCCGTCCACGGTGGTGAAGGAGAGCAGCAGGACGACGATCAGGAGGGCGCCGACGACCGTGTCCCAGCGGACGGCGCGCGTGAGAGCGGAGTCAGCCATGGCGGGCGTTCCTCTTCTTCAGTGCGGTCGCCACGCGCAGGGCGACGATCCGGTCGACCGCGATGGCGAGGATGAGCAGGATGCCGTTGATGGCGAGCACCCAGACGGAGCTGACTCCGAGGGCGGGCAGCACGCTGTTGATGGAGGTGAGGAGCAGGGCGCCGAGGGCCGCTCCGTAGACGCTGCCGGAGCCGCCGGTGAAGACGACGCCACCGACCACGACGGCGCTGACGACGGTGAGTTCGTAGCCGTTGCCGGTGCCGGAGTCGACGTTGCCGAACCGGGCGAGGTACAGGGCGCCGGCGAGGCCCGCGAGGGCTCCGCAGAAGGTGTACGCGGCGAGGATCCGCTTGCGTACGGGGATGCCGGCGAGGCGGGCGGCCTCCGGGTTGGAGCCGAGCGCGTACAGCTCGCGGCCGCTGCCGAAGTGCTTCAAGTAGTACGCGGTGGCGACCAGGACCGCCAGCGCGATCAGCGCCAGGTACGGCACGGCGGAGATGCCGCCGGAGCCGAAGTCGATGAAGCCGTCGGGCAGGCCGGCCGCGGTGATCTGCCGGGAGCCGACCCAGATGGAGTCGATGCCGCGGATGATGTAGAGCGTGCCGAGGGTGACGACGAGCGCGGGCACCTGGCCGAGGCTGACGAGCAGGCCGTTGACCAGACCGCAGCCGACGCCGAGGAGGACCGCGAGGACCACCGCGACGACGGAGTTGCCGCCGCCCTCCAGGTAGGTGCCGGCGGCGAAGGCGCTGATGCCGAGCGTCGAACCGACGGAGAGGTCGACGTTGCGGGTGATGACGACCAGCGACTGGCCGGTGGCGACCAGCACGAGGATGGTCGCGTTGAGCAGGAGGTCCTTGATGCCCTGCTCGGACAGGAAGTCGCTGTTGCCGATCTGGGTGATGACGATCATCACGAGGAAGACCAGCAGGATGGCGAGTTCGCGCATCTTGAAGACGCGGTCCACCAGCCGGGTGCCGCTGGACTTGGGCACCTCGGCGGCGGGGGCGGGGTTGGGAGCGGTGACCGTCACGCGGCTGCCCTCCCGGTGGCTGCGGCCATCACGGTTTCCTCGGTGGCGTCGGTACGTGCGATCTCGGCGGTGAGCCGGCCCTCGTGCATGACGAGGACCCGGTCGGCCATGCCGAGGATCTCGGGCAGATCGGAGGAGATCATCAGGACGGCGACCCCGTCTGCGGCCAGTTGGCTGAGCAGCCGGTGCACCTCGGCCTTCGTACCGACGTCGATGCCTCGGGTCGGCTCGTCGACGATCAGCACCTTGGGGCCGGTGGCGAGCCACTTGGCGAGGACGACCTTCTGCTGGTTGCCGCCGGACAGGGTGTTGACGGTGTCGGCGATGCGGGCGTACTTGACCTGGAGCTTGACGGCCCAGTCGAGGGAGCGGCTGCGCTCGGCGCCGCGGTCCATCAGACCCGCCTTGACGGTCTTGCGGAGTCCGGTGAGGCCGATGTTGCGCTCGATGGACATGTCCATCACCAGGCCCTGGGCGCGGCGGTCCTCGGGGACGAGGGCGAGACCCGCGGCCATGGCCGTGGAGGGCGCGCCGTTCGTCAGCCTCTTCCCGTCGAGCTCGACCTCTCCGGCGTCCCAGCGGTCGACACCGAAGACGGCCCGGGCGACCTCCGTGCGTCCGGCGCCGACGAGTCCGGCGAGGCCGACGATCTCGCCGCGGCGGACGTCGAAAGAGACGTCGGTGAAGACACCCTCGCGGGTCAGGCGCCGCACGCTGAGCGCGATCTCGCCCGCCCGGACGTCCTGCTTGGGGTAGAGCTCGTCGAGGTCGCGGCCGACCATACGGCGGACGAGGTCCTCCTCGGTCATGCCGTCGAGCGGTTCGCTGGAGATCAGGGCACCGTCGCGCAGGGTCGTGACCCGCTTGCAGATCTGGAAGATCTCTTCCAGGCGGTGCGAGATGAACAGCACGGCCGAGCCCTGCTCCCGCAGTGCGCGGACCACTCCGAAGAGGCGGGCCACCTCGCTGCCGGTGAGGGCGGCGGTCGGCTCGTCCATGATCAGGACGCGGGCGTCGAAGGAGAGTGCCTTGGCGATCTCGACGATCTGCTGGTCGGCGATGGACAGGCCGCGCGCCGGGCGGTCGGGGTCGAGTTCGACGCCGAGCCGCTGCATGAGGGCCAGGGTCGCGGCGTGCGTGGCCTTGTGGTCGATCCGGCCCAGGGCCCGCCGGGGCTGGCGCCCCATGAAGATGTTCTCGGCGATCGAGAGGTCGGGGAAGAGAGTCGGCTCCTGGTAGATCACCGCGATACCCGCGTCGCGGGCGTCGGCGGGACCGTGGAAGAGGGTGGGCTCGCCGTCCAGGAGCACCTGACCGGCGTCCGGTCGGTGCACGCCGGCGAGCGTCTTGATGAGGGTCGACTTGCCCGCGCCGTTCTCTCCGGCGAGTGCGTGCACTTCGCCGGGGAAGAGTTCCAGGGACACGTCCCGCAGGGCGCGTACGGCGCCGAAGGACTTCGAGATGTCCTTGAGTGCCAGCACGGGGGCCGGATCCGCGTCGGACCGGTGGGTCATGAGGGCTCCTCAACGACGCGGGCGATGCGGCCTCACGACGTCGTGAAAGGTTTCAACTAGGTTGCCGGGACGTTAGACATGTAGCCCAGGTCACGTCAATGGGTACAGGCCGAAATTTTCGATAGCCAAAGGTCACAACCGAGTCACGGCAAGGCGTGCGTGCCGGAGGGGTTGACAGCCCTTCGGGGGGCTCATAACTTCTGCCTTCTGAATCGTTTCAGAGCCACGGTGTTTCAGAAGTGGTTTCAGAAGCAGTTCGGACCCGATGCCACAACGGAAGTCACAGGAGCCCCGAAGTGACCGAGCTCGCCGCGGTGAAGGCCGCCCTCAAGACCCAGGCAGTAGAGACGCCGTCGTGGGCGTACGGGAACTCGGGAACCCGCTTCAAGGTGTTCGCGCAGCCAGGGGTCCCCCGCAATCCTTTCGAAAAGCTCGACGACGCGGCGAAGGTGCACGAGTTCACGGGGGTCGCGCCCACCGTGGCGATGCACATCCCCTGGGACCGGGTCGAGGACTACGCGGCGCTGGCGAAGCACGCCGAGGAACGCGGTGTGACCCTCGGCGCGATCAACTCCAACACCTTCCAGGACGACGACTACAAGCTCGGCAGTGTCTGCCACCCGGACGCCGCGGTGCGCAGCAAGGCCGTCGACCATCTGTACGAGTGCATCGACATCATGGACGCCACGGGGTCGAAGGACCTGAAGCTGTGGTTCGCGGACGGTACGAACTATCCCGGCCAGGACGACCTCCGGGAGCGCCAGGACCGGCTCGCCGAGGCCCTTGCAAAGGTGTACGAGCGTCTCGGCGACGACCAGCGGATGCTGCTGGAGTACAAGTTCTTCGAGCCGGCGTTCTACGCGACCGATGTGCCGGACTGGGGCACGGCGTACGCCCACTGCCTGAAGCTCGGCCCCAAGGCGCAGGTCGTCGTCGACACGGGCCATCACGCGCCGGGCACCAACATCGAGTTCATCGTCGCCACGCTGCTGCGGGAGGGGAAGCTCGGGGCGTTCGACTTCAACTCGCGGTTCTACGCGGACGACGACCTGATGGTCGGTGCGGCCGACCCCTTCCAGCTGTTCCGGATCATGTACGAGGTCATCCGGGGCGGCGGGTTCACGGCGGACGTGGCGTTCATGCTCGACCAGTGCCACAACATCGAGGCGAAGATCCCGGCGATCATCCGGTCCGTGATGAACGTGCAGGAGGCGACCGCGAAGGCGCTGCTCGTCGACCGGGACGCGCTTGCCGCGGCGCAGCGGGCGGGGGACGTGCTGGCGTCCAACGCCGTGCTGATGGATGCGTACAACACGGATGTGCGGCCGTTGGTGGCGGAGGTTCGTGAGGAGCTCGGGTTGGATGCGGATCCGATCGCCGCGTATTCCCGGTCCGGGTGGGGGGAGAAGATCGCTGCTGAGCGGGTTGGTGGGGAGCAGGCGGGTTGGGGGGCCTGACCCCGGCTTCCCTCGGCCTTGGCGGTCCGCTCGCCGTGGGGTCGGGGGCCTGTGGCCGACTGCGGGTCGTGTGTGGCTGGTCGCGCAGTTCCCCGCGCCCCTGACGGGGCTTTCTCCTCTCTCTTCTTTTAAGGAACCGGAACATGGCAAACCAATCCCGTCCCCATCCTGAGGCCGCTGCTCTGCTCGGGCGGTCCAATCGGCTCGGGGCCGATCCTCGTAATACCAACTACGCGGGTGGGAACACGTCCGCGAAGGGGACCGAGACCGATCCCGTGACCGGCGGGGACGTCGAGTTGATGTGGGTGAAGGGGTCCGGGGGCGACCTGGGCACCCTGACCGAGGGCGGGCTCGCCGTGTTGCGGCTCGACCGGCTGCTCGCGCTGAAGGACGTGTACCCGGGCGTCGAGCGCGAGGACGAGATGGTCGCCGCCTTCGACTACTGCCTCCATGGGAAGGGCGGGGCCGCGCCTTCGATCGACACCGCGATGCATGGACTCGTGGACGCGGCGCACGTCGATCATCTGCATCCCGACTCCGGGATCGCCCTCGCCTGCGCCGCCGACGGGGAGAAGCTGACCGCCGAGTGTTTCGGGGACAGCGTCGTCTGGGTGCCGTGGCGGCGGCCCGGTTTCCAGCTCGGGCTGGACATCGCCGCCGTCAAGGAGGCCAACCCTCAGGCGATCGGCTGTGTCCTCGGCGGGCACGGCATCACCGCCTGGGGCGAGACCGCCGAGGAGTGCGAGCGCAACTCGCTGCACATCATCCGTACCGCCGAGGAGTTCCTCGTCGAGCGCGGGAAGGCCGAGCCCTTCGGTCCGGCGCTCGACGGGTACGCCGCACTCGGTGACGCCGAGCGGCGCGAGCGGGCCGCGGCCCTCGCGCCCGTCATCCGGTCGCTGGCCTCCAAGGACCGGCCCCAGGTCGGCCACTTCACCGACTCCGAGGTCGTCCTCGACTTCCTGGCGAGCACCGAGCACCCGCGCCTCGCCGCCCTCGGCACCTCCTGCCCGGACCACTTCCTGCGTACGAAGGTCAGGCCGCTCGTCCTCGACCTGCCGCCGACCGCCGGACTCGACGAGGCGATCGCGCGGCTGAAGGAGCTGCACACCGAGTACCGCGCCGAGTACGCCGCCTACTACCAGCGGCACGCCGACGCCGACTCCCCCGCCATGCGCGGCGCGGACCCGGCGATCGTGCTCGTCCCCGGGATCGGCATGTTCTCCTTCGGCAAGGACAAGCAGACCGCGCGGGTGGCAGGCGAGTTCTACGTCAACGCGATCAACGTGATGCGCGGCGCCGAGGCCGTCTCGACCTACGCGCCGATCGAGGAGTCCGAGAAGTTCCGCATCGAGTACTGGGCCCTGGAGGAGGCCAAGCTCCAGCGGATGCCGAAGGCCAAGCCCCTCGCCACCCGGGTCGCGCTCGTCACCGGCGCCGGCAGCGGGATCGGCAAGGCCATCGCCGAGCGGCTCGTCGCCGAGGGCGCCTGCGTCGTGATCGCGGACCTGAACGCGGAGAACGCGGCCGAGGTCGCCACCGCGCTCGGCGGCCCCGACAAGGCGGTCGCCGTCGCCGTGGACGTGACCTCCGAGGAGCAGATCACCGAGGCCTTCAAGGCCGCGGTCCTCGCCTTCGGCGGTGTCGACCTGGTCGTGAACAACGCCGGCATCTCCATCTCCAAGCCGCTCCTCGACACCACGGCCAAGGACTGGGACCTGCAGCACGACATCATGGCCCGCGGCTCCTTCCTCGTCTCGCGCGAGGCGGCCCGGGTGATGATCGCGCAGGAGCTGGGCGGCGACGTCATCTACATCGCCTCCAAGAACGCCGTCTTCGCGGGCCCGAACAACATCGCCTACTCGGCCACCAAGGCCGACCAGGCCCATCAGGTCAGGCTCCTCGCCGCCGAGCTGGGCGAGCACGGTATCCGCGTCAACGGCGTCAACCCCGACGGCGTCGTCCGCGGCTCCGGGATCTTCGCCGGCGGCTGGGGCGCCCAGCGCGCCGCCACCTACGGCATCGAGGAGGAGAAGCTCGGCGAGTTCTACGCCCAGCGGACCATCCTCAAGCGCGAGGTCCTGCCCGAGCACGTCGCGAACGCCGTCTTCGCCCTCACCGGCGGCGACCTCACGCACACCACCGGACTGCACGTCCCGGTCGACGCCGGCGTCGCCGCCGCGTTCCTCCGATGACGGACCTCGCCCGGGAATCGGCGGTGAAGTCGTACGCCGCGGTCGACCTCGGCGCGTCCAGCGGACGCGTCATGGTCGGCCGCGTCGGCCCCGACTCGCTGGAGCTGACGGAGGCCCACCGCTTCCCGAACCGGCCGGTGCGCACCCCCGAGGGCCTGCGCTGGGACGTCCTGTCCCTGTACGCGGGGGTCCTGGACGGGCTGCGCGCGGCCGGGCAGGTCGACTCGGTCGGCATCGACAGCTGGGCCGTGGACTACGGCCTGCTCGACGCCGACGGGGCGCTGCTCGGCAACCCGGTGCACTACCGCGACACCCGCACCCAGGGTGTCGCGGAGAAGGTGTGGGCCACCGTGCCCGCCCCCGAGCTGTACGCGGCCACCGGACTCCAGTACGCCCCCTTCAACACGCTGTACCAGCTGGTGGCGGCGGGCTCCTCCGCCCAACTGGCGCACGCCGAGCGTCTGTTGCTCATCCCGGACCTGCTGACGTACTGGCTGACGGGCGAGGCGGGCACCGAGCTGACCAACGCCTCCACCACCCAGCTGATCGACCCGCGCACGGGTGACTGGTCGTACGACGTCGCGGCGCGCCTCGGTGTCGACCTGGACCTCTTCGCGCCGCTGCGGCGGCCCGGGGACCCGGCCGGTCTGCTGCGGCCGGACGTGCTGGAGGAGACCGGGCTCACGGGTCCGGTCCCGGTGACGACCGTCGGTTCCCACGACACCGCCTCCGCGGTGGCCGCCGTCCCGGCGGTGGACGAGCGGTTCGCGTACATCTGCACCGGCACCTGGTCGCTGGTGGGCCTGGAGCTGGACGCACCCGTCCTCTCCGAGGCGAGCCGCACCGCGAACTTCACCAACGAACTGGGGCTGGACGGCACGGTCCGCTATCTGCGGAACATCATGGGGCTGTGGCTGCTCCAGGAGTGCCTGCGGGAGTGGGGCGACCCGGACCTGGGCGAACTGCTGGCCGCCGCGGCCGAGGTACCGGCGCTGCGGTCCGTCGTCGACGCGGGCGACGCGGGATTCCTGGCCCCCGGCCGGATGCCGTCCCGGATCGCCGACGCCTGCCGGGAGTCGGGGCAGCCCGTGCCCGCGTCGCGTGCCGAGACCACCCGGTGCATCCTCGACTCGCTCGCGCTCGCCCACCGCCGGGCGGTCCTCCAGGCGCAGGAACTGGCCGACCACCCGGTCGACGTCGTGCACATCGTCGGCGGCGGCGCCCGCAACGCCCTGCTGTGCCGCCTCACCGCCGACGCCTGCGGCCTCCCGGTCGTGGCGGGCCCCCCGGAGGCGGCGGCCCTGGGCAACGTCCTGGTCCAGGCCCGGGCCCACGGCCAGGCCGGCGACCGCACGGAGATGCGCGCACTACTGGCCCGCACCCAGCCCTTGACCCGCTACGAGCCCCAGGGCACGACGGCGGCATGGCGGTCGGCCGAGGACCGCCTGAGCGGCCGATGACAGGCAATCAGCTCCTGCACAGGCGCCCCGAAAGGGGCGCGGGGAACTGCGCGGCCGGCCACGGCGAACCCGCACCCGAAAACCACGGCCGGCGCACCTCATTACGGCAAAGCCAAGCGCCGCGTAACGTGCATCCATCCGACGTACAACCCCAAGGAGCCGCGATGCGTGTCGCCCTGTTCCTGACCTGTGTCAACGACACGCTCTATCCGGACACGGGCCGAGCCGTCGTGAAGCTGCTGACCAGGCTGGGCGTCGACGTCGACTTCCCGATGGCGCAGACCTGCTGCGGGCAGGCGCACTACAACACCGGATACCGCCACGAGGCCGAACCCCTGGCCCGGCACTTCTCCGATGTGTTCGGCGAGTACGACGCGATCGTGACCCCTTCCGGTTCGTGCGGCGCGATGGTCCGCGAGCTGTACCCCCGCATGGGCGAACGGGCCCGCGCGGAGGGCCGCGGCGACGGCCTCGCCACCACCCTCGCGCCGGTCGTACCGAAGACGTACGAGCTGACCGAGTTCCTGGTGGACGTGCTCAAGGTGACCGACGTGGGCGCGTACTACCCGCACACCGTCACCTACCACCCCACCTGCCACGGCCTGCGCAGTCTCGGCCTGGGCGACCGGCCCCGCCGACTGCTCCGGTCCGTCAAGGGACTTGAGCTCAAGGAGCTGCCGGGCGCCGACGAGTGCTGCGGCTTCGGCGGCACCTTCGCCCTGAAGAACTCCGATGTCTCGGCGGCGATGGGCGCGGACAAGGTCCGCAACGCGGAGTCGACGGGCGCCGACGTACTGTGCGCCGCCGACAACTCCTGTCTCATGCACATCGGTGGCACCATGACCCGGCTCAGGACGGGCATGCGCCCGGTACACATCGCGGAGATCCTCGCGAGCACGGAGGAGGAGCGGGCATGAGCGGTGGCACGTATCTCGGCATGCCGGCCTTTCCGAAGGCCGCGCACGAGGCCGTCCACAACCAGACCCTGCGCGGCAATCTGCGGCACGCCACGCACACCATCCGCGCCAAGCGCGCGAACGCCGTCGCGGAGGTCTCCGACTGGGCCGAGCTGCGCGAGGCCGGCAAGCAGATCAAGGACCACACACTCCGTCATCTCGACCGCTATCTCGTGCAGTTGGAGGAGTCGGTCACGGCGGCCGGCGGCACCGTGCACTGGGCCGCCGACGCGGACGAGGCCAACCGGATCGTCACGTACCTCGTGAAGGCGACCGGGGAGAGCGAGGTCGTCAAGGTCAAGTCGATGGCCACGCAGGAGATCGGGCTGAACGAAGCCCTTGAGGCCGAGGGCATCAACGCCTACGAGACCGATCTCGCCGAGCTGATCGTGCAGTTGGGCAAGGACCGGCCCTCGCACATCCTCGTCCCGGCCATCCACCGCAACCGCGGCGAGATCCGCGAGATCTTCGCGCGCGAGATGAGCGAGTGGGGCCGCCCGGCGCCCGAGGGCCTGACCGACACGCCCGCCGAACTGGCCGACGCGGCCCGGCTGCACCTGCGAGAGAAGTTCCTGCGGGCCAAGGTCGGCGTCTCCGGCGCCAACTTCATGGTCGCCGAGACCGGCACCCTGGTCGTGGTGGAGTCCGAGGGCAACGGCCGGATGTGCCTGACCCTGCCCGAGACGCTGATCTCGGTCGTCGGCATCGAGAAGATCGTGCCGACCTGGCAGGACCTGGAGGTCTTCCTCCAGACCCTCCCCCGCTCCTCGACGGCCGAGCGCATGAACCCGTACACCTCGACATGGACGGGCACCACGGACGAGGACGGGCCGCGGGACTTCCATCTCGTCCTCATCGACAACGGGCGCACCGACACGCTGGCCGACGAGGTGGGACGCCAGGCGCTGCGCTGCATCCGCTGCTCGGCGTGTCTCAATGTCTGCCCGGTGTACGAGCGGGCGGGCGGCCACGCGTACGGCTCGGTCTACCCGGGCCCCATCGGCGCGATCCTCAGCCCCCAACTGCGGGGCACCGGGAGCGAGATCGACGCCTCGCTCCCGTACGCGTCCTCGCTCTGCGGCGCCTGCTACGACGTGTGCCCGGTCGCGATCGACATCCCGGAGGTGCTGGTGCATCTGCGGGAACGGGTCGTGCAGGGCGGTGCCGTGACCCGCGAGGGCGCCAAGGTCGTCGTGAAGCCCGCGAAGGGGCACGCCGCCGAGCGGGCGGCGATGCGCGCCGCGCGGTGGGCGTTCAGCCGTCCGGGCGCGCTGCGCGCCGGCCAGCGGGTGGCGTCCCGCACCCGCCGCTTCCATCCGCGGACGCTGCCCGGACCCGGCAAGGCGTGGAGCGGGACCCGGGCGCTGCCGCCGGTTCCGGCGGAGCCGTTCCGCGACTGGTGGCAGCGGACCGGGGGCGGCAAGCTGCCCCAGGGCGGAAAGGACACCTCGAAGTGAGCAGCAGGGATCTGATCCTGGCCCGGGTGCGGCGCGCGCTGGCCGATGTGCCGCGCGACGACACGCCGTACGACCAGGCCTTCGCGCGCCCGTATCTGCGCGAGCACGGGCACCGGAGTGTCGCGGAGACGGTGGATCTGCTGGCGGAGAACCTGGCGGACTACCGGGCGCTCGTGCACCGCTGCACGGCCGGCGAGCTGGCGGCGACGATCGCCCGGCTGCTGGCCGAGCGGGGTTCGGCGGCGGTCTGCGTACCGACGGGCCTGGATCCGGCGTGGCTCGCGGCCACCGAGGTCACCCGGGTGCCCGACTCCGCCGCGAACACCCCGGCCGAACTGGACCGGGTCGACAGCGTGGTCACGGCGTGTGCCGTGGCCGTCGCCGAGACCGGCACCATCGTGCTGGACGGGAGCGTGGATCAAGGGCGCCGCCGCATCACCCTGGTCCCGGACCACCACATCTGCGTGGTCCGGGTGCCCGACCAGGTGGTGTCCTCCGTGCCCCAGGGCCTGGAGCGCCTCGACCCGGCCCGTCCGCTGACCTGGATCTCGGGTCCGTCCGCCACCAGTGACATCGAACTGGACCGGGTCGAGGGGGTGCACGGTCCGCGCACCCTTGAGGTGGTGCTGGTGAGCGGGGAGTGACCGACGCGGTTAGCGTGAAGGCATGATCCGGTTCGAACAGGTCACCAAGCGCTATCCGGACGGTACGACCGCGGTGGACGGGCTCTCCTTCGAGGTGTCCGAGGGCGAACTCGTCACGCTCGTGGGCCCGTCCGGCTGCGGCAAGACGACGACCATGATGATGGTCAACCGGCTCATCGAGCCCACCTCGGGCCGGATCCTCGTCGACGGCGAGGACATCGCGACCGTCGACCCGGTGCTGCTGCGCCGGCGGATCGGTTACGTCATCCAGCAGGTGGGCCTCTTCCCGCACCGCACGGTCCTCGACAACACGGCGACCGTGCCCACCCTCGTCGGCTGGAAGAGGGCGAAGGCGCGGGCGCGGGCCGCCGAGCTGCTCGACCTGGTCGGGCTCGACCCGAAGACGTTCGGTCCGCGCTATCCGGACCAGCTCTCGGGCGGTCAGCGCCAGCGCGTCGGCGTGGCGCGGGCGCTGGCCGCCGACCCGCCCGTCCTGCTGATGGACGAGCCCTTCGGAGCGGTCGACCCGGTGGTGCGGGAGCAGTTGCAGGACGAGTTCCTGCGGATGCAGGCGGCCGTGCGCAAGACGGTGCTGCTGGTCACGCACGACATCGAGGAGGCCGTCCGGCTCGGCGACCGCATCGCCGTGTACGGACAGGGCCGCATCGAGCAGTACGACACGCCGGGCGCGGTGCTGGGCACCCCGGCGACCCCGTACGTGGCGGGGTTCGTGGGCGCCGACCGGGGCCTGAAGCGGCTGTCGGTCACCGAGATCGAGCCCGACGACCTGGAGCAGCCGCCGGTCGTGCGCCTCGACGAGCCCGCCGGGCGGGCCGCCGACCGGCTGCGCGCGGAGGGCGCCCGCTGGGCGGTCGTCCTGGACGCGGACGGCGATCTGCACGGCTGGGTGGGTGTGGAGGAGCTGGCCGGGGGCGGCACGGTGGCCGCCCTCGTCCATCGGATGAACTCCTGGGTCGCGGTGGGCGCCCCGCTCAAGCAGGCCTTCGGCGTGATGCTCCAGCACGACGCCGGCTGGGTGGCCGTGCTCGACGGGGCGCGCTTCCTCGGCGTACTGACGCCGGCGAAACTGCACGAGGCGCTGCGCCGCTCGGTGGACGCAGACGCGCTCGGTGTGCCGCGGGGTCAGGTGGACTTCGACTCGGTGGCGGACGCCTGAGCCCTGGTCCTCCTGCCGGTGTCCGGATCGTCCGTGCCGGTCGTGCCGCTCGTGCCCGCGGTGTCGTCCGGGTCACCCGTCCGGTCCGCGTCGCCCGTCCGGTCCGCGCCGTAGGAACGGGGCGAGCGGTTCAGCAGTCCGAAGGCCCATCGTTCGTTGAAACCCGACAGGAAGCCGATCGCGCACCAGAACACCCAGAACGAGGTGTTCGCCCCCTCACCGCCGCCGCAGATGTCGGCCGTGGCGACCGGTATCTCGATCACCTGGACGAACTCCGCGCTCAGCAGCAGGAACACGGCGATACCGAGGACCCAGCCGATGACGACGCGGTAGACGCCCTCGTGCCGCATGCTCCGCGACATCTGGCCCGGTACGACGGCCGCGCTGTGTCCGTTGGTCTTGCGACGGGTCAGCTCGTCCCCGCTGTTGCGCAGCCGCGCCAGCACGCTGAACACCGCGCCGAACGCCCCGGCGCCGCCGCTCAGGAAGACACCCATGAGCGTCCAGCGGTCGCTGCAGCTCAGGGTGATTCCCACGTCCGCGAGCCATCCCCACGCGCCCGCCATCAGCGGCAGGCCGAGCAGCAGGAGACTGATCAGCAGCCCGCTGGAGAGGCCGACGTTGAGCCCGCGGCTGACGGCCACCGCTCTGTCCTGGCGCACCCTGGCCCGGATGCCGGCGATCTCCTTGTCCAGGTAGGCGGCCATGCTGGGCCTGGCCGCGGCGTCGTCGAGCTGCGGAGAGGCGAGCGCGCTGCGCAGCGTGTACACCACGGTGGCCATCAGCGAGATCCTGGTCTCCCGCTCGAAGGCCCGCTGGGAGACCCCGTACAGCCGCTGGAGTTCCAGCTGCTGCTTCGGGAACGCTCTGCCCAGCTTCTCGTAGTCGCCGCGGGAAACCGAATCCGCTTCGCTCAGCAGTTCGGGCTTTTCGACCGTGGGCGCCCCCACCCTCATTTCCGATAACTTCTCCCGCCTCGTCGGGCGGTGTCCCCCGTTTTCCATGTAAGACGTGTACCGACACGGGGGTTGTGCGGGAAGCCGTTCCGCCGCACCAGTACTGCGACAGTCGTCACGGTCCCGCTACGGGAGCAGTCCGCGGTCCCGCAGATACGCGCGGGCCACGTCCTCGGGCAGTCGGCGCCAGCTGTCGACCTGTTGGTTCATGGACGCCAGGTCCTGTGTCGTCAGCACCCCGTTGAGCTTGCCGAGAGCCGTCGCGACGCCCTTGCCGCCCGCCCGCGAGCGGTTGACCACCGGCACGATGTAGTCGGCGTTCTGCAGATGTCTGTCGTCCGTGAGCAGGACCAGGCCGAAGTCGTCGAGGGTCGCGTCCGTCGTGGTGGTCAGCACCATCTGGTCCTGGCCGTTCTGCACGGCCCGTTTCGCCTGCGTAGTGCCGACGCCCTTGGGGTCCACACCGGTGATGTCGATGCCGTACGTCTTCTTCAGACCCGGTTCGCAGTAAGGACGTTGTACGCACTCGTCGCCCGCCGCGAGCCGCACCGCGACACCGGAGGCCCCCAGGTCGCTGAGCGTCTTCAGGTCGTGCTCGCGGGCGAAGGCCCGCGTCACGGCGAAGGCGTTCTGGTCGACGGCCTTGCCGGGGTCGAGGACGGTGAGCCCGCGGGGTGCGGCCAGTTTCCGCAGCGCGGCCATCGTGGCGTCCAGGTCGGGCGAGCCGACGGCGGGGGCGTCCGCCCCGTTGGCCTTGGCGTTCAGCCAGTCCGCGAAGGTCGCCGCGTACTCGGCGACGACGTCGATCTGCCCCGACTCCAGGGCGGGTTCGTACAGTTCGCGGTTGGCGACGGTGAGCGTCGACGTCTTGTAGCCGGCCTGGTTCAGCAACAGTCCGTACATGGTGGCCAGCAGGTCGCTCTCGGTGAAGCCGGCCGAGCCGATGGTCAGGTCCTTGCTGTCGCCGGGCGGCGCGGTGACCTCGCCCTGCTTCTCCAGGGAGGGACCGGAGGCGCAGGCGGTCGGCAGGAGCAGCAGGAGCACGCCTGCGAGGGCCCCGCCCCACCTGGTCCCGTACCCGGCCCTCATCGGGTGCCCCGTCGGGGCAGCAGCCGTTCGGCCGCCTCGAAGACGGCCTCGACGAGCAGCGCGAAGACGGCCACGAGGACGGCTCCGGCGACGACCTGCGGCGTACTCGCCAGGTTGAAGCCCGCGGTGATGATCCGGCCGAGCCCGCCGCCGCCCGCCAGCGCGGCGATCGTGGCGGTGGCCACGAGCTGTACGGCCGCGATCCGCACCCCACCCATGATCATCGGCATCGCGAGCGGCGCCTCGACCCGCCACAGCAGCTGCCGTCCGGTCATCCCCATGCCGCGGGCCGCCCGCACGACGTCCCGGTCGACCTCGCGCATCCCGACGTACGCGTTGGTGAGCAGCGGCGGTACGGCGAACAGGACGAGCGCGACGACCGTGGGGCCCTCGCCCCAGTCGCCGACGGGGGTGAGCAGCAGCAGGACCAGGACCGCGAAGGTGGGGACGGCCCGGCCGACGTTCGAGATGTTGACGGCGAGCGCGCCGCCCCTGCCGAGGTGGCCCAGGACGAGGGCGACGGGCAGCGCGATCAGACAGCTGATGACGAGGCAGACGACGGTCAGGACGAGATGCTGGCCGAGCCGGTGCCAGACACCGTCGTCGCCCGCCCAGTGCGCCGGGTCGGTGAGCCAGTTCCAGGCGTCGGTGAGGGTGTTCATCCGCGCCTCGCTCTCGTCCAGGGGGTGATCAGCCACTGGATCCCGAGCAGCAGCAGATCGGCGGCGACCGCGATGACCACGCACAGCACGGACGCGGTGAGGACCTGGGCCTTGAAGTAGGTGTTCATGCCCGCGTAGATGAGGTTGCCGAGCCCTCCGAAGCCGACGATCGCGCCGACCGTGGCGAGCGAGACCGCTGACACGGTGGCGATCCTGAGCCCCGCCATGGCGGCGGGCAGGGCCAGCGGCAGCTCGACGGTGAGCAGCAGCCGGACGGGCCCGTATCCCATGCCGCGGGCCGCCTGCCGGGTGTCCTCGGGTACGGCCCGGAGCCCGGCCAGGATGTTCCGTACGAGCAGGGTCAGCGAGTAGAGGACGAGTCCCGCGACGACCAGGGCCGCCGACAGCCCGTACACCGGCAGGAGCAGCGAGAACATCGCCAGCGACGGGATCGTGTAGAGGACGGTCGTGACGGCGAGCACCGGGCCCGCGGCCCATCCCCAGCGGCGGGCCAGTACGGCCAGCGGCAGGGCGATCGCCAGGCCGATGAGGACGGAGAGCACCGTCAGCTGGAGGTGCTGGCCGACCGCGTCGAGGAGGATGTGGCGGCGGGTGCTCAGGTAGTCGCCGCAGATCCACTCGTTGCGCGCGAGGCAGTCGTCCGGGGGCGCGGTCACGGGTCCCTTCCGGTCACGGGTCCGGTCACGGTCCATTCCAGCGGGGTGAGCGGCGGACGGCTCGTATTGCTGACCCGTACGGGGTGCCGGCCGCACAGGGAGTGACCGGGTGAGGAGTTGCCCATGGGTCGAGGGGGAGGAGTTGAACGCCCCTCGCGCCTCTCCCGTACTTCAGGGACAGCGGGCTTCCCCTGCCCGCCGTCCCAGGAGGAATCCCGCCCATGACGACCGCACCCCGCACCGCCGCCCTCGTCGTCCTCGCCGGAACGGCCCCGCTCCTGCTCGCGGTGGGGGCCGCCGGGCCCGCCGCCGCGCACGGGGCTCCGACGGACCCGGTCAGCCGGGTGGTGGCCTGCTCCCCCGAGGGCGGGCAGCGGGCGCAGTCGGCGGCCTGCCGGGCCGCCACCGCCTCCGGTGTCGCCGTCTTCGACAACCTGCGGCTGGCGGGCGTCGGCGGCCGGGACCGGCAGGTCGTCCCCGACGGCAAGCTGTGCAGCGGTGGCCTCGCCGCCTACCGGGGCCTCGACCTGGCCCGCGCCGACTGGCCCTCGACCCGGCTGACCGCCGGGGCGAGCATGACACTCACCTACAAGTCGACGATCCCGCACACAGGAACGTTCAAGCTGTTCCTGACGAAGGACGGCTACGACCCAACGAAGCCGCTCAAGTGGTCCGATCTACCGGCCCGGCCCTTTGCGACGGCCACCGATCCGGCGCTGGTGAACGGCGCCTACCGGATCAAGGCCGAGCTGCCGTCCGACCGCACCGGACGCCATCTGCTGTACACGATCTGGCAGAACACGAGTACGCCGGACACGTACTACTCCTGCTCGGACGTGGTCTTCCCCGCGGCGAAGAACGCTGCCGGGTCCGGCGGTTCGGCAGGGTCCGCCGGTTCCGCGACGCGCAAGCCGGCCGCGTCTCCGACGAAGTCCGCGGCGGCGGAGACCAGCGCCGCCCCCTCCCCCTCGAAGTCCCCGACAAGCGTTGCCAGCGCTCCCCCGCAGCCGTCGGAGACGGTGACCAGCGATTCGGGCGAGGCGGTCTCCTCCGCCACCTCCGGCGACGACCGGGCCCCCGCGCTGCCCCTCGTGGCGGGCGGCGCGGCGGGCCTGTTGATCACGGCGGGCGCCGCGTACACGCTGCGCAGGCGCCGTTGACGTCCTGGGGCCGCCACCCGGGCCTGCCCCCGGGGCCTGCCGTCCGGACCTGCCGTCCGCCGAAGATCACGTGACTGGTAGCGTGCGTCGCTTCGGCGGTTGAAGACTGGCAGTTTCAGGAGAGCGGAACGTGCGGACCTGGCGGAGGAGTCTGGAAGCGGCCGAGGTGAACCGGGGCGTGCTGCGCGACGACTACATGAAGGTCGCGCGGTTCATGCGGCGGCGGGAGCCGGCCGGCTATCTGGCGGTGCGCCTGATGGTGCCCGCGGACCATCAGCCCCATGTCCTCGCCGGTTACGCGTTCGCCTCCTACACCGACGACGTCTGCGACCGGGGCACGGTCGAGGAACGCACCCGGCGCTACGACGCGTGGGACGCGCAGGTGCGTACGGCGCTGGACTCGGGAAGCGCCGAGCACCCGCTGCTGCGCGCGTTCCTGAACACCGCGGCCGCCCGCGAACTGCCGCGCCGGTGGGTCGACTCGTATCTGGACGGCGCGCGGATCGACCTCGACTTCCCCGGCTTCGCCACCGAGGCCGACTACCAGCGGTACGTGGAACAGCTCACCTGGCCGTTCCTGATGATCACCTCCGGGCTGGCCCATCAGGGCGGCGGCAGCGCCGAGTTCGCCGACGCCTGCAAGCTGTTCGCCGACGCGGCCCAGCGGACGGACATCCTGACCGACCTGCACGAGGATCTGCGCGGCGGACGCCTGTACCTGCCGGTCAGCGATCTCGACCGGTACGACATCACGCGCGAGGACCTGGAGCGGGGCCGCGACCTGCCCGGGGTACGCGCGCTGGTCGCGGCCACCGCCCGCACCGCACGGGCCACGCTCCGGGAGGCCGGCGTGCTGCTGGACCACTGCTCGGACGAACACCGGCGGCTGATGCGCTTCATCCTGGACCTGCACCACCAGCGCCTGGAATCGGTGACGACCCGCGGAGCCACGGTCACCCGCCGCCCCGTACGCGACCGCCCGGTGGCATGCCTACGCCTGCTGACCCGCCGCCCCGAACCGGTCGGCGCGTTCTAGGCCCTGTCAGGGGCGCGGGGAACCGCGCGACCGGCCACGACGGACGGGGAGCATTTACTCGGCGCCGGAACTCACTTCAGGTGTCGGTCGAAGAACCGGCCGGCGTCCTCCCCCTCGAACCACGGCGTGCCGGTGTGGCCGCCCATGTTGGCGTGCAGGGTCTTCTCCTTGGTGCCGAAGGCGTCGAACAGGTCCAGGGCCCGCTGCCGGGGGTTCCCTCCGTCGTCCCACTGCAGCAGGAGCAGCAGCGGGACGGTGACCTGCCGGGCCTCCTCGCGCTGGGCGTGGGGCACGTATCCCCCGGCGAAGAACCCGGCGGCCGAGATACGTGGTTCGGTCGCCGCCAGCCGGATGCCGAGGGCGGTCCACCCCGAGTAGCCGACCGGGCCGCCTATCCCGGGCAGCGGGAGGAGGGCGTCGAGGGTGGTCCGCCATTCCGGGGCCGCCTTCTCGACCAGCGGGCCGACGAGGGACTCGAAGATCTCGTCGACCGGCTCGTCGGCCCGCAGCGCCCGGCGGAGGTCGGCGCGGGTCTGTTCGTCGGCGGCGGAACGGGGCCGGTCACCGCACCCGGCGGCGTCGATGGAGGCCACCGCGTAGCCGCGCCCGACCGAGTGCCGGGCCCGGGCCGCCAACCGGGCGTCGCTCTTGGGCAGGCCGTTGTTGTGGGCCATCAGGATCAGCGGGGCCGGTGCGGCGGATTCGGCGGATCCGGGCGTCCACAGGGTGCCGGGGATCTCGCCGAGGGTGAATTCGCGGGCGAGGACGCCGTCGTCGAGGCGCTGCTCGGACGTGAAGTGCAAGGTCGTGTCACGCAAGGGTCGGGCCTTTCGGGAGTGCTGCTGAACGGCGCTCCCGGACGACCTATCGCCCGACCGTGACCCCGGAGGAGAGCACCCATGTCGACAGTGATGTCACGGGTACCACCTCCTCGTCCTCTCGCACGGCCTCCGGAAAAGTAGCAGCGGCCATGCCCGCCCGCCAACGGGTTTTCACGGGACCCACCGGCCGCTGACGGCTCGCGTCACCGTGGTCGGGGCGCGCCGCTCTCCCGGCCCGGGGCCGCGGCGGCGGTGTCGATGATGCCGTCCAGCAGGGAGCGGGAGCGCTGCAGGTCCTCGATCATGCGGTCGATGCGGTCCCGCTCCACCGTCAGCTCGCTCACCAGGAACGCGTCGGCCGTCTCCGCCGGTCCACCGTCGCTGTCGCGCATGCAGGGCAGCAGCCGCACTATCTTCGCGCTGCACAGCCCGGCCGCGTAGAGCTCCTGGATCCGTCGTACCCGGTCCACCGCCTGTTCCGTGTAGTCCCGGTGCCCGCCCGGTGTTCGCTCCGCGGTCAGCAGGCCCTCCTGCTCGTAGTACCGCAGCGACCGTTCACTGACGCCCGTGCGCCGGGCCAGCTCACCGATTCGCATGACGCAGATCACATCATTTCGACTTGATTCTCACATTGACGTCAAGTTCTACGGTACCCACATGACGCACGAAACGACGACCTCCCCCCTCCTGGCCCCGGCCCGCCTCGGTACCCACGAGCTGGCGAACCGTCTGGTCATCGCGCCCATGACCCGTAACCGCGCCGAGAGCGACGGCACCCCCACCCCGCTGATGGCCGAGTACTACGCCCAGCGCGCCACGGCCGGGGCGATCATCGCCGAGGCGTCCACCCCGAACGCGGTCGGGCAGACGTATCCGAACATCACCGCGCTGCACACCGACGCCCACACCGCGGGCTGGCGCCAGGTCACCAAGACGGTCCAGGCCGCCGGCGGTCCGATGTTCCTGCAGCTCCAGCACGGCGGCCGGGTCGGCCATCCCGACAACAGCGGCCTCACTCCCCTGGCCCCCTCGCCGATCCCGCTCCCCGAGACCATCCACACCCCCACCGGGCGCCAGGAAGCTGTCGTCCCGCGCGAGATGACGGCCGACGACATCCGCCGGACCGTCCGTGACTTCGCCGACGCCGCCCGCCGGGCCGTCGACGCGGGTTTCGCCGGAGTCGAGGTGCACAGCGCCAACGGCTATCTGCTCCACCAGTTCCTCGCCCCCAACACCAACCACCGCACGGACGCCTACGGCGGCAGCGTCGCGAACCGCGTCCGCTTCACCACCGAGGTCGTGGACGCCGTCGCCGACGCCATCGGCGCCGAGCGCACCGGCCTGCGCATCTCGCCCGGCAACACCGTCAACGGCATCACCGACACCGATGCCGACGACCTCTACCCGGCCCTGGTGACAGCCAACGCGGACAAGGGCCTGGCCTATCTGCACCTCGCCTTCGCCGACCCCGGCCGGCCGCTCTTCGGCCGGCTGCGCGAGCTCTGGACCGGCACCCTCATCGCCAACCCGGTCCTGCCGCCCGACCGGATCCCCGCCGACGGCGGCCGTCTCGCCGCCGAACGCCTCCTGGCCGCCGGCGCCGATCTCATCGCCCTGGGCCGCCCCTTCCTCGCCAACCCCGACCTGGTCGAGCGGATCCGCAGGGGCGCCCCCGTCAATCCCGTACGCGACAGGTACGCGATGTACACGGGCGGTCCCACCGGCTACACCGACTATCCGACGCTCCCCGCGGAGTCCGCCTGATCGGCGATGTCGAGCGTCACCTTCGAGAGGGGGCAGCCGACGCAGGTCAGCACGTAGCCCTCGGCCCTCTGCTCGGGGGTGAGGCAGGTGTGCTCGGGTTGTGAGACCTCGCCGCCGCGCAGGCGCGCCACGCACTCGCCGCAGTTGCCGACCGTGCAGGAGTAGGGCATGGGCAGTCCCGCGGCGAGACCGGCGTCGAGGAGTGTCTGGCCCGGCTCGACCACGGTGGCTCCGACGAGGGTCCCCTCGTTCTCGACCGTCATCTCCTGGGGTGCCGCGGCGGCGGGGGCCGCCACGCCTCCGGTGAAGCGTTCCTGGTGCGTGCGTTCGTCCGGCACGCCGAGACGCTTCAGGACGTCCTGGACGGTGTCCATCAGCGCTTCGGGTCCGCAGACGTAGTGGTGTGCGCCGTCGGACAGGGACAGGCCGGTCACCCACCGGCGGACGCCTTCGGTGGCGAGCCGGCCGTCGCGGCGGGTGAAGACGTGGGTGACCGCCAGTCGCTCCGGAAAGTCCTTCTCCATACGGGTCAACTCGTCGCCGAAGATGATGTCCTCGGGACTCCGGCTGCTGTAGAGCAGATGGATTCCGCCCGCCGCGGCGGGATCGGACAGGCGGGTCCGGATCATGCTCATCATGGGGGTGATGCCGCTGCCCGCCGCGATGAGCACCAGTTCCTCGGGAGCCCGCGCCGGGGCGTGGAAGGTGCCGGAGGGGCCGCGTACCGCGAGGCGGTCCCCGGGTCGCAGACCGCGGTGGGCGTGCGTGGAGAAGAGTCCGCCCTCCACGTGCTTGACGGTGAGTTCCAGGTGCGTCGCGCCGGGGACGGAGGAGGCCGAGTAGGCACGTCGTACCGGCACGCCCGCCAAGTCCGTGACCAGCGTGAAGAATTGACCGGGGTGGAAGTCGAACCGTTCGGCGCGACCGTCCGCGTCCTCAAGGACCAGGGTTCGGGCGGTGGGTGTCTCCTGGCGTATCTCGCGGACCCGCACGGGCCGCAACGGGCTCTCCACGGCTGCGACTTGGGCGGCGCCCTGAAGGGCGTCGCCGTGCTGGGTGGGGGCGCGGACGTTGTCATACCCCTCCTTGCGCAGTCCGGCGACATAGGCGCGGTCGGCGACCTTGCGCAGGAGCCGGCTCAGCCCGGGCAGGGAGGTGACGAGTTTGATCAGCCATGCCGATCCGCCGCCGGACTCGGCCGAGTTGGCGGCCAGATGGGCGCCGCCCAGGGCCATCATGTCGGGTGTCCGGCCGTGGCCGGTCCGTCCTTCGGGCGTCCACAGCCGTGCGCCGGACACCGCCTCGTTGCCGCTCACCTCGGCGTGCTCCACGTCGATGACGAGTGCGAGATGCGGGGGCGTCCCGCGCAGGGCCAGCGTCCTCAGCAGCGCGGCGTCGTCGGTGATCGCGCCCCGCCCGTGGACGTGCAGCACACCGCTGCGGCCCGGGACGAGCGCGGCGAGGGAGAGCCGGTCGTCCTGGAGCAGGTTGTGCAGGGTGTCCGCGCGCTTGTTCCCCTTGCGGTCGGCGAGGACCAGGGTGCGGCCGTCCAGGATGCGGGCGACCGCCTGGCGATCGCCGCGCGGGCTGGTGTCGCCGCCGTTGTCCGTGTCCCAGGTGGACAGGGCCAGGAAGGGCGAGGCGGCCAGGAAGTCGCTCACGCCGGGGCCGGTCAGCGGGCCCTCCCCGGTCACCGGCTCGGCCGCCCGGAACGGGGCGGCCGGCTCCCACAGGCCGGAGCGGATCACGGCCTGCGCGCAGTGCACGTACGCCTCGGTGATGTCCACGGCCGTCTCCCCGCCCCTGAGGGCCGACGCGGTGCCGTTGACGCGCAGCACCTCGCCCACACCGGGCAGCAGGAAGAACAGCGAGACCGGACCGGGCGCGACGGACCGCCCGGGAACGCGGAAGGAGAACCGCTTCGGGGAGTGGACGCGCGCGAACCCGGGCGCCCCGCCGACGAAGGTGGTCCGGGCGGTGCCGTCGGCGTCCCGGTGGCCGAAGGCCGCGACGGGGCTGTGGGCCAGGACGTCACGGCAGCCCGCGTCGAGGACGCCGATCTGCTTGCGCATGACGATCACGGCCGGGCGGCCGACGACCGCCTCGACCTCGGCCGCGGACGAGAGCCGGTGCAAGGGGTCCGGGCGGAGTGTGTGCTGCTGCATGGGAGTCCCTTTCAGCCGGGGGTGGACCGGCCGAGTCGCCAGTAGCCGTAGAAGGAGATGTCCCGCTTGGGTACGCCGCGGTCGTCGGCCAGGTGCCGCCGGACGCCGGTGGCCAGCCGGGACTCGCCGGCCACCCAGGCGTAGAGGGGGCCTTCGGGCAGTGCGGCGTCGCGGATCGCCTCAAGCGCGCGGACGCCCGGCCGCAGGGTCTCGTCGTCGCGGCTCAGCCAGTGGAAGCGCACGCCCGCCTGCGCGGGAACGGGCCGGAAGTCGGCCGCGGTCGCCACTTCCACGAAGACCTCGGTGGGCAGCGGGTCCGGGTCGGCCTCCAGGATCGCCAGGACGGCCGGCAGCGCGCTGTCGTCCGCCACCAGCAGCCGCCCCCGGGCGTGGGCGGGCGGCCGGTACATGGTCCCCAGGTCGAAGATCCCGGCCTGGTCGCCCGGCCGGACCCGGCGCGCCCATGAGCTCATGGGCGAGTCGCCGTGCAGGGCGAACTCGATGTCGATCTCCTGCTCCGCGGGCCGCAGCCGCCGGACGGTCAGGTTGCGCACCCACGGGCGGACCGCCTTGGGCATGAGCATCACCTGGACCATCCACCTGGCCTCGTTCGAGGCGGTCGGCATCCTCAGCTCGCTCTGCCCCTCCCTCGGGAAGAAGAGGCGGACGGCCTGGTCGCCGCCTCCCGGGACGAGGTCCCGCACTCCGGGACCGCCGAGGGTGACGCGGGCGAAGCCGGGGGTGAGCTGCTCGCGCCGCCGCACCTCCAACGTGATCGTCCTGCGCTCCCGGGGAACGCTCACCTGGGGGATCACGGACGCGCTCCGATGCTGTGGCTTCGCCTGTTTGCGCAGGTCATGGCACTATTCTGAGTAAAAGCTCACGTCTTGGCTACTCGCTTTTCGCCGCCCGGAAGGACCGCCGGATGCCCTCCGACGAACGCCGCATCACCCCACGTCGAACGCCTCGGCAGGTGCGCGCCGAACTCACCCGTGAGCGCATCCTCGGCGCCGCTGCTCACGTTTTCGCCGAGTACGGCTACGCCGCCGGCACCACCAACCGCATCGCCGAGCACGCCCGTGTGTCCATCGGCTCGCTGTACCAGTACTTCCCGAACAAGGACGCCATCCTCGCCAAGCTGCTGGTCCGGCACATCGACCGCGGTGGCTGGGCGGGGGCCGACGAACTGGACCTGTCCCCCGGCAGCCTGGAGGAAGCGGTGCTGGCCCTGGTCCGCGACGCGATCGACCACCATCGCGACGACCCGCAGCTCCTGCGGATGATGATCGAGGAAGCGCCGGTCTCCAGCGAACTGATCGAGGCGATGGACCGGCACGGCAAGGACCGGGTGCGGCAGATACGCGATGTGCTCGCCCGGCATCCGGACGTCCGGGTGGAGGACCTCGACATGGCCGCGGAACTCGTGGTGGGCACGGTGGAGATGAACACCCACAAGCTCATGGCGAGCCCGCACCCCATCCAGGTCGAGAGGCTGGAGAGGGAGCTGACCGCCATGCTCACCCGCTACCTGAAAGGTGATCGGTAGCCGCCGGAACGGGTGTCGCGCTCCGGGGCGAACCGGGAGACGGGCCCCGCGTTCCGGGCGAGGCCGGTGCCGGGGACGAACCCCGGGTCGAAGGCGACGGCGTCGATCCCGGCCGGCAGCCGGCGCGCGTACTCGTGCACCAGATGGATCGCGGCCAGTTTGCTCGTGGAGTACGTGGTACGCCCGTCGGCCGCGGTGTCCGGCCCGGGGAAGGCTCCCGGACGGGCGAGGACGTCCGGGGACTGCCACGCGGGACCCGGCACCATGCCCAGGTTGTGCCTGAAGTCGACGGCGTCCGGCAGCAGCGACGAGGGAAAGCTCGACCTCCTGCGCGTCACGGGCGGCCGCACTTCCACCGCACGCCCCTGACATCGGCTTCGGCTTCGGCTTCGGCTTCGGCTTCGGCTTCGGCTTCGGCTTCGGCTTCGGCTTCGGCTTCGGCGCGAGCCGACCGCCCCTGCGCCGGGCCGCGTACCGCCCCCTTCATCGGGGCGTTCCCCCGGGCAGCCGCTGCACCACCGTGGTGGCGACGTCCGCAGTCCGGTGACCGCGCGTTCCGCTTCCGGGCGCGGGCGAAGGGGAAGAGGATCCGGGTTCCAGGGCGTCGCGGACCGCGGCCATGATGTCCTCCGTGTCCGCGCCGAGCGCTCGGGCGGCCGAGGTGAAGTCCCGCGCCAGCGTGGTGAGTCGGCCTGCGTCGTGCGCGTGGGCGTCCGGCGGGAGCGGTGCGACCCTGGTGCCCGCGCCCCGGCGGGTCCGGATCAGCTCGGCGGCCTCCAGTTCACGGTAGGCGCGGGCCACCGTGCCCGGCGCCAGCCCGAGGTCGGTGGCGAGTTGGCGCACGGTCGGCAGCCGCTCCCCCTCCGCCAGCCGGCCGGTGCGGATCAGTGCGGCCAACTGGGCGCGGATCTGCTCGTACGGCGGGACCTGGCCGGTGGTGTCGACGCGGACGACGGGGTCACTCATCGCCGGACGTCCCCTCGTGCGCTGCCTCGTCGTCGACGGCCCTGGGTGCCACCACGGTGGCCAGGGACCATCCGAAGCAGAACATGCCCAGCAGGCCGAGGGGGCAGATCGCCACGATGGTGGCGGCGCCCAGCGGGCCGGCGCAGGCCTTGTCCGTGAGCGCGACGAACAGCATCAGTACGACGAGCAGCACCTGGCTGGACACCAACAACCCCCAGGCGCCGGTGACGGCCCAGGCCCGGTCGCGGCGCTGCTGTTCGTCGCCCGTGCCGTCGGCGATGCGGCGCAGGGCCCAGACGCAGACCGGGGTCGCCACCGCGAGCGCGGCGAACATCGGGCCGCTGTAGTACAGACCGGGCCAGGGGCCGAGGGTGGTGTGGATCCCCTCGCAGGTGACGTTGATGACGCTCCCCGCCCTGTCGGGCCGGTCGACGACCGAGGAGGCCGTGAGCGCGCCGGTCACCAGCAGGGCCACGAGGATCGCCGCCTGCAGGAGAAGCAGGGGCGCCATCCGCGGCGGCACCTGGTCGCGGATCAGCCGCGGGGCGAGACTCGCGGTGCGCACCGCCTCCTGGGGGTGCAGGGTGAAGGCGTCGCCAAGGAGCACACCGCCCACCGCGCACAGCCCGAAGGCGGTGATGGCGAACACCAGGGGCAACGCGATGTCACCACTGCTCATCGTGATCAGATGCTGTGCGGCCACGATACCGATGGCCAGCCCCGACCAACGGGCGTAGTGGTCGGCATGGTCGAGGATGCGGGACTGCAGTGGGACAGTGTCGAGCATCTGGAGATCCCCCGAACGAGCTTGTACCAATCGATGGATACAAGATGGCTCGCACCGACATGTTGTGTCAAACACTCGGTACAAGATGGGTGACCGGGGCCCGAGGGCGGGGCCGGTACGCGGAGCCGCCCCCGCCGCAAGAGGATGGCCCTGTACGGGATGCGGCACTTCTTCGCGCCTAACCGCCCGAGCCGCAAAAGCGTCGGGGCGAGCGGGGGCTCCGTTGTTGCGCCGTCGAACCATCCGGCCGGTTTTCGTCGCGCTCTTCGAGATGCGCGACGAATGGTCCGCCTCACCCCGCCGCCACCTCCCCGAAGGTGATTTGGGTGATATCTACCGTGACAAGGGAGACTGTCCGGCGGCTGCGTGTTCCGGCCGAATGGCACTCGCTTCGGCACCCTCCCATACGGGTCGCCGGAGGCCATGTACCCGGAGATTACTGGGCAGTTGACCTCAGGGTTTCGTGGTAGCGTCCCTGTTCAGAGGGACAGTGCAACCTGAAAGGGAAATCGTGAACACGGAGAAGACCGCCGCTCGCCGCCTCTCGCTGGAAGAGGTGACGAAGCTCGGCGTGAAGGACAGGATCTTCGTTTCCGCCAACACGGCAGAACTCAAGATTCCCGACTGCTATGTCTCTGCTTTTCTGACCAAGCCCGGTGAGGATTTCGAGGGCGGTTCGGTCACGGCGCGAACCGTATTTCAGGAAGAGATTTCCTGCCTTCCCGACGACGAGAACGAAGCCGGAATCTACTTGGCCGACGAAAACGGCTCGGTGACCATCGAGGTCCTCCAGTCCGCCGGTGTCGTGCTGGACCTGGCGCTTTTCGTCCCCGGTGGGGACAAGGGTGCTCTCACGGCCCTTTACGCCGCGGCCCGGCAGGCGTTCGGCGCCGACGTCGTGCAGATCTGGCGTCAGGGCCTCAAGGAGGTTCCCGACGTGAAGGTCGACATCTTCGAGGAGCAGATTCCCCGGGGGCGCAAGGCGACCGACAGCCCCAAGCGTGACCGTCGCGCGATCGACACCTACCCCACTCGTGCGGACTTCATCGAGTTCTCCGACGGGTGGAAGCCGGTCGTCGAGATTCACCGGCCGGTTGTCGACGACACCCCGACCATCTGAGGCGACGTCACCTTGCGTTCTCGGCCTGAGAAAACGCCGAGAACGCAAGCGCCGGCGCACTTCGATGTGCTCCCGCCGGGACTACCGGGCGTCGCGCCGTCGACGTGCGCGCTCGAACTCGTCGACGTCCGACATCCAGGGACCGTGTTGTTCGAGTGCGGCGCAGCCACCACGGACGAAGACGCTCACCAGGTTCCGGTACCCGCCGATCCCGTCGACCAGGCTGTACTCGACCCGGTACTCCGGATCCGCCCCGCCCTCGCCCTCGCCCTCGCCCTCGCGCAGCGTCGTGATCCGGGCGGCGGAGTCCGCGTAGAAGTGGAGCTGGATCCCTTCGCCCAGCTCCTCGTCCTCGATGGTGAACACCTCGTTGTCCGAGGCGGAGCGGTTGCCCACGAACTCCCAGAACTCCGCGGCGGCACCGCGGGGACCGTCCCGTAGCCACTTCTTCTCGACGCCCTTGTCGTCCGTGAACGACAGAGCCGTCCTGCTCGCGCTGCCGCCGGAGTCGGTGCGGTGGTCGGCAGCCTCCTCGTCGTCCTCCATGGGTGTCTTCCTGGAGCGGTCCGCGGCCTCCGAGCACATCAGGAAGCTCACGGTACGCACGGCGTCATCGACGAGTTCGGGGTGCGCACGGCGCACGGCCGCTTCGACCGTCGTCCGCATCCGCTCCCAGTCGCGCTTGTCCGTGGCACGGTTTCCCCGTCGCGGATCGCGGCCGATCCGCATCCCGGCGCACGCCTGCTGCGCGGTGGCGATCACCCGTACGACCTCGGGCAGCAACGCGGGCTCGACGGCATCGGGTATCCGTCCCGGAACCGTCGCGCCGTGCAGATACTGGCCCGTGTACCGCAGAATCGCGGCGTCCAGGGGGCCGAGCACTGCTCCGCGCTCGGCGCGACGGCGGTCCGCGTCGTACTCCTGGGCCCGTTTCCCGTTCGACGTCTCCGTCGCCGCGCGCATCGCCGCGCACACCTGACCGCGCTCAAGCAGACGGATGTCGGCCCCGTGGGCGATGAGCCGGCTCCTGTCCCACCGGATGCGCTGGAAGAGCGCGTCGACGTCCGCGGGCGCGGCGAGGAGGATCGGGTCCAGGAGCGCGGCGGCAGCGTCCTCGTCGAGCCGGCCCCGGGTCCCGGCGGCGTCGCACAGCGGAAGGACCGCACTCCACAGCAGCAGGTGTCTGGCCAGGTCCTCCCGGATCACCGCGAGATGGGCTTCGCTGATCGGGAACGTGAACGTGCGAGGCTCGTGGTTGGCGTCGGCCCCGGCACCGAGCGTCAGTTTCAGCCCGCCGTCCTCACGGATCACGTTCGGGATCCAGCCACTGGTGCGGGTGAAAACGATGTCGCTCATGGACCCAGTCTTCCCTGGCACGGCATCGGCCGGCCCCACGGGGGTTGCAGCCCCGTCCCGCACCGCCCCGGTCCGGCTTGGACGGACCGAACCGCCCGCCGCCCCACTGGCGTCGCCGGGCCGTGTCAGCCGGGCGACGGCGTGAGGGTGGTGCGGTCGAACGGGCCGCCGTGCGCGGCGGCGTACGCGAGGGCGTCGTTGACGGCGTCGAGGCCGAACGAGCGGACCCGTTCGGGGGCGAGGTCCAGAGCGCCCGAGGCGAGGAGCCGGATGATGCCGACATTGGCTGTGCGCGGGTACATCCACTGTCCGCGTACGGTGATCGAATTGCGCATGATCCATGGGTACGGCAGGGCTAGGTCGTCGCCACCGAGCATGCCGACGCCGCCCATGAGGACGACGCGTCCGTACTCGCGCACGGTCATGGCCGCCGCGCGCGACGCCGAGCTGGGCGCGCCGGGCGGGAGGAGGTCGATCACCATGTCGATCGGCCCGCCGGCCGCCTCCAGGAGTGCCGCGCGGTCGGTGGCCTCGTCCCCGGTCAGCGGGACGGGGCGCAGACGCGGGCCGAACCGGTCGGCCAGGAGATCGAGTGCGGCCCGGTTGCGGCCCGGGGCGATCACCCGGCCCGCGCCCATCGCGAGGGCGACGGCGACCGCGCTGCTGCCGAGGTTGCCGGTGGCGCCGCTGACGAGCAGGGTCTCGCCGGCCGCGAGTCGGCCTGCCAGCAGTCCGCCGTAGGGGATGGCGTGCACGGTGAGCGCGGCCCAGCGGGCCGGATCGTCTTCTGCCGCCGGGGGCAGCGGGAAGACGTTCTCGGTCGGGACTCGCATGAACTCGGCGAACGCGCCGTCGTGCAGGTGGCGGGCGAGCTGTGCGCCGCCCTCGCCGCGCGAGCTCCAGCCCTGGAGCGCGATGTCGGGTGTCAGGGCGTCGTCGCGTGAGCGCACCGTCGAGTCGCACCACACGAGGTCGCCGACGCGCAGCCGGGTGGCGTCCGGACCGATGTGCAGGATCCGACCCACGCCGCCGACGCCGGGCACGACAGGGGGAACGAGGGGGTAGTTGCGTTTGCCGCTGAAGACTTCGGCCGCGTAGGGCGCCACCCCTGCGGCGAGGACCTCGACCACGACCTCGCCGTCTCCGGCCTTGGGGTCGGGCAGCTCCCGCACCGTGAGCGGGGCGCCGAACTGGGTCAGAACTGCTGCTCGCACGTGATGGCCTCCTGGTTCGTCCGTGCTCGTGGCATCGACGTTAGGAGCTGGACAGGCATGCGGGAAGCGATGATCCGGCATGTGTGGTATGCGTAGGCCGCATGGACATCTCCAGTGCGGGACTGCGGGTGCTGCGGCAGATCGCCGAGTCGGGCAGCTTCACCGCGGCGGCCACCCACCTCGGCTACACGCAGTCGGCCGTCTCACGCCAGGCCGCCGCCCTCGAACGCAGCGCCGGCGCCGTCCTGTTCGAGCGCCGCCCGGACGGGGTGCGGCTGACCGCCTCCGGCCTGACCCTGCTGCGGCACGCCCACACGGTCCTGGCCTCGCTCGCGGAGGCCGAGCGTGAGCTCGCCGGCGCCGCCTCCCGGACCGAACGGGTGCGACTGGGCGTGGTCCTGAGCGCGGGCGCGGCCATCCTGCCCGCCGCGCTCGCACGCCTGGCGGAGGCCGGCCCGCCCCTCACGGTCACCACCAGCGAGGGCACCACACCCCGTCTGGTCCGGGCGCTGCGTGCGGGCTCGCTCGACCTTGCCGTGCTGACGTCCCGCCCGCCCCACCGGCCCTTCGACGGCGATGCGCCGCCCCTGCACGTCGAGACCGTCACGGACACCGAGCTGGTGGTGGCGGTGCCCTCGACCGGAGAGTTCGCGGGACGCACCACGGCGCACGTCGACGAGCTGGTCGACGCCGGGTGGATCGCCGCCCCCTCGTCGAGGGCCGAACCGCTGCTCGGTGTCTGGCCCGGCCTGCCCGGACGGCCACGGATCGTCCACTCCGTGGGCGACTGGCTGACCAAACTCCAGCTCGTGGCCGGCGGCTTCGGCGTGACGACGGTGCCGTCCCGGCTCTCACCCCTGCTGCCGCCCGGGGTGAGTCTGCTGCGCGTGGACGGCGCACCGCCCGAGATCCGCCGGGTCCTCGTGGCCCGCCTGCCCGGCCGCCCCACCCCGGCGGTCACGGCCGTCACCCGAGCCGTCACGTCGACCGCCTGAACCACCACAGCCGCGCGCGAGCGAGCGCCCGCGCCACTCAGCGGTGTCCCTCAGATGACCGCCTCACCCGGCACCACCAGCCCTGATTCGTACGCGAGCACGACGGCCTGGGCACGACTCTCCAGGTGCAACTTGCTCATGGTGCGGTTGAGATGGGTCTTGACCGTTGCCTCACTGATGTGGAGCCGCCCGGCGATCTCGGCGTTCGACAGTCCGGCCGCGGTCAGCCTCAGCACCTCACGCTCCCGAGTGGTGAGGATGCCCAGCCGCGCCGGGATGACGGCGGCCGGGTCGGCGCGGCGTATGTACGCCTCGATGAGTCTGCGGGTCACGCTCGGTGCGAACAGCATGTCTCCGCGCGCCACCGCGTTGACCGCCTCGACCAGTTGCTCCGGCCCCGTGTCCTTGAGCAGGAACCCGGAGGCTCCCACCCGCAGGGCCGCGTACACGTACTCGTCCAGGTCGAAGGTGGTGAGCATGAGAATCTGCGGTACGGGATCGGCGACACTGCTCAGGATGCGCGCGGCGGCGGTGGTGCCGTCCATGCCGGGCATACGGATGTCCATCAACACCACGTCGGGCCGGGTCTGCATCGCGCGCGCCACTGCCGTCTCGCCGTCCTGGGCCTCCCCGACGACTTCCATTCCAGGGGCCGTTCGCAGCAGGGCCACCAGGCCGGCCCGTATCAGATCCTGGTCGTCGACCACGAGCACGCTGGTCATGCCGGTGGCCGTCCTCCTTCAGGGTCGAACCGTTCGGAGCTCACGGGCAGAGTGAGGCGCACGCGGAATCCTCCCTCCGTCCGTGGGCCTGCGTCCGCTGTTCCACCGTAGAGCCTGGCGCGTTCCCGCATGCCGATCAAGCCGTGTCCGGAGGGCGGCGCGACATTGGCCCGAACAGAGCGGCCCGTCGAGCGGCCGTTGTCGGAGACCGTGACGACCAGTTCCCGGCGCCGGTACTCGATGTGCACCGAGGCGTCGGCCGAGGGGGCATGTTTGATCACGTTGGTGAGTGACTCCTGCACCACCCGGAAGGCACACAGTTCCATACCTTGCGGCAGCGTCCGGGGCTCCCCGGAGGTGCGGACCTCGACGGACACGCCGGCGGTCCTGACCCGCTCGGCCAGGTCCGCGACCTGCGCCAGCCCGGGCACGGGTGCGTAGGCGTCCCGGGCCTCTCCTGCTCCGGCAGGCGCGTCGTCCTCGGAGCCGTGACGCAGCAGCGTCAGCATGCGACGCAGCTCCCGCAACGCCTCCTGGCTGGATTTCGCAATCGTTCCCAAGGCAGTGCGGGCGGTCTCAGGGGCGGAGGAGAAGACGTATCCCGCCATGCCGGACTGCACGCTGATCACCGACATGTGATGGGCGATCACATCGTGGAGTTCTCGGGCGATACGGCGCTGCTCCTCCGCGACGGCCTGCCGCGCGCGCCATTCCTGTTCACGGTGGAGTTGCGCCGTCACCTCGGCGAGCTGGTGGTTGCGCTCGGCCAGCTGTCTGCTCCGGTGTCCGAACACCCACACCACTGCCGGTACCACCACCGCCTGCACCACCGCGACCAGGACGCCCGGTTCGCGAGCGGCCAGGCCGCTGTAGAAGATGACCGCGGCGGCCAGCGCGGCGCCGACCGCGGATGCGCGCGTGGAACGGTGGGCCGCGACGCTGTAGAGAGCGATCGCGGGGCACCAGAAGTTGAGCGAGGGCTGGTAGCCGGCCGCGAGATACGCGGCGAAGGCCAGGCAGGAACTCACCAGTGCCAGGAACGGCGCGATGCCGCGCAGCGCGAGCGGGAGGCTGACCAGGGCGCTCAACGCGTAGGCGAACAGGTCGAAAGGGGGCCACCCGGCAGGGTGGTACTGCTGGCCGACGACGGCTGCGGCCACCGTCAGGCCCACGGCCAGCACGCCATCACCAACAGGCACGCCCACCGGGCGAAACCGCGCCGTCGACTTGGCAGTTGTCCACACCGGCGCACCTTACGCACCCACGCGCCGACCGGTCGTCATACCAGAGGAGCAGAAGACCGCGGGCCTGCTCTGCTACGAGGGTTTACGTAGTCCGCGGCTTTCCACCCGCGCTACCCCGTGAGGTGGACAGCACCGGCGGCATAACGCGCCGGTTGCAGGCAGAACGCACAACTCTCGTCTGACGTCCCACTTCCCGCTCCTGCGTACTTTTGTTGCGCCAGACCTTGAACGATCGGCCAGGAACAGACGTGACGTATCTCCGTCCGTCCGCAGGTCAATTGGCCGACGACCCATCAATTGAGGGAAAGGGAACGGACCATGTGGAAAATCCATGGCGTCAAGGCGTTCGTCGTCACCGGTGCCGTCATCAGTGCCGTAGTGGGTGCGGGCACGAGCGCCCAGGCCGCCGGCGCTCTGCACATGTACGAGAAGAACAACTTCAAGGGCGGGCACGAATACGTCACCCGGACGGACAAGGACCTGCGCAACAACTACTACGACAACGGCAAGAAGGTCGACAACAACACCAGCTCGGTGAAGAACACGACCTCTCGTTACGTGGACCTGTGGCAGAACGTCGGCTGCACGGGCGCTCACACGACGTCCTACCCGCACACGCAGGACAAGAAGCTCAGCAACGACGCGATCAAGGACAACCGCCTGAGCTGTGTGAAGTTCAGGTGAGCTGAACCCGACCGGGCGGCCCCGCCCCGTTCCCCCGGGGCCGGGCCGCCCCGCTCACCCACGCAGCCGGACAAGAAACAACGAACCGCGGAGAGCAAGGTCATCATGCAACCTCACCGATACGCGGGAACGCTCCTCGTCCTCGCCGCCGTCGCCGGCTGTTCGGCCGCACCGCCATCACCGCGGTCCAGCGCTGTCCCGGCCCCCAGCGCCGAAGTACGCAACCTGGTGCTGCCGCTCGATCGCTACGAGCTGTCCCCGAGCGACACGCAGGTCATCGAGTCGGCGGAGGACGTCATCGTCCGGCGCTGCATGGCGGCACAGGGATTCTCCTGGCCACTCCTGCCGCGCTCCGGGGACACCGAGCCGGTCAACCGCCGCCGCTACGGAGTCGTCGAGCTGTCCGTCGCCCGGCGCTTCGGATACCACCTGCCGCCCGACGCTCCGGAGACAGCACACCGACGGGCGCTGGCCGAGACGCGGGAGGACGCCCTGCGACCAGCGGGGAAGCGGGCCGCCTACAGCGAGCAGGGCCGTGGCGGCTGTTGGAACAAGGCACACGCCCAGCTTCTGGAGAACGTCCCCACCTCGAACCACGACCTGCTCAACCGCGTCGTCGTGGCGTCGTTCGACACGGCTCGGCAGGACAAGGCCGTCGTGCGGACCGTCACCGCGTGGAGCGCCTGCATGCGCCGGTCCGGGCACCCCTACGCGGATCCGCTGGCAGCGGCCGGCGACGGACGCTGGGCCCGCTCAGCTCGTCCCAGCGCCGAGGAACTCCGCACGGCCGTCGCGGACGTGCGCTGCAAACAGAAGACACTTCTGGTCCGTGTCTGGGCGCATGCGGAAGAGCGCGCGCAGAGAACTGCGGTGCACAAGCACCGCAAGGATTTCAACGCCCTGATGCGTACGAAGACTTCCTGGTTGGCCTCTGCTCACGAGGTGCTCGATTCATGAGGTGCTCGCCCCGGTCAGCGCACCCGCCCCCGCGGCTTCAGCGGTACGGGCGGCAGGGCCGGCGCGGAGAGCGGACCCCCGGCGTACCCCTTCACCTCGCCGAACCGCGACCCCGTCGCCCAGTCGGCGCGGGCCTGCTCGATCTCCGTCTGGGAGCGGCCGATGAAGTTCCACCACATGATCAACTCCTCCTCGAACGGCTCGCCGCCGAGGAGCATCAGGCCCGCGTCCGACTCGGCCCGCAGGGGCAGTTCGGTGCGGCCGCAGCCGAGGTAGAGCATGGAGCCGGGCAGCAGCGGTACGCCGTCGACGTGGGCCTCGCCGGACATGGACAGCACGGCGTACTCGAAGTCCGGCTCCAGCGGCAGGCGTACGTCCGCGCCCCGGTCGAGGGCCAGATCGGCGCCGACGATCGGCGTGTACGTCGTGCCGGGCGAGGCGGCGCCGTCGACACCGCCCAGGATGATCGTGGCCTTGAGACCGGGGGCCGTGACGACGGGCAGCTCGCTGTGGTGTTCGAAGTGTGGGTCGGTGTGGCGGTCGGTGTCGGGCAGGGCGACCCACAGCTGCGCGCCGTGCAGGAAGCGGGCGTGCGACCTGGGGCTCTCCTCGGAGTGGCTGATGGCCCGGCCGGAGGTCATGAGGCCCAGCTCGCGCGGGCGGATCGTCTGCAGGCTGCCCGTGGAGTCGCGGTGCAGCACCTCGCCCTCGTGCAGCCAGCTGACGGTCTGCAGGCCCATGTGCGGATGCGGCGGGACCTGCATGCCGGGCTCTTCGGCGATGTCGTCGGGACCGTAGTGATCGACGAAGCACCACGCGCCCACCATGCGCCGGCCCAGATTGGGCAGCAGCCGCCGGACCTCGCTGGACTCGCCGAGCTTGACCCGGCGGGGGCTGAGGAGTTCACGTACCGGCTCCGCCACCACGAAACCCCGGCCGCCGCACAGAGCGGGAACGGCCTCGCGATCAAGATTGCTCATGGCCCACAACCTAGCCCCGTGGAGGACCGTCCGTCATACCGTCCCCCCGTCCGCCGGCAGCCGCCCGACCGAGAACCGGCGCACGCGCCGGGAAGACCGCCGACGCACCACCGCACAGGTCGTGGAATATTCAACAACACCGTGCGGTTCTGGCCGTCGAAAGAAACAGAGGAGGTCACAGACGTGGACACGACCTACTACGACCACGGGACGACCGCGGAGCGCTGGGAGCGCGCCCGGATGTTCTTCGACGCCAAGGAGTACGCCGCCTCGGCGCGCGTTCTCGACAGCCTGGTCGAGGAGGTGCCGCAGGAGACGGGCCCGCGCCTGCTGCTGGCCCGTGCGTACTACCACTCGGCGCAGCTGAGCCGGGCGGAGGCCGAACTGCGCGTCCTCGTCGAGAACGACCCCGTCGAGCACTACGCCCGTCTCATGCTCGGCCGGACGCTCCAGCGGCAGGGCCGCGACGACGAGGCCGGGACGCACCTGCGGCTCGCCTCCGCCCTCGCGGGAGATTTCGACTCCCTGTGAGCGGAGCCCCCGGGCGGCCCTTGGCCGCCCGGGGCCGGGTCCGCTACTTCGCCGACTCCTTCTCGGTCTCCCGCTCCGCCTCCCCGACGGCCCCCTTCGCGGGGCCGTACGTGCGTCTGCCCCGCCGGTAGGCGATCTCGCCCAGGATCACGTCCACCGCGATGAAGGCGGCCAGCGAGATGCCGAGGAGCGGCACGAAGTACCCGAGGACGGCGACGCCCGCCATCAGCGGGACGAGGATGTGCGCGGGCACCTGCTGCCAGGCGCCGCGCGGGATCGGACGGCCGAAGGCCGAGGCGCGGCCCCGCTGCCACCACATGCGGTAGCCCCACAGGATCAGCAGGATCAGGCTGAGGGCGAGCGCCATCAGCACCAGCTGGTTGACGATGCCGAAGAGGATGCCGGTGTGCGCGTCGATGCCCCAGCGGGTGAGCTTCGCCAGTACCGGGTAGTCGGCGAACCGCACGGTGTCGGTCACCTCGCCGGTCGCGGGGTCGACCGCGACCGCGTCCTGCTTGGTGGGCCAACTGCGCTGGACCTGGCTGACCTTGTACGCCGACTCGGCGTCCGCGGGCGGCACGATCTCCACCGGGTCGCCCAGGCCCTTCGCCCGCGCGGCGGCCAGCACCTTGTCGAGGCCGACGCCGTGTTCGACGCCCCCCTCGGCCGATCCCGAGCCGTGGCCCGCGTGTTCGCCGCCCGCGGCGGCCGACACCGACGGGGTCGCCTGGCGCAGCGAGGTGCGCAGTTCGTCGATGTTCGCTCCGGCGTACGTCGACCAGGTCAGGCCCGTCGCCGAGAGGAAGACGAAGCCGACGGCGGCCCAGACGCCCACCGAACCGTGCAGACCGAGGGTGCGCCGGCGCCCGCTGGTGCCGCGTATCCTCCGCTGCGTACGACGGCGGCCGAACCAGAGGACGAGACCGCCGCCGGCGATCACCCACAGCCAGCTGGCGGCGAGTTCGCTGTAGAGGCGGCCGTCGTCGCCGAGCTTCAGGTTCGCGTGGAACTCGTCGATCCAGGTGCGCAGCGGCAGGGCGCCGCTGGATCCGTACTGTTCGAGCGCGCCGCGCACCTCGGCGGTGTACGGGTCGACGAACACCGCGAGGGTGTGGGTCTCGCCGATGCCGGAGACGCCGGACAGCATCACCCTGGTCGTCGCGTCGTCCTCCGGCGAGGGGCGTACCGCGGAGACCGTGCCCTCCGGGTGGGCCTTGCGCGCGGCGGCGACCTGCTCGGAGATCGGCAGCTTCCCGTCGCCGACCGGGACGGTCATCTCGTGCGAGTAGAGGATCTTCTCGGCCTGGAAGGACGCCGCGTAGAGGAATCCGGTCGTGGCGGCGACCAGCAGGAACGGGGCGACGAGCACTCCGGCGTAGAAGTGCAGCCGCAGCACCAGCGGGCGCAGCGGCGCCCAGCCGCCGCGTTTGGGCGGGGCGGGGGTGGCGGACCGCGGGGACTCGTCCGTCTCGGTCGTGGGAGCGGTGGACATCGGCTGGCTTCTCCGGTCGGGCAGGGGACGACGGGGCCGTACTCGGCCGTTGCG
Organism: Streptomyces liliiviolaceus; assembly: GCF_018070025.1. Taxonomy (NCBI): domain Bacteria; kingdom Bacillati; phylum Actinomycetota; class Actinomycetes; order Kitasatosporales; family Streptomycetaceae; genus Streptomyces; species Streptomyces liliiviolaceus. The sequence goes on from NZ_JAGPYQ010000001.1 coordinate 6,167,564, forward strand.
GTGCAGTAGTCGGTGGGCGGGTCCGTCGAGTTCCCGGAGATTCCTGTGGTGTGGGTCACACACCTGTTCGTGCGCCAGGGAGCCGCCTCGCACCGCGGAGATCCGCTTGGCATGCTGGCGCGATGGCATCATCCAGTGACCTCACGCCCCTCAGCGACCGGGTGGAGGAACTCCTCTCCCGTACGGGCCCGTTGCCGATCGTCGCCGCCGGTGACCCCGTGCTGCGCGGTGCGGCCGAACCGTTCGACGGCCAGCTCGATCCGGCGCTCCTGGCCCGCTTCGTCGCGGCCCTGCGCGACACCATGCACGCGGCGCCGGGAGTCGGCGTGGCCGCGCCCCAGGTGGGCATTCCGCTGCGGATCGCGGTGATCGAGGACCCGGCGCCCGTCCCGGACGAGATCCGCGAGGTACGCGGCCGGGTACCGCTGCCCTTCCGGGTTCTGGTCAACCCGGTGTACGAGCCCGTGGGCACCGCGCGTGCCGCGTTCTTCGAGGGCTGTCTGAGCGTGCCGGGCTGGCAGGCGGTGGTGGCGAGGCCCGCCGAGGTGCGGCTCCTGGCGCGGGACGAGCACGGCGGGCCGGTGGACGAGGTGTTCACGGGCTGGCCGGCCCGGATCGTCCAGCACGAGACGGACCACCTGGACGGCACGCTCTATCTCGACCGGGCCGAACTGCGCTCGCTGTCCTCGAACGAGGCGATGGCGCAGCGGTGGGCCCAGCCGACTCCGGCCGAGGCGGCGAAGGGGCTGGGCTTCCACCTGTAGCGCGGGTTGTCCGCAGTGCGGGCTGTCCGCCCGGTCGGAACCGGCCGGGCGGCAGCCCGCGCGGCCGGTTCCCCTGCCGGGCCGGGCTACTTGCTGTCGCGGTAGGCCTCCAGCAGCCTCAGCCACACCTCGCTGACCGTCGGGTAGGACGGGACCGCGTGCCACAGCCGGTTCACCGGGACCTCTCCGACGACCGCGACCGTGGCGGAGTGGATCAGTTCGCCGACGCCGGGGCCGACGAAGGTGACGCCGCGCAGGGTCTCGGTGTCCAGGTCGACGATCATGCGGGCCCGGCCGCGGTAGCCGTCGGCATACAGGCCGGCGCCGGCGACCGTGGCGAGGTCGACGTCGACCGCCCTGACGCGGTGGCCGGCCTGCTCGGCCTCGGCGAGGGAGAGGCCCACGGAAGCGGCCTCCGGGTCGGTGAAGACGACCTGGGGGACGGCGGCGTTGTCGGCGGTCGCGGAGTGCGCGCCCCAGGGGTCGGTCTCCAGCAGCGGCACACCGGCGGCGCGGGCGGCGATGGCCGCGCCCGCGATCCGGGCCTGGTACTTGCCCTGGTGGGTGAGCAGGGCGCGGTGGTTGACGTCGCCGACGCCGTACAGCCAGTCGGTGCCCGTGACGCGGAGGCTGTCGTCGACCTCCAGCCAGGAACCGGGCGTGAGGCCGACCGTCTCCAGGCCGACGTCGTCGGTGCGCGGGGCGCGTCCGGTGGCGAAGAGGATCTCGTCGGCCTCGATGCGGTCGCCCGTCGAGGTGGTGACGACGACCGTGCCGCCCTCCCGTGTCACCGACTCGACCGAGGCGCCGGTGCGGACGTCCGCGCCCGCCTCGGTGAGCGCCTCGGCGACCAGCTCGCCCGCGAAGGGCTCCATGCGGGGCAGCAGGCCCTTGCCGCGGACGAGGATCGTGACCTGGGAGCCGAGGGCCTGCCAGGCGGTGGCCATCTCGACGCCGACGACTCCGCCGCCGACGACCACGAGGCGGCCCGGGACGGCCTGGGCGCTGGTGGCCTCACGGCTGGTCCAGGGCTTGACCGCGTCGATTCCCGGCAGGTCGGGCAGGACGGCCCGGGTGCCGGTGCTGACCGCCACGGCGTGCCGGGCGGTCAGTACGTGCCGTTCCCCGTCGGGGCCCTCGACGGTGACCCGGCGCGGTCCGTCGAGCCTGCCGTGTCCTCGGTAGAGGTCGACTCCGACGCCTTCGAGCCACTGGACCTGGCCGTCGTCCTTCCAGTCCGAGGTGTAGTAGTTGCGGTGGGCGAGGACCTCCGCCGCGTCGAGGGGGCCCTGCACGGCCTGGCGCAGTCCTGGCACCTTGCGGGCGTCGGCGCGGGCGATCACCGGGCGCAGCAGGGCCTTGCTGGGCATGCAGGCCCAGTACGAGCACTCGCCGCCGACCAGTTCGCTCTCCACGATCGCGGCGGAGAGGCCTGCCGCGCGGGCGCGGTCGGCGACGTTCTCCCCCACGGGCCCGGCCCCTAGCACCACGACGTCGTACACGTTGGTTTCCGTTTCCGTCATGGGGTCAGTCTGGTCGTTGGTGTGGGTCGTGGCCACACGGGTATGCGCGCGGAATACGGCGCCGGTCGGTGCCGTTGTGCACAACGGCCACGCACCGACCCCGAGAAGAGGGAATCAACACCATGAGCAGCACCGTGGAGCTCACCAAGGAGAACTTCGACCAGACGGTCACGGACAACGAATTCGTCCTGATCGACTTCTGGGCGGCCTGGTGCGGCCCGTGCCGGCAGTTCGCCCCTGTCTACGAGAAGGCGGCGAAGGCCAATTCCGACCTGGTGTTCGCGAAGGTGGACACGGAGGCGCAGCCGGAGCTGGCCGCGGCCTTCGAGATCCAGTCGATCCCGACGCTGATGATCATCCGCGACCAGGTGGCGATCTTCTCCCAGCCGGGTGCGCTGCCCGAGGCCGCCCTGGAGGACGTCATCGGCCAGGCCCGCAAGCTGGACATGGACGAGGTCCGCAAGTCGGTGGCGGAACAGCAGGCGAAGCAGGCCGAGTAACACCCGGGTCGCGGAGGGCCCGAAAGGGGCGCGGGGAACTGCGCGAGCAACCCCCACGCACCCGCGGATCACCACGCACGGCGGCACGTCGGCCGCCCGCGGGGCAACGCCCCGGGCCGGCCGGCACCCGCCGAGCCGTCAGCTCGACTCCCGGTGGACGACCTCCGCCCCCAGCACCACCCGGGCCTCCGGCTCCGCCGACGGCTCCCGCACCGCCCGGTCGACCAGCTCGGCCAGCTCCCGCCCGGACGGCAGCTCGATGTGGACCGTGCTCAGCCGCGGCCTCAGCAGCCGTCCGAGCATCAGATCGTCCGCGCCGACGACGGCCGTCTCGTCCGGGACGGCGACGCCCTCGTCCTGCAGCGCACGCATCAGCAGCATCGCGAACTCGTCGTTGTACGCGAAGACGGCGTCCAGGCCGAGCGACCGCCAGCGCCCCGCGAGATCGGCCGCGGCCTTCTCCTCGTAGGCGAGCGGCAGCTCGGTGACCGTGGCGTCCGTGCCGGTCAGGGCCTGCCGTACGCCTTCGAGCCGGGGCCTGGAGAAGATCTCCAGACCGGGATCCTCGGGCACCAGCACCCCGACGCGCCGGTAGCCCCGGGCCAGCAGGTGCGCGCCGACGCTGCGGCCGACCTCCTGGTGGTCCATGAGGAGCGCGTGTGCGCCCTCGATGCGTTCGGGGCCGAGGGTGACCACGGCCCGGGCGCCGGAGCGCTTGAGCACGGAGACGCCCCGCGGCCCGAGGCCCCCGCCGGGCGCCAGGACGGCGACCGGCCGCAGCTCGGCCCAGGCGCGGGCCGCCTCGTCGCCCTGGAGGCCGAGGCCCCCGTACTGCACGACGGTGTATTCGAGGCGGCTGAGCGCCCACTGGAGTTCGTTGAAGAACTGGCTGTAGAGCGGGCCGACGGGTACGTCCGGCGCGGGCATCAGGACCATGCGGCTGTGCCCGGCGCGCAGACTGCGGGCCGCGGCGTGCGGCACGTAGCCGAGCTCCTCGGCGGCCTGGTGGACACGGCGGCGGGTGGGCTCGCTGATCCGTACGGCGCTGGTGTTGTTGAGGACGTAGGAGACGGTCGCGCGTGACACACCCGCCAGACGGGCCACATCGGCACTCGTCGGCACGGAGCGCTGCGCGGGCGGCGGAGGGGCGGATGTTTTCGGTATCTGCACCATGAGGTACGGCATCCTTGCAGAAGCCCCACGCGGGCCCGGGGCCGGGGTGCGCCCCAAGTCGCTTTCCTGCCAAGGCAGTTCCGCACGGATCAGACGTGCCGCTCCGGGCGGATCAGGCGTGCCGCTCCAGCCGGGTCAGGCCGGCGGCTCCGTACGCGTCAGGCGTGCGACCAGGTCGGTCCAGCCCGCTTCGAGCCGCTCCAGCGGCATCCCGCACTCCTTGGTCAGGTGGTGGATCAGCGCGGGGTCGAGGTACCCCATCAGCGTCTGGGCGAGGAGTGCGCAGTCGGCGTCCGGCGCCGCCTGGCGCAGCAGCAGGGTGACGTGGCCGGTCAGAAAACGCTGGGGCGGGAACGAGTAGCGGCGGGCCGGTTCGGGCTGGGCGGCCAGTTGCAGATCCAGTTGCTCGACCGACTGCCGCAGGACGGCACGTCCGAACGCCTCCAGCCGCTCGACCGGCGGCGCACCGGGGCCCAGGGGCGGCGGCCCGCTGAGGAAGGCGGCCTGGAGCTGCTTGGCGGAGTGGTCCAGGAGCGCCATGAGCAGGCCGGTGCGGTCGCCGAAGCGGCGGAAGACGGTCCCTTTGCCGACCTCGGCGGCCACGGCCACCGCCTCCATCGTGACGCCGGCCGCGCCGTGCTCCGCGACCAGGCGGGCGGCGGCCTCCAGCAGCCGGGCCCGGTTGCGGGCCGCGTCGGCACGCAGGCACGGCTCGTCCTCACCGGAGGTCAGCTCCAGGAGAACAGGCTCGCCGATCGGCTCCTGAGGCTTGGGAAAGGGCGGCAGGGAGGCGGACATGAAGACAGCGTAACGCCGGGGGAAGAAAACTGGACCGTGGTCCGTTTGGCTGGTAGAACTTTAAACGGACCCCGGTCCGGATCGTAATGGCAATGTTTCATCCTCCTTGGAGCCCCCCATGACTGTTCGTATCCTCGCGCTCGTCGGCAGCCTTCGCGCCGGCTCGCACAACCGCCAGCTCGCCGAGGCCGCCGTCAAGCTCGCGCCCGAGGGCGCGGAGGTCGACCTGTTCGAGGGCCTGGCCGACATCCCCTTCTACAACGAGGACATCGACGTCGAGGGCGACGTCCCGGCCGCCGCCGCCCGGCTGCGCGAGGCCGCGGGCAGCGCCGACGCCATCCTGCTCTTCTCGCCCGAGTACAACGGCACCATCCCGGCCGTCCTGAAGAACGCCATCGACTGGCTGTCCCGCCCGTTCGGCGCGAGCGGCCTCAAGGACAAGCCCCTCGCCGTGGTCGGCACCGCCTACGGCCAGTACGGCGGCGTCTGGGCGCAGGACGAGGCCCGCAAGGCCGCCGGTATCGCCGGCGCGAAGGTTCTTGAGGACATCAAGCTCTCCATCGCCGGCTCGGTCGTCCGCTTCGCCGAGACGCACCCCTCCGACGACGCCGAGGTCGCCGCGCAGCTGACCGAGGTCATCAGCCGCATCCACGGCGAGGCCACCGCGCCCGTCGCCGCCTGACCCTCACACCTGCACACCTGCACATCTCCTGCTGACGCGCGGCCCTCGCCGCGCGTCGCAGTCGTACCCAGCACCGGTGCCGCACGCGGTACTCGTGTCGTACGCGGTACTCGTACGCGGTACTCGTGTCATACGCGGCAGCAGGTGCGCCTCAGCCGAGTCCGGCCAGCCGCTCGACCACCGGGGCGACGCCGCGCTCGATCCACTCGGCGGGTTCGTCGACGCGCGGGCCCAGGATCACGGTCTCGATGCCGAGCTTCGCGTAGTCCGCCATCTCCCGTGTGAAGGCGTCCAGTTCGGCCCCGCTCCGGGGGTCGCCCGAGTGGACCATCGTCTTGCGCACCTCGGTGTGGTCGCGGCCCACGGCGTCGCAGTGCCCGCGCAGGACGTCCAGCTTGTGCCCGACCTCCTCGGGGGTCGAGGCGAACAGGTTGCAGGCGTCCGCATACCGGGCGACCAGCCGCAGCGTCTTCTTCTCGCCGCCGCCACCGACCATGATCTCCGGACGCGGGGCGCTCACCGGTGCGGGTACGCAGAGGGTTTCGGCGAGCCGGTAGTGCTTGCCCTCGAAGGGTCCGTTCGTCTGCGGGTCCCACATCTGCAGACAGATCCGCAGCGTCTCCTCCAGCCGTTCGAAACGCTCCGCGAGCGGCGGGAACGGCACGCCCAGGCCCTCGTGCTCGCGGTCGTACCAGGCCGCCCCGATCCCCAGCGTGGCCCGCCCGCCCGACAGGACGTCGAGCGTGGTGGCGATCTTGGCGAGGAGTCCGGGATGCCGGTAGGTCACCCCGGTCACCAGCGTCCCGAGCCGGACCGTCGAGGTGTGGGCCGCGAGGAAGCCGAGGGTCGTGTACGACTCCAGCATGGCGTCCTCGGCACCGCCGTTGAACTCCATCTGGAAGTAGTGGTCCATGACCGACATCCAGCTCACGCCCGCGGCCTCGGCGGCGGCGCCCGCCGTGGCCAGTTCGGGGCCGAGCGCACTCGCGCCGCGGGGGTGGTTGAACCGGTTGATGTGCACGCCGACCCGCATGTTCTTCTCCGTCGCCCTCGGACCACCGCCGGACGGTCGCCGACTCCCGTGACGGTAGAACTTGAAGAGCACTCGAAGGCAAGGGCGGAGGCAGAGGCAGAGGCAAGGGCGGACCACCATGAAGGGCCCGGCGCACGGGCTGTCCGCCGTCCCCGCCAACGCGGTCGGACGCCCCGTACCGCTTACGCCATCCGGAGGTTACCGTTCGGTAGACATCGTGCTCCCGGAGGTGGCAGCCCCCTATGACGCCCAACCGTGTACGCAGGCCCGCATGACGTCCGCCCGTCCTGCGGGGCTCGCGGAGCGCGCCCGCGCCCTGGCCGAGGGCTCGGTGTCCTCGCGGGCGCTCGTCGAGGAGGCCCTCGCCAGGATCGCGGCGACCCAGGGCACCCTGAACGCCTTCCGGCTGGTGCGCGCCGAGGCCGCGCTCGCGGAGGCCGACGCCGCCGACGAGGAACTGGCGGCGGGGGGTCACCGGCCGCTGCTCGGGGTGCCGGTGGCGGTCAAGGACGACATGGACGTGGCGGGCGAGCCGACGGCCTTCGGCTGCCGCGGCGCGTTCCCGCCGGTCACCGAGGACGGCGAGGCGGTACGCCGGCTGCGGGCGGCCGGTGCCGTGATCGTCGGCAAGACCAACACCTGCGAGCTGGGACAGTGGCCCTTCACCGAGGGCCCGGCCTTCGGCGACACCCGCAACCCGTGGCACACCGGGCACACCCCGGGCGGCTCGTCCGGCGGCTCGGCCGCCGCCGTCGCGGCGGGCCTGGTCCCCGCCGCGCTGGGCTCGGACGGGGCGGGCTCGGTGCGCATCCCCGCGGCCTGGACCCATCTGATCGGCATCAAACCGCAGCGCGGCCGGATCTCGACCTGGCCGCGCCCGGAGTCCTTCCACGGCATCACGGTCAACGGCACGCTGGCCCGTACCGTCGAGGACGCGGCGCTGCTCCTGGACGCGGCGAGCGGCAGCCACGCAGGCGATCTGCACCGCCCGCCCGCGCTGCGCACCACGGAAGCAGTGGGCCGGGATCCGGGCCGGCTGCGGATCGCGCTGTCGCTGAAGCCTCCGTTCACGGCGGTGCCCGCGCGACTTCGCCCCGACGTACGGGCCCGGGTCGTCGCCCTCGCGGAACGGCTGGCCGCGCTCGGGCACGAGGTCGAGGAGGCCGACCCGGCGTACGGGCGGATCGGTCTCGCGTTCGTGCCGCGCGCCACCGCCGGGATCGCCGAGCGCGTGCGGGACGTGCCCGACCCCGCCCTCCTCGACCGGCGTACCCGGGAGGCGGCCCGGCTCGGGCGGCTGCTCGGCGGGGCCCCGCTGCGGGCCGCCCGGCGCGCCGAGGCACGGCTGCACCGGCGGATCGGGGCGCTCTTCGAGACGTACGACGTGGTCCTCGCGCCGACGACGGCCGCTCCGGCGCCGCGCATCGGGGCGCTGCACGGGCTGAGCGGCTTCGGCACCGACCGGGCCATGATCGCCGCGTGTCCGTACGCCTGGCCGTGGAACGTGCTGGGCTGGCCCGGGGTGAACGTCCCGGCGGGCTTCGTCGACGGCTCCCTGCCCGTGGGCGCCCAACTCCTCGGCCCAGCGCACAGCGAGCCGCTCCTCGTCTCGCTCGCCGCGCAACTGGAGGCGGACCAGCGGTGGTCCGAGCGGTGGCCGGGCAGCGCGACGGTTCGCGAACCGGTCGACGGCGTACCGGAGTTCGGTCCGCACGCCGGTCCATGGTCCGTGGGCCCGTAGGCTTGGTGTCATGGACGACGCGTCGATGGTGGGGCTCATGGGGCGGGTCACCGGCACGGTGGGGCCCGGGCTCGTCGGCGAGGTGATCGTCCGGGTGCGCGGCGGCGCCGAGCACTTCCTCGCGTACGCCGCTTCCTCGAAGGACCGCATCGAGTCGGGCACGGTCGTCATGGTGGTGGAGTACCTGCCGCCGCGCACGGTCTACGTGTCGCCCGCGTACGACAGTTGAAGCCGGCGCGGGCGCCATGACCATGTGAGCGTGTCGTACGTATCAAGGATGTCCCAAGGACGCGTCGGGCTCTGTACCCACGGCTCCGCGCGGGCGCACACTCCCTTCGTTCGGTGCCGACAGGGCACCAGGCAACAGGGGGCGAATGCCGATGATCGTCGGCGTCGTGGCGGGGGCAGCGGTCCTCGCGCTCGTTTTCATCGTGGTGGTCTTCAAGCTCATGTGGCGGGTCGCGGAGCCCAACGAAGCTCTGATCATCTCCGGTTCGAAGCATCGGATGGAGGGCCTTGAGGAGGGCATGGGCTTCCGTATCGTCACCGGCCGCGGCACGCTCGTGCTGCCGGGCGTCCAGGCGGTGCGCAAACTCTCGCTCGACCTCAACGAGACCGAGCTGTCCGTGGACTGCGTGACCCACCAGGGCATTCCGCTCAAGGTGCGGGGCGTGGTCATCTTCAAGGTGGGCGACGACTTCGTGTCGATCGCCAACGCGGGGCGCCGCTTCCTCGACCAGCAGAAGCTGATGTCGGAGCGGGTGCACAACGTGTTCGCCGGTCATCTGCGTTCCATCGTCGGCGGGTTGACCGTCGAGGACATGATCCGCGACCGGGACAAACTCACCGGGCAGACCCGTGCCGCGTGCGGTACGGAGATGGAGAAGCTCGGGCTGATCGTCGACTCGCTGCAGATCCACGAGATCGAGGATCCGACGGGGTACATCAAGAACCTGGCCATGCCGCACGCGGCGGCCGTCCAGCGGGACGCCCGGATCGCGCAGGCCGAGGCCAACCGGCTGGCCACCGAGGCCGAGCAGCAGGCCTCCGCGCGGATGGCGGAGGCGACCCGGGACAGCGAGATCCTGCAGGCCGGGTACCAGGCGGAGCGCGACAACGCCGCGGCCAAGTCGCGGCAGGCCGGGCCGCTCGCCGAAGCGAGGGCCCGCCAGGAGGTCGTGGTCCAGGAGACCCGCGTCGCCGAACTGAAGGCGCACCGGCGCGAACAGCAGCTGCAGGCGGACGTCCGCAAGCCCGCGGACGCGAAGGCGTACGAGAAGCGCACGCTGGCCGAGGCGGAGCGCGATGTGCGGATCTCCGCGGCGCAGGCCAAGGCGAAGGAGACGGAGCTGGCCGCCGCGGCGGAGGCCACGCGGGTCAAGACGGCCGCCGGCGCCGAGGCCGAGGCCACGAAGGCGCGGGGCGCCGCCGCCGCTACGGCGACCCGGGCCACGGGTGAGGCGGAGGCCGCCGCCGCGCAGGCCAAGGGGATGGCGATCGCCGAGTCCACGCGGGCGAAGGGGCTCGCCGAGGCGGAGGCCATCGCCGCGCGGGCCGCCGCGCTCGCCGAGAACCAGGAGGCCGTGGTCGCGCAGCAACTCGCGGAGAACTGGCCGGAGATCGTGAAGGCCGGTGCGGGGGCGTTCGGGAACGTCGAGCACATGGTGCTGCTGAACGGGGCCGAGGGGATGTCGGACATGTTCACCAAGGCGCTGACCATGGGTGGGACGGGGCTCGGGCTCGCCCGGCAGTTGCTCGCGTCCATGAACGCGAACGGGCGGGTGGGTGCGGAGGGTTCACCTGTGAACGGGTTCGGCCCCGGGGGTGCCGGGAGTGCCTCGAAGAGGGTGCCTGTGGATGGGGAGGCGTAGCGGCGCCGTCGGGGTGGATGTTCGGTGACGGGTGCGGGTCCGCTGTGGCTGGTCGCGCAGTTCCCCGCGCCCCTCAACGCGGCGGTTGCCCGTGCCCCTGGCTGGAAAGGGGCGCGGGAATCGCCACAGGAGGCGCGGGTTAACGTGTCGCTGTGACTGCTTCTGCCGAGCGAGATGTTCCTGGGCGCTTCGGGCCCTCCGCCACCGTCGAGGCCGATCCGCGGCGGGTCGGGGTCGTGCGGACCGAGTACTCCCCCGCGCACGACGGCGACCCGGACCCGGGCGAGATCGTGTGGACGTGGGTGCCCTACGAGGAGAACGACGGGCGGGGCAAGGACCGGCCCGTGCTGGTGGTCGCCCGCGAGGGTGCCGACACGTTCCTCGCCGTGCAGTTGTCGAGCAAGGGGCACGACGGCGACCGGGAGTGGGTGCCGATCGGCAGCGGGCCCTGGGACCGGTCCGGGCGCGACTCGTGGGTGGACGTGGACCGGGTGCTGCGGCTGCACGAGAAGGGGATGCGCCGGGAGGCGTGCGCGCTGGACCGGATGCGGTTCAACCTGGTGGTGCACCGGCTGCGGGAGCGCTACGGCTGGCGCTGAACGGGCCTGAACGCCTGCTCGAAGGCCGTCCGGACCACCGCTCCCCTCGTCCGGTCCAGGACGCCGAAGACGACGTGCTCGAAGGTGCCGGAGAAGCGTCCGCCGTCCCCGAGGAGCGTGGCGAAGGTGCTCGCCACCTGCGCCGGGTCGTTCTGGAACACTCCGCAGCCCCAGGCACCCAGCACCAGCCGGCGGTAGCCGTGCGCCGCGGCCGTCTCCAGGACGCGCTCGGCGCGGGAGGCGAGGGCGCGCGGCAGCTCGGACACGCGCTCCGGCGTGGTGCGCTTGATCACTCCGGCGTTGGGTGCGGCGGCCGTGAGGAATCCGGCGGTGTACGGCTCGTCGAGGAACGCTCCCCGGTCGTCGCGGAAGACCGGGACGGCCGGTGAGTGGATCACCCGGTCGGTGTAGAAGGCGTCGCGGTGTGTCCGGTGGTGGTCGTAGAACGCCCGGACCTCCACCACGCACGTGTAGAGCGCGGAGGCCCGGCACAGGGCTTCCTCCTGGGCCTGGGCGCCGTTCAGATAGCCCCCTCCGGGATTGCGTGCCGAGGAGAAGTTCAGCACCGCGACCGGGCCGGTCAGCCGGCGGGCCGCTTCCAGGCTGCTCTCGCCCGTGACCTCGAAGAACGTGTCCCCGGAGGGCGCGGTCGCGGAGGACGCGCTCGCGGGGTCCGGAACGAGGCCCACCGACCCCACCGGCTCCGGGCCGTACATGCGGGTGCCTGCACGGGCGGCGGCCACCGCCGCGGCGATCGACACCTCGCGCCCGTCGGACGCGCGGTACGAACCCGCCGCGACGATCTCCTCCGTCTGCCGTGCGATCGCGCGCAGCCGTGCGCTCATGGCGCCACCCCTGTAGGCGCCGTGCTCGCGCCCCGCGCGATCTCCCCCGGTACCTCTGTCGCATCCCCCGTCGTGCTCATGAACGCATGGTGAGCGATCCTGGTCAGGAGTCGCAACAGAGTTTCACGCACCCAAAAGCGGCGATACGCACCCTTGTGCGAACCGGCTCAAGGGTCTTGGGTGGGACGAGCGTCTGTCGGGCCGGCCCATCCGAAGCCGGACCCGACGGCATGGATGGAATCTCAGGAGGATCCCGACATGTCCGATTCGGTGAGTGACTGTACGGAGCCACGCCGCTCCGCCGTCACCGAGGCCGAAGTGGAGGCACTGGTCCGCGGCATATGCTTCAAGACCGGACCGCCCCGCTTCCTCGGTGTGGAACTCGAATGGCTCGTCCACGAGCCGCGCTCCCCGCGGCTCCCCGTACCACCTGAACGTCGCGAAGCGGCCTACGCCGCAGTGCGGGCCCTGCCCCTGAGTTCGTCGGTCACCGTCGAACCGGGCGGACAGCTGGAGCTCAGCTCCGCACCCGCCGCCTCCCTGATGGAGTGCATCGCCTCCGTCTCCGCCGACCTCGACGCCGTACGCGGTGTACTGCGCGAGGCGGGTCTCGCCCTCTGCGGACTGGGCCAGGACCCCTGGAACGAACCCACCCGGTTCCTCCATGAGCCGCGTTACGACGCCATGGAGACCTGTCTCGACCGTGCGGGCCCCGAGGGCCGCGCCATGATGTGCTCCTCCGCCTCCGTGCAGGTCTGCCTGGACGCCGGGTACGAGGAACCGGGACCGCTCGGTCTCGGGCGGCGCTGGTGGCTGGCCCATCAGCTGGGCGCGGTGCTGGTGGGCGCCTTCGCCAATTCCCCGATGGCCCGGGGCCGGCCCACGGGCTGGCGCTCCACCCGGCAGTCCCTGTGGGCCGCGATGGATCCGGGCCGCACCAGCGCCCCGCCCCTCGACGGCGACCCGCGGGCCGCCTGGGCCCGGCACGTCCTGGACGCGCCGGTGATGTGCGTCCGCGCGCCCAGCGGCCCCTGGGACGTACCGGAGGGGCTGACCTTCCGGGAGTGGACCCGGTCCGGCGCTCCGCCCGGCCGGGAGGACCTCGACTACCACCAGACGACCCTGTTCCCGCCGGTGCGGCCGCGCGGGCATCTGGAGCTGCGCATGATCGACGCGCAGCCGGGCGACCACGGCTGGATCGTGCCGCTGGCCGTGACGACGGCGCTGTTCGACGACCCGGAGGCCGCCGAGACGGCCTACCGGACGGTGAAACCGCTCGCCGAGCGGGCCGGCTCGCTGCCCGCCCCGCTCAACCCGCTGTGGACGACCGCCGCCCGCTCGGGCCTGGCCGACCCGGAGCTGCGGGAGGCGGCCACGACCTGTTTCGCGGCGGCGGCCGACGCGCTGCCCAGGATCGGCGCGAGCACCGAGGTGCAGCAGGCGGTCGCGGAGTTCGCCGACCGCTATGTCGCCCGGGGCCGCTGCCCCGCCGACGACCTGCTGGACCGTGCCGCCGACTCCGGCCATCCGGAGCACGGGGTGCTTCTCGGCACGGAACAGGCCGCGGGGCAGAGCGCAGGACACAGCACGGAACAGCACACAGAACACCTGCTCAGCGGGAAGGACTTCCGCCCATGACCGACCCCGGTACCGGCACCACGTTCGACGACCCGGAGGCGCTCAGGAAGCGTGCGCTGGCGGCGCTGCTCACGGCACGCGAGCGCACGGCACTGCTGACCTCCTGCGTCGAGGACCCCGAACTGACCGCTCAGCACTCGCCGTTGATGTCCCCGCTGGTGTGGGACCTCGCGCACATCGGCAACCAGGAGGAGCTGTGGCTGTTGCGGACGGTCGCCGGCCGTGACGCGCTGCGGCCCGACATCGACGGCCTGTACGACGCCTTCGAGCACCCGCGCTCCGAGCGGCCCTCGCTTCCGCTGCTGCCGCCCGCCGAGGCCCGTACCTACGCGGCCGAGGTACGCGGGCGGGCGCTGGACATCCTGGAGAGCACCGCGTTCGAAGGCACCGGCGCCCGGCTGACCGAGGCCGGGTTCGCCTTCGGCATGATCGCCCAGCACGAACAGCAGCACGACGAGACCATGCTGATCACCCATCAGCTCCGCAAGGGCCCGGTGGCCCTGACGGCTCCGGACCCGATACCCGTACCCGCGTTCACCGGACCGGCCGAAGTACTGGTCCCGGGCGGCCCGTTCACGATGGGCACGTCCACCGAGCCGTGGGCGCTGGACAACGAACGGCCGGCGCACGCGCGTCTGGTGCCGCCGTTCTTCATCGACACCACCCCGGTGACGAACGAGGCGTACCAGGCGTTCATCGCGGACGGCGGCTACACCGACCGGCGCTGGTGGGCGCCGGAGGGCTGGGCCCACATCCGGGAACACTCCATCGGGGCGCCGCTGTTCTGGCGCCGCGACGGCGGGCAGTGGCTGCGGCGGCGCTTCGGCGCCACCGAGGTCGTACCGCCCGACGAGCCCGTCCTGCACGTCAGCTGGTACGAGGCCGACGCGTACGCGCGCTGGGCGGGGCGGCGCCTGCCCAGCGAGGCCGAGTGGGAGAAGGCGGCCCGGCACGACCCGGAGACCGGCCGCTCGACACGCTATCCGTGGGGCGACGCCGACCCCACGCCGGAGCATGCCAACCTCGGCCAGCGCCATCTGCGCCCGGCGCCGGCCGGCAGCTATCCGGCGGGCCAGTCGCCGCTCGGCGTACGGCAGTTGATCGGTGACGTGTGGGAGTGGACGTCCAGCGAGCTGCTCCCCTATCCGGGCTTCCACGCCTTCCCGTACAAGGAGTACTCGGAGGTGTTCTTCGGGTCGGAGCACAAGGTGCTGCGCGGCGGCTCGTTCGCCGTGGACGCGGTGGCCTGCCGGGGGACGTTCCGCAACTGGGACTATCCGGTGCGGCGGCAGATCTTCTCCGGGTTCCGTACCGCCCGGGACGCCGGCCCGGACAGCGTCTGATGTGCCGTCATCTGGCATACCTGGGGCCCGAGGAGCCGCTGGGACGGCTCCTCGTGGACCCGGCCCACAGCCTGTACCGCCAGTCGTGGGCGCCCCGGCGCCAGCGGTACGGGACCGTCAACGCCGACGGTTTCGGCGTCGGCTGGTACGCCGAGGGCGACCCGGTACCCGGGCGCTACCGGCGTACCGGGCCGATCTGGGGCGACCGGTCCTTCGCCGACCTGGGGCGGGTGGTGCGCTCGGGCGCGCTGCTCGCCGCGGTGCGGGACGCGACGCTGGCGGGGGCGGACGGGGAGGCCGCGGCGGCGCCGTTCGCCGCGGACACCTGGCTGTTCAGCCACAACGGCGCGATCGCGGGCTGGCCGCGTTCGCTGGCGCCGCTGGCCGGGACGCTGCCCGCGGCGGAGCTGCTGTCGATGGAGGCGCGCTGCGACTCGGCGCTCGTCTGGGCGCTGGTCCTGAACCGGCTGCGGGGCGGTGACGAGGAGGGCCAGGCCCTCGCCGACACGGTCCTCGACGTGGCGGCGGCGGCCCCCGGCTCCCGTCTCAACCTGCTGCTCACCAACGGCGAAGTGATCGCCGCCACCGCCTGGGGCGACACGCTCTGGTATCTGACCGAGCCCGGCCGGCGCACCGTCGTCGCATCCGAGCCGTACGACGACGATCCGCACTGGCAGGAGGTGCCGGACCGCACGCTGCTCGCGGCGAGCCGCACGGACGTCCTGCTCACCCCGCTCAAGGACATCGACGCGCCCGTGGCATCCGTGGCATCCGTGGCGAACGCTTCCGCCCCGGGCACTCCTGCTTCGAGCACGTCCGTACCGAGCACGTCCGTACCGAGCGCATCCGTTCCGAGCAAGGAGCCCCGTACGTGAGTCCGTTCCTGGTCACCCGCACGCTGCCCGAGGACGCCACGGACGCCGCCCTGCGGGCCGACGTCCTGCACGGCCTGACCCGCACGCCGAAGACGCTCCCGCCCAAGTGGTTCTACGACGCGCTGGGCAGCGAGCTCTTCGAGAAGATCACCGCGCTGCCCGAGTACTACCCGACCCGTGCCGAGCGCGAGATCCTCGTCGCGCGGGCGCCGGAGATCGCCGCGGCGACCGGCGCGCGCACGCTCGTCGAGCTGGGCTCGGGCTCGTCCGAGAAGACGAAGCACCTGCTCGACGCGCTGGCCGCCCTGCACACCTATGTGCCGGTGGACGTGAGCGAGAGCGCGCTCAGGCAGGCCGGTGAGGCGCTGGCCGTCGAGCGGCCCTCGCTCGACGTGCACGCGCTGATCGCCGACTTCACCGGTGGTCTGACGCTGCCCGACACACCCGGTCCGCGGCTCGTCGCGTTCCTGGGCGGCACGCTCGGCAATCTGCTGCCCGCCGAACGTGCCTCGTTCCTGGCGTCGGTACGGTCGCTGCTGTCGCCCGGCGACGCCCTGCTCCTCGGCACCGACCTGGTGAAGGACGAGTCGGTGCTCGTCGCCGCCTACGACGACGCGGCGGGGGTGACGGCCGCGTTCAACAAGAACGTCCTGAGCGTCGTCAACCGCGAACTCGGCGCGGACTTCGACCCCGACGGGTTCAGCCATGTCGCCCGCTGGAACGCCGAGGAGGAGTGGATCGAGATGCGGCTGCGCGCCCTCGCGGCCGTGACCGTCAAGATCCCCGCGCTCGACATCGCCGTGGAGTTCGCCGAGGGCGAGGAGATGCGCACCGAGGTGTCGGCGAAGTTCCGCGAGGCGGGCGTCCGCGCGGAACTGGCCGCGACCGGACTGGAACTCACCCACTGGTGGACGGACGCCGAGGGGAGGTTCGCGCTGTCGCTGAGCACGGCCCGGTGAACCGCACCGGACCGCAGCCCGCCGGAACCCGTGTCCCCCGGGCCCCCATCTCGCGGTCCCCCGTCTCCTGGGGCACCGTGGAACGACACGTGGCACACGGGCCACGGCGGAGAGGAGCACCCGCATGTCCGACCACACCTACCGGGTCACCGAGATCGTCGGAACCTCGCACGAGGGCATCGACCAGGCGATCCGCAACGGCGTCTCCCGGGCCTCGCAGACCCTGCGCAACCTCGACTGGTTCGAGGTCACGCAGGTGCGCGGGCAGATCGAGAACGGGCAGGTCAAGCACTACCAGGTCGGCCTGAAGGTCGGCTTCCGCCTGGAGGACTCGGCCTGACGGCCACCCGTGTCCGACGAGCATGAGCACGAGCACCAGCACATGACGTGCACCGGTTGACGTGCACCGGCCCCTCCCGCACGTCCGGGAGGGGCCGGTGCACGTCACATCCGCACGTCGTATCCGCACGTCACGTCATGTCCGCCCGTCACGTCCGCCCGTCGCGCTCCTGCGCTTCCGCAAGCGCCGCCGACGCGGCGGCCCAGCGGGCCCGTACGACGGTGAACCCGGCCCGTTCGGCGTCCGCGCACACCAGCTCGTCGTCGTCCACGAGCACCCTGATCTCGCGGTTGCGGGCCAGCTCCTGGAGGATCTGCAGCTTGGTGCGCCGGGCGGGCCTGCGGTCGTCGTCGCGCCGCATCCGGATCCGGCCCTCGGGCAGGCCCTGGGCGGCGATCCAGGCCACCGTCTCCTTGCGGCAGCGCTCGGGCCGCCCGGTCAGATAGAGGACCTCGCACTCCTCGGCGTACTCCAGGGCCAGCGCCACACCCTCGGCCAGCGGTGGATCGTGCGGCGCCGCGGCGAAGAAGGCGTCCCAGTTCCGCGGCTTCCGCTCCAGGAACCGCTGCCGGTGCGCGGTGTCGGCGAGCGTGCCGTCGAGGTCGAAGACGGCGAGGGGCGTGCTGTTGTTCGTCACAGCGGCCACCCTAGAACGCCGCTCCGGTCGTTCCAGGCCCCGCTTCGGCCTGCCTCGGGACGCCGCTCTCGCGCGTTCAGGACGCGGTCGCGTCCCGCCACAGGGTCCACGCGAGTCCGAGGCCGGCGAGCGCGATCGCGATGCGCAGGGGCGCCTCGGGCAGCCGCCGTACGACCGCGGGTCCCATCCAGGCGCCCGCGAAGCAGCCCACGCCGAGGGTGACGGCCGCGCCCCAGTCGACCGGGGCGAGAAAGGCGTAGGCGACGGCCGCGGTGACGTTGGCCGCGCCGGTGGCGATGTTCTTGACCGCGTTGGTCACCGGCAGCGGTTCCGTCGCGGACAGGGAGAGCACGGCGAGCATCAGGACGCCCGCCGCGGCGCCGAAGTAGCCGCCGTACAGACCGACCAGCAGCACGGCGCAGCTCAAGGGGAGGCCGGGTACGGAGGAGGCCGGCCCGGCGCTGAAGCGCGCGGTCAGCCGCCGCAGGGGCTCGCGGACGAGGATCAGCACCGAGCCGAGGGCCACGAGCCACGGTACGACCAGCTCGAACGTCGAGGAGGGGGTGCCGAGGAGCAGGGCGGCGCCGATCGCCCCGCCCAGCGCCGCCGCGAGGGCCAGCCGGATCAGCCGGGCGCGTTGCCCGCGCAGTTCCACCCGGGCCCCCACCGCGCTTCCCACGGTGTTGGAGAAGAGCGCCACGGTATTGGTGACGTTGGCCGCCACGGGCGGCAGGCCCGCGGCGAGGAGCGCGGGGTAGCTGAACAGCGAGGCCAGACCGGCGATGGAACCGGCGAGCCCGGAGGCGACACCGGCGGCGAGGAGCAGCAGGACGCGGCCGGAGTCGATCCCGGCGATGAGCGCTTGCACGTGACCCTCTTGTCTCCACGGGTGCGGTGGCGTCCTGGCCCGCCACACGCTGTCGTTCCACCCTATAGACATCATCTACATATGCAGACGGCGGGGGTCCGGGCGGACTCGTCCGAGGTCCCGTCCCGTGTGGAGCCCGCGGCGCGGGCGTCAGACGCCGGACGGCCCGGACGACGCGAGCGGCACACCCGGCGGCATGTTGTACGGCGTGACCACCTGGATCGCCGACGGCAGGAAGGGGCCCTCGTCGGGAAGCGCCTTGTGCGCGCGCATGATGGTCTGGCAGGCGCGCCGCATGTCCTGGCGCAGGTCGTGGTGGAGCACGGCGGACAGCCGGCGTTCCCGCAGGAAGCCGGTGTTGTCGTGATCCAGGTCGTGGGCGATGAACACCGCGCACTCCCGCCCGAGGAGGCCGAACGCGTCGAGGGTCGCCGCGTTGCCGCCGCCGGCCGAGTAGACGGCGATGACGTCCTCGTCCCGCTTGAGGGCGTCCAGGACGAGGTCCCGCTGGGTGGCGTCAAGGCCGTCGCTGTCGGTGACCTCCACCAGGGATCGTCCGGGCTGCGCGCTCCGCATCGCGCTGCGGAAGCCCATCTCCCGCTCCTCCTCGCCGCGGAAGGAGCCCCGGCTGATCGTGGCGAGCACGTTGCCGGGACGGTCGCCGAGCCACTGGCCGATGAGATAGGCGGCGGTGGCGCCCGCCGCCCGGTTGTCGATCCCCACGTACGCCATGCGCGCGCTGCTGGGCAGGTCGCTCACCAGCGTGACGACGGGGATGCCCGCCGCGACCAGCCGGCTGACGGCGGCGACGATCTCCGGCAGGTCCGGCGCCTTGAGGATCACTCCCTGCGAGCCGCGCTTGGCGATCTTGTCCAGGGTCGCGACCAGGTCGGAGGCGGGGCAGGTCTCCCGGAAGTGGAAGCGCGAGCGCACCACGGCGGGGTGCAGGGACGGCAGCTCCGCCTCCAGGGCGTCCCGTACGGCGGTGGAGAACCGCTCCGGCGTCTGCATCACGATGTCGATCATGAAGGTGCGGCCGCCGATGCGGACCTGGGTCCGCTGGCGGTCCAGGTCCTTGACGGCCTGGCGCACCTCCATGACCGTGCTCTCCCGTACGCCCCCGCGGTCGTTGAGGACGCGGTCGACCGTGGCCTCGCTCAGACCGGCCTGCCGGGCGATCTCCCTGATCGGATATGGATGGCGCACGACGGCCCCCGCTGCGAATGACGGACTTTTGATGGGTCTCTGCGGATTGTATGACGGCCCTTCGTTCACAAGACTGACAGTGGCGCCGCCGGAGCCGCAGCCTGGGAAGCCTCAGCCGAAGGAGAACAACGCACTCATGGGACTTCTTGAGGACAAGGTCGTCCTCGTCAACGGCGGCAGCCAGGGGGTGGGCGCGGGGATCGTCCGGGCGGCCCTGCGCGAGGGCGCGACCGTCGTCTTCACCGGACGCCGGGCCGAGGTCGGCGAGAAGCTCGCCGCGGACACCGGCGCCCGCTTCGTCCGCGCCGACCTGGCGGACGCGGCGCAGGCCCGCGAGAGCGTCGTCCGGACCGTGGACACGTACGGGCGTATCGACTGCCTGGTCAACGCGGCGGGGCTCACGTCACGCGGTTCGCTCCTGGACACCACGCCGGAACTGTTCGACGCGCACATGGCGATCAATCTGCGGGCGCCGTTCTTCGCGATGCAGGCCGCCGTCACCGACATGACGGCCCGCGAGGCGCCCGGCACGGTCGTGAACATCATCTCGAACTGCGCGCACGGCGGCCCGCCGCATCTGGCGCCGTACTCCACGGCGAAGGCCGGTCTCGCGGGGCTCACCCGCAACGCGGCCCACGCGCACCGCTGGGACCGGATCCGGATCAACGGCCTGAACATCGGCTGGACGGACACCGAGGGCGAGGACGCCACCCAGCGCGCCTTCCACGACGCGGGTGACGACTGGCGGGAGAAGGCCGCGGCGGGCCTGCCGATGGGCAGACTCGGGCAGGTCGACGAGATCGCCGACTTCGTCGTCCTCCTGCTCTCCGATCGCAGCGGTGTGGTGACCGGCTCGGTCATCGACTGGGACCAGACCGTCTTCGGCGGGCTCGACTGAACCGCCCCGCGGGTCGAACCTCCGGGTTGGACCCCTGGGCTGAACCATTGGGTTGAAGGAGCAAGATTCGCATGCGTATTGGCATCATGGGGCTGGGCCGGATCGGCGCGTTCCACGCGGAGACCCTGGCCGGGCTGGAAGCGGTCGACTCGCTCGTGGTCACCGACTCGGTCGCCGCGGCGGCCTCCTCGGCGGCGGAGCGGTTCGGGGCGACCGCGGTGGACTCCCCGGACGCGGTGTTCGCCGCCGGGGTCGACGGAGTCGTGATCGCCGCCGCGACCGACGCCCACCCCGAACTCCTCCTCGCCGCCGTCAAGGCGGGCATCCCGGTCTTCTGCGAGAAGCCCGTGGCCCGCGGTGTCGAGGAGAGCCTCGAAGTGCTGCGCGCGGTGGAGGCCGGCGGGGTCGAGGTGCACATCGGCTACAACCGGCGCTTCGACGCGGGCTGCGTGGCCGCGCGCCAGGCCGTGGTGAGCGGTGAACTCGGCCTGCTGCACACCGTGCGGTCCACCACCCTGGACCCCGCGCCGCCGCCCGCCGCGTACGTGGCCGTCTCCGGCGGCATCTTCCGCGACTGCAGCGTGCACGACTTCGACATCGTCCGCTGGGTCACCGGCCGCGAGGTCGTCGAGGTGTACGCGACCGGCGGCAACCGGGGCGCGGACTTCATCGCGGCGGCGGGCGACGTCGACACCGCCTCCGCGCTGCTCACCTTCGACGACGGTACGATCGGCGTCATCTCCAACTCCCGCCACAACGCCCGCGGTTACGACGTCCGTCTGGAGGTGCACGGCATGCTGGACAGCATCGCGGTGGGCCTGGAGGACAAGCTGCCGCTGCGGTCCGTCGAGCCCGGGGCCACCTTCCCCGCCGGTCCCCCGCACCACTTCTTCATGGACCGCTTCGCCGCCGCCTACCGCGCCGAACTCACCGCGTTCACCGAGGTCGTGGCGGGCTCCCGGCCCTCCCCCTGCACCGTGGCCGACGCCCTCGAAGCGAGCTGGATCGCGGAGGCCTGCACGCTGTCGCTGCGCGAGCGCCGGCCCGTACGACTGGAAGAGGTGCGCACGGCATGACGGAGGAACCCCTGCGGATCGGTGTGCTGGGCGCGGCCCGTATCGCCGAGCTGTCGATCGCCGGACCGGCCCGGGTGACCGGCCACCGCCTCGTGGCGGTGGCCGCCCGCGACCGGTCCCGCGCCGAGGCCTTCGCCGCCGAGCACGACGTCGAACGGGTCCTGGACTCGTACGCCGACGTCGTCGACGACCCGGCGGTCGAGGTCGTCTACAACCCCCTCGCCAACGGCCTGCACGCGCCCTGGAACCTCGCCGCGCTCGCCGCGGGCAAGCATGTGCTCACCGAGAAGCCCTCCGCGAGCAACACCGAGGAGGCCGTCGAGGTCCGGGACGCCGTCGCCAAGGCCGGCACGGTCTTCATGGAGGGCTTCCACTATCTGTTCCACCCGGTCACCCGGCGCCTGCACGAGCTGCTGGAGAGCGGGGAGCTGGGCGAACTGCGGCATGTGGAGACCACGATGGTCATGCCGGCGCCGCCGGACACCGACCCGCGCTGGTCGCTGCCCCTGGCGGGCGGCGCCCTGATGGACCTGGGCTGCTACAGCCTGCACGCCCAGCGGGTGCTCGCCCCCTGGGCGGGCGGGGTGCCGCGGCTCGTCGCGGCGCGCGGCGGCGAACAGCCGGGCGCCCCGGGGGTCGACGAGTGGCTGGACGCCGAGCTGGAGTTCCCGGGCGGCGCCACCGGTACCGCCCGCTGCCACATGGCGCACGACGGATGGGAGATGAGCTGCCGGATCGTGGGCTCACTCGGTGAGGCGACGGCGGTGAACTTCGTGCAGCCGCATCTGGACGACCGGGTCCGGGTCCGTACGGCCTCGGGCGAGCGCGTCGAGATGCTCGGCCGCCGGTCCTCGTACACCTATCAGCTCGAAGCGTTCGCGGCGCATCTGCGCCGGGGCGCGCCGCTGCCGCTGGACGCCGATGACGCGCTCGCCACGATGCGCCTCATCGACGACTGCTACCGGGCCGCGGGCTTCCCGCTCAGGCCGCGGACGGTTCTTCCGTCCACGGCCTGAGCGGTCTCGCCTCTTCCTTTTCCTGGCTGCCTCAGCGCGGTATCACCCTTGTGCGTCGCGGAGCACCGAGCGCAGGAATTCCGCGCTGCTCCACACGTCGTCGACGGGCCCCTTGCCGGCGGGCTCGTCGGTGAGGATGGTGTCCTGCTCCAGGACGTACCAGCCGTCGTAGCCGCGCGCCCCGAGGTGGCTCACGATGGCCCGGACGTCCACGTCACCGGCGCCGAGCGGCCGGTACATGCCGTCCCGGACGGCGTCCGTGTAGCTGAGGCGGCCCGACCGGACCTTGGCGGCGAGGGCGGCGTCCACGTCCTTCATATGGGTGTGGGCGATCCGCTCGGGGGCCTGCCGGGTCAGCTCGGCGGGGTCGGTGCCGCCGATGAGCAGGTGGCCGGTGTCGAGGCAGAGCGAGATCGCGGAGTGCTCCAGCACCCGCTGGACCTCCTCGCCGTTCTCGACCATCGTGCCGACGTGCGGGTGCAGTACCGCCTGTACGCCCCGTTCGGCGGCCAGCGCGGTCAGGCGGTCCAGGTTGGAGAGCAGCAGCTTCCAGCCGTCGGCGTCCAGCTCCGGGCGGGAGTCGTACCCGTCCTGCCCCGTGACGGCCGACAGGACGAGGACGTCGGCCCCGGACGCGGCATAGCTCTCCAGGAGCGTGTCGACCTCGGGCAGCGGATCGTGCCCGGGTACGTGCAGCAGCAGCGGGGTGAAGCCGCCGACCGCCTGGAGGTCGTGGTGGGCGAGGACCTGCGCCATGGCCGCCGGCTCGCCGGGCAGAAAGCCCTCGGGCCCGAACTCGGTGGCGGCGAGGCCGACCTCGCGCATCTCCTTCAGCACGCGCTCGGGCGTCAACTGGTAACCCCAGTCGGGTACTTCGCATACGCCCCACGAGATGGGCGCACCGGCGATCCGCGGTGATCGAGTGTCCATGGCGCAACGTTAAGTGCATCGCGGCCCAAAAATGAAGGGGTCGATCCCTCAGCGGGGCCTCACCGTGTCCATCTTTTTCCCGTCATTCGTCACCCTCCCGGAACGCGCGCGGAAGAAATCGGCGAAACGACTGTTGAGACTGACGAAGGAGCACATCCCTTCCACCCCATTCCTTCCAGCGGAGAGGCCGGCGGAGAAGCCATGACGCACCAGCAGGACCACCGGACCCGCTTCTCCGTCCTCGACCGCTCACGCACCCGGGAGGGCCACAGCGCCCCCGAGGCGCTGCGCGACACCGTCCGGCTGGCGCGCGAGCTGGAGGGGCTCGGCTACCACCGCATCTGGGTCTCCGAGCACCACGGCGTGCCGGGCGTCGCCGGTTCCGCGCCGACCGTCCTGGCCGCCGCGGTCGCCGCCGCGACCCGCTCGATCCGGGTGGGCACGGGCGGGGTGATGCTGCCCAACCACCAGCCCTTGGTGGTGGCGGAACAGTTCGGCGTCCTGGAATCCCTCTTCCCCGGCCGTATCGACATGGGTCTCGGCCGGTCCGTGGGGTTCACGGACGGCGTACGCAGGGCGCTGGGCCGGGACAAGGACGTGGCCGACGACTTCGCGGCGCAGCTCGACGAGCTGCTGGGCTGGTTCCGCGGCACCTCGCCGACCGGGGTGCGCGCACGCCCCGCCGAGGGCCTGACCGTGCCGCCGTTCGTGCTGGCCATGGGCGAGGGCGCGACGATCGCCGCCCGGGCCGGGCTGCCCATGGTGATCGGCGACCTCAGGAACCGCGAGAAGATGCGCCGCGGCGTCGACCACTACCGCGAGACGTTCCGGCCGTCCGTGTGGGCGTCGGAGCCGTACGTCGTCATCTCCGGCACGGTCGCGGTCGCGGGGACGCCGGAGGAGGCACGGCGGCTGCTGCTGCCGGAGGCGTGGTCGATGGCCTACTCACGCACGCACGGTACGTTTCCGCCGCTGCCGTCCGCCGAGCGGGTCGAGTCGCTGACGCCGGCGATGACGGAGAAGGAGCGGGGCTTCTACGAGGCCGGGCTCCTGGGTCATGTCGCCGGGACCGAGGAGCAGGTCGCCCATGAGCTGGCGACGGTGATCAAGGAGACCTCCGCGGACGAGGTGCTGGTCACGACCAGTACGTACGACCGGGCGGGGCTGGTGGACTCGTTCCGGCGGTTGGCGCGGGTCGTGGGGCTGCGGCCCGTGTGAGTGTCGCATCGGGGCGGCCTGGGCTGTGGGGTGTCTGCGGGCCGTCCGTGGCTGGTCGCGCGGTTCCCCGCGCCCCTTACGGGCGCGCCCTGCCGCACCGTGCATCATCGGTACTGCCCCGCTCGCCGTACCTCTGGAGTCACCCCATGCACAGCCCCCATGACCCGTACGTCCGTGTGCGGGGTGCCCGTGAGCACAATCTCCAGGGGGTCGACGTCGACATTCCGCGGGATGTGCTGGTGGTGTTCACGGGGGTGTCCGGGTCCGGGAAGTCGTCGCTGGCCTTCGGGACGATCTACGCGGAGGCCCAGCGGCGGTACTTCGAGTCCGTGGCCCCGTACGCGCGGCGGCTGATCCATCAGGTGGGGGCGCCGAAGGTCGGCGACATCAGCGGACTACCGCCCGCGGTGTCGCTCCAGCAGCGGCGGTCGACGCCCACCTCGCGCTCCTCGGTGGGTACGGTCACCAACCTCTCGAACTCCCTGCGGATGCTGTTCTCGCGCGCCGGGCACTATCCGCCGGGCGCCGAACGCCTCGACTCGGACTCCTTCTCTCCGAACACGGCCGCCGGGGCCTGCCCCGAGTGCCACGGGCTCGGCCAGGTGCACCGCACGACCGAGGAACTGCTGGTCCCCGATCCGGCGCTGTCGATCCGGGAGGGCGCGATCGCCGCGTGGCCGGGCGCCTGGCAGGGCAAGAACCTCCGCGACGTCCTCGACGCGCTGGGCCACGACGTCGACCGGCCGTGGCGCGACCTGCCCGCCGAGCAGCGCGAGTGGATCCTCTTCACGGACGAGCAGCCGGTCGTGACGGTCCATCCGGTACGGGACGCCGACCGCATCCAACGCCCGTACCAGGGCACGTACATGAGCGCACGCCGCTATGTCCTGAAGACGTTCGCGGACTCCAGGAGTCAGACGCTGCGGGCGAAGGCGGAGCGGTTCCTCGCCGCGACGCCCTGTCCGCTGTGCGGCGGCAGCCGGCTGCGGCCCGAGGCGCTGGCGGTGACCTTCGCGGGCCGGACCATCGCGGAACTGGCCGCGCTGCCGCTCGTGGAACTGGCCGGCTCCCTTGCCGGTCACGACGGTTCGGAGACGGCCCGTGTCCTCACGGAGGACCTGCTCGCCCGTATCTCCCCCGTCACCGAACTGGGCCTCGGCTATCTCAGCCTCGCCCGGTCGACCCCGACGCTGTCGGCGGGCGAGCTGCAACGGCTGCGCCTGGCCACGCAGTTGCGCTCCGGCCTCTTCGGAGTCGTGTACGTGCTGGACGAACCGTCCGCCGGACTGCACCCGGCGGACACCGAGGCCCTGCTCACGGTCCTGGACCGGCTGAAGGCGGCCGGCAACTCGGTGTTCGTCGTGGAGCACAGCCTCGACGTCGTGCGCGGCGCCGACTGGCTGGTCGACGTGGGCCCGAAGGCGGGCGAGCACGGCGGGCGGGTGCTGCACAGCGGTCCAGTGGCGGAGCTTGAGCGCGTCGCCGCGTCCGCGACGGGCCGGTTCCTCTTCGACCGCTCCCCCGCTCCGGTACGCGAAGTCCGTTCGCCACGTGGCTGGTCGAAGGTCGGGCCGGTGAACCGTCACAACCTGCGCGACACGACCGCCGAGTTCCCCCTGGGCGTGTTCACCGCGGTCACCGGTGTCTCCGGGTCGGGCAAGTCCACGCTCATCGGGGAGATCACGGAGCGACTGCCTGGGGTGGGACGGCTGGTGAGCGTCGACCAGAAGCCCATCGGCCGTACGCCCCGCTCGAATCTGGCCACGTACACGGGTCTCTTCGACGTGGTGCGCAAGGTCTTCGCCGGGACCGAGGAGGCGGGCAGCCGCGGCTACGGGGTCGGCAGGTTCTCGTTCAACGTCCCGGGCGGGCGCTGCGAGACCTGCCAGGGCGAGGGGTTCGTCAGCGTCGAACTGCTCTTCCTGCCGAGCACCTACGTGCCCTGCCCGGACTGCGGCGGAGCGCGCTACAACCCCGGGACGCTCGAAGTGACGTACCGGGAGAAGAACATCGCGCAGGTGCTGGACCTGACGGTCGAGGCCGCCGCCGGCTTCTTCGCGGACACCCCGGCCGTGGCCCGCAGTCTCGCCACGCTCCTCGACGTCGGCCTCGGCTATCTGCGGCTCGGCCAGCCCGCGACCGAGCTGTCCGGCGGCGAGGCGCAGCGCATCAAGCTGGCGAGCGAACTCCAGCGCGTACGCCGGGGCCACACGCTCTATCTCCTCGACGAGCCGACGACCGGTCTGCACCCGGCCGATGTCGAGGTGCTGATGCGGCAGTTGCACGGTCTGGTCGACGGCGGGCACAGCGTCGTGGTCGTGGAGCACGACATGGCGGTGGTGGCGGGCGCCGACTGGGTGATCGACCTGGGCCCGGGCGGCGGTGACGCGGGCGGACGGATCGTGGCGGCGGGACCTCCGGCAGAGGTCGCGCGGGCGGCGGGGAGCGCCACGGCTCCGTACCTCGCGCGTGCGCTGCCCCGGAGCGGCCCGCTGGAGCCGGACGGCTCTCAGTCCCAATAGGCCTGGCGCAGCTTGGACTTGGCCAGTTTGCCCGTGGGTGTGCGCGGCAGGGCGTCCGTGAAGTCCACGCTGCGGGGTGCCTTGTAGTGGGCGATGCGGTCGCGGACGAAGTCGAGGAGTTCGCGGGCCAGTCGCGGTCCGGGGGTCGCGCCGGGGGCCGGCTGGACGACGGCCTTGACCGCCTCGCCCATCTCCGGGTCCGGTACGCCGACGACCGCCACGTCGGCGACCTGGGGGTGCAGGGTGAGGCAGTCCTCGATCTCCTGCGGGTAGATGTTCACGCCGCCGGAGATGATGGTGAACGCGCGGCGGTCGGTGAGGAAGAGGTAGCCGTCCTCGTCGACGTGCCCGATGTCCCCGGTGGTCGTCCAGTTGGGGTGTTCGGGGTGCTGCGCCTGCCGGGTGCGGGCCTCGTCGTTGTGGTAGCGGAACGGGAGTTCGTCGCGCTCGAAGTACACGGTCCCGGTCTCGCCCACGGGCAGTACTTTGCCGTCGTCGTCGCAGATCCGCAGCTCGCCGAGGAAGCCGCCGCGGCCCACCGTCCCGGGCTTGCGCAGCCACTCCTCGGGACCGACGAAGGTGATCCCGTTGGCCTCGGTCGCCGAGTAGTACTCGTACAGGACGGGTCCCCACCAGTCCATCATCCGGCGTTTGACCTCGACGGGGCAGGGTGCGGCGGCGTGGACGGCGACCCTCGTCGACGACACGTCGTACGCGTCGCGCACCTCGTCCGGCAGCTTCAGCATCCGTACGAACATGGTGGGCACCCACTGGCTGTGCGTGATCCGGTGCTGTTCGATCGCGGCCAACGCGGCGCGCGGGTCGAAGGAGTCGAGGGAGTTCATGAGGACGACCGTGCCGCCGGTCGCGGTCACCACGAAGCTGAAGCGCAGGGGCGCCGCGTGGTACAGCGGGGCCGGGCAGAGGTAGACGGTGTCCTCGCCGAAGCCGTACATGGGCTGGAAGAGCAGTTGGTACATGCTCATCTCCTCGCGGACGTCCCCCTCGGGGAGCGTCGGCGCGATGCCTTTGGGCAGGCCCGTGGTGCCGGAGGAGTAGAGCATGTCGACGCCTCGCGGCTGATGGGCCGGTGGTTCGGGTGAGGCACCGGCGAGGGCCCGCTCGTACGAGCCGTCGTCGAAGTTCAGATGCAGTGCGGTGTCCGGCGCCAACTCGCGCACAGCGCGTCCGAGTTCGGCGAGGGGGGCCGAGACGATGAGCGCCCTCGCCCCGCAGTCGCGGACGATGTAGGCGGCCTCGTCGGCGGTCAGGTGGTGATTGACCACGGTCAGGTAGAAGCCGGAGCGCAGCGCCGCCCAGTAGACCTCCAGGACGCGCGGGTCGTTGTCGGCGAGGAGCGCCAGATGGTCGCCGACGCGCAGTCCGGCGGACCGCAGATGGTCGGCGAGCCGCAGGGAGCGGTCCTCCAACCGGCCGTAGGTGAGGGTACGGCCGCCGTCGGCGGTGACGACGGCCGTCCTGGCGGGGTCGTACGCTCCGGGGTACATGCGGGGACGGTACCCCGGTTAGGTGACGGTCCGTCAGAGGTGTGCGTGCGCTTCCGTGTGCACGCGAGCGCGGGTGACCGGGTGCACGGCACAGCCGGAGTGGACGGCGACCGTTTCGGCGGCGCGGGCGAGGGTCCGCCGGTCGGGGGCGGAGCCCGGCGGGAGCACCGGCCCGACCCGCACCTCGGCTACGAGGTCGCGGGCCGACACGACCCGCCACACCGAGGTGAGCAGCGAGTCGCTGCCCACGAACGCGGGTGCGGTGCTCACCGCGCCCCCGTCGTACCGGTAGTGCAGGCGCACCGGCTGGACGGCGGCGTCGGCGTCGAGGGCGGCCTGGAAGGCGGCCCGGCGGAACCGGCCCTGGGCCCGGCCGCACCAGGTGCTCCCCTCGGGAAAGACCACGACCGCCCCGCCGGCGCGCAGGGACCGCGCGATCCGCCCGACCGTCTCGGGCAGCGCGCGCAGCCGGTCGCGGTCGATGAACAGCGCGCCGCTGCTCGCGGTGAGCGCCCCGGCCACGGGCCACTGCCGGATCTCCGCCTTGGCGAGCATCCGGGCGGGCCGGACGGCCGCGAGCAGCGGGATGTCGAGCCAGGAGATGTGGTTGGCCACCAGCAGCAGGCCGCCGGTGGGCGGGGCCGCGCCGGTGATCCGCAGCCGTACGCCCGCGGCGCGCACGATCGTCCGGCACCACCGTCTGATGAGCCGGTCGCGCAAGGCCGCGGGAACCCGCGCGACGGCCGGGATCAGCGCGATCCCGGTGGCGACGACGACGAGCAGCGAGACCAGTCGCAGCACGGCACGCGGCACGGCGGCGACCGCCCGTACGGACTCCACGCAGGCCCCCGGGGTGCACGGGGCACTGGGCAGCCACGCGCTCGCCGGAGAGGTGGCCGGAGTGCCCGCCGGAACGGTGACCGGACGTGCCCCGGACGGGCGTGTCCCGGCAGGGCGGGTGGCGGCCGGTGAGCCCGAGCCGCCGCGGCGCGGGCTCGGCACCTTTCCGGTACCCGGGCCCAGGAGGGAGGTACCGCCGGGGCCGGCATAGGTCGCCGAGCCGCCCCGGCGGGGACGCAGGATCACCCCCATGCGGGACGCGTTCATCACGCGGGCACGAGGGAGAGGAAGTGCCGCAGATAGCGCGGGTTGACCCGGCGCATCGACAGCAGCACGTACAGGTCGGCGACGCCGAAGTCCGGGTCGTGGGCCGGCTCGGCGCAGACCCAGGCGCCCAGGCGCAGATAGCCGCGCAGGAGCGGGGGCAGTTCGGCGCGGCCCGCCCGGGCGACGCCTGCGGAGTTCCAGGGCAGCAGCGGCCGTACGCGGTACTCCTCGGGCGCGAGGTGCTTGTCCCGCACCCGGTCCCAGGTGCCCGCGGCGAGAGTGCCGCCGTCTGCGAGCGGGATGGAGCAGCAGCCCGCCAGCCACTCGTGGCCGCCGTCGACCATGTAGCGGGCGATGCCGGCCCAGATCAGGCCGATGACGGCGCCGTCGCGGTGGTCGGGGTGGACGCAGGAGCGGCCGACCTCGACGAGGCCGGAGCGGATCGCCGCGAGGGGACCGAGGTCGAACTCGCTCTCCGAGTAGAGCCGTCCGGCGACTGCGGCGCGCTCGGGCGGCAGCAGCCGGTAGGTGCCGACGACCTGGCCGGTCGTGGTGTCGCGCACGAGCAGGTGGTCGCAGTACGCGTCGAAGGCGTCGACGTCCAGGCCCGGCTGCGAGGTGGCCAGCAGGGCGCCCATCTCCCCGGCGAAGACGTCGTGGCGCAGTCGCTGTGCGTCCCGGACGTCGGACTCGTCGCGGGCGAGGGTGACGGTGTAGCGGGTGGGTGCCGTCGACAGTGGGGGGCTGTCGAGCGTGGAAACGCCGGTCATGGCTCTCTCCTGGTCACAGGCCGGATGCGGCGGAGCGGCGCGACGGACCGTGGTGTATCGGTCCGTGCGCTCCTGTTCTTCCGACGCCGGCTGACCGCCGAGTAACCCACGGAGAGAGCGCGAGTGTGAGCTTGCTGAATGCCAGGGGTGGCGCCCGCTCGGGGGCGCGGGGAACTGCGCGACCAGCCCCCACGCACCCGCACCCGACCCACGACCGAACGCGGTTACAAAGGCGTCGCGAAGCTACCGCTTCGCAGCCTTCCGACTGGCCCGCAGCCACTCCTTGTTCATCCCGGTGATGGAGAACAGAGGAATCCCCTTGGGACAGGCGGTCGCGCACTCACCCGCGAGCGTGCACCCCCCGAACCCCTCCTCGTCCATCTGCGCGACCATGTCCAGCACCCGAGTCTCCCGCTCGGGAGCCCCCTGAGGCAGCACATTGAGATGGTTCACCTTCGCCGAGGTGAACAGCATCGCGGCCCCGTTGGGACAGGCGGCCACACACGCCCCGCACCCGATGCACTCCGCGTGCTCGAACGCGAAGTCCGCGTCGGGCTTGGGCACCGGCGTGGCATGCGCCTCCGGCGCCGCCCCGGTCGGCACGCTGACGTACCCGCCGGCCTGGATGATCCGGTCGAACGCGGACCGGTCGACCACGAGGTCCTTGACGACGGGGAACGCGGAGGCCCGCCACGGCTCGATGTCGATCGTGTCCCCGTCCTGGAAGGACCGCATGTGCAGCTGACAGGTGGTGGTGCGCTCCGGCCCGTGCGCGTCCCCATTGATGACCAGCGAGCAGGCGCCGCAGATGCCCTCACGGCAGTCGTGGTCGAAGGCGACGGGATCGTCACCGGCGAGGATGAGTTCCTCGTTGAGGGTGTCGAGCATCTCCAGGAAGGACATGTCGGCCGAGATGCCGTCCACTTCGTACGTGGACATCGCTCCGTCGGCGTCGGCGTTCTGCTGCCGCCAGACGCGCAGGGTGAGCTTCATGCGTAGCTCCGCTGGGTGGGGTGGACGTACTCGAAGAGGAGGTCTTCCTTGTGCAGGACGGGCGCGCCACCGGTGTCGGTGAACTCCCAGGCGGCGGCGTACGAGAACTCCTCGTCACGGCGGGCCGCCTCACCGTCGGGGGTCTGGGACTCCTCGCGGAAGTGGCCGCCGCAGGACTCCTCGCGGTGCAGCGCGTCCAGACACATCAGCTCGGCCAGTTCCAGATAGTCGACGATCCGGTTGGCCTTCTCCAGCGACTGGTTGAACTCCTCCCCCGTGCCGGGGACCTTGATCCGCCGCCAGAACTCCTCCCGGATCTGCGGGATCCGCTCCAGCGCCTTGCGCAGCCCCGATTCCGTACGGGCCATGCCGCAGAACTCCCACATCAGCTCGCCCAGTTCGCGGTGGAAGGAGTCGGGCGTGCGGTCGCCGTCCACGGCGAGCAGCAGCCGCAGCCGGTCCTCGGTGTCGGCCACCACCTCCTGCACGACGGGATGTTCGTCGTCCACCGTCTCGTGGTGCGGGTTGCGGGCGAGGTAGTCGTTGATCGTCGACGGCAGCACGAAGTAGCCGTCGGCCAGGCCCTGCATGAGCGCGGACGCGCCCAGCCGGTTCGCCCCGTGGTCGGAGAAGTTGGCCTCGCCGATCGCGAACAGCCCCGGGACGGTGGTCTGCAGGTCGTAGTCCACCCACAGGCCGCCCATCGTGTAGTGCACGGCCGGATAGATCCGCATCGGCACGGTGTACGGGTCCTCGGCGGTGATCCGCGCGTACATGTCGAAGAGGTTCCCGTACTTGGCCTCCACCGCCTTGCGGCCCATCCGCGCGATGGCGTCGGCGAAGTCGAGGTAGACGCCCTGCCCGCCGGGCCCGACCCCGCGCCCCTCGTCGCACACGTTCTTCGCGGCGCGCGAGGCGATGTCCCGCGGTACGAGGTTGCCGAACGCCGGGTAGATGCGCTCCAGGTAGTAGTCCCGCTCGTCCTCCGGGATGCGGTCGGCCGGACGGTCGTCGCCCTTCGCCTTGGGCACCCAGATCCGCCCGTCGTTGCGCAGCGACTCGCTCATCAGCGTCAGCTTCGACTGATGCTCGCCGGTCCGCGGGATGCAGGTGGGATGGATCTGCGTGAAACACGGATTGGCGAAGTACGCGCCCCGCCGGTGCGCCCGCCAGATCGCGGTGGCGTTGGAGTTCATGGCGTTCGTCGACAGGTAGAAGACGTTCCCGTACCCGCCACTGGCCAGCACGACGGCGTCCGCGAAGTAGGTGTCGATCTTCCCGGTGATCAGATCGCGGGCCACGATCCCCCGCGCCCGTCCGTCGACCACGATGAGGTCGAGCATCTCGGTCCGGGGATGCATCTCCACCGTGCCGGCCGCGATCTGCCGGCTCAGAGCCTGATACGCGCCGAGCAGCAGCTGCTGACCCGTCTGCCCGCGGGCGTAGAACGTCCGGGACACCTGCACCCCGCCGAACGAGCGGGTGTCCAGCAGACCGCCGTACTCCCGCGCGAACGGCACCCCCTGCGCGACGCACTGGTCGATGATCTCCACCGAGATCTGCGCGAGGCGGTGCACGTTCGACTCGCGTGCGCGGAAGTCGCCGCCCTTGACGGTGTCGTAGAACAGCCGGTGCACCGAGTCGCCGTCGTTGCGGTAGTTCTTCGCGGCGTTGATCCCGCCCTGCGCGGCGATCGAGTGGGCCCGGCGCGGGGAGTCCTGGTAGCAGAACTGCACGACGTGGTAACCCTGTTCGGCGAGCGTGGCGCCGGCCGCGCCGCCCGCGAGCCCCGTACCGACGACGATCACGGTGTGCTTGCGGCGGTTCGCGGGGTTGACCAGCTTGGCCTCGAAGCGGCGGGTGTCCCAGCGCTCGTTCACCGGCCCTTCCGGGGCCTTGGTGTCGACGACCGGCTCCCCGGTCGCGTACTCGACGAAGGTGCCGCGTCCGGCGAATTCGTTGGTTTCGTTGATTCCGGCGAATTCAGCAGTCATGTCAGCTCACCACTCCGGTCATCACGCCCACGGGTACGGCGACGAAGCCCGCCGTGAGCACCACGGCGAGCACGTTGGCGATGGTCTTGAAGGCCCGGTCACGGGTGCGGCTGCCCACGCCCAGGGTCTGTGCGGCGCTCCAGAAGCCGTGCTGGACGTGCAGGCCGAGCGCGAGCACCGCGACGATGTAGATGACGTTGCCGTACCAGGTGGAGAAGGTGTCGATCACGTTCTGGTACGGGTGTCCGTGCTGGAAGCCGTTCGCGTGGACGGTGCCGGTGGTCAGGTCCAGGATGTGCCAGACGATGAACAGGCCGAGGATGATCCCGCCCCAGCGCATGGTCCGCGTGGCGTAGCTGGCGCGGGGCTTCTTGTGCACGTACTTGGCGGGGCGCGCGCCGATGTCGCGGCGGCTGAGCTGGTACGCGGAGACGGCGTGCGCGACGACGGCGACGACCAGGACCACGCGGACGATCCACAGGGCCCACTCGTAGTGGAGGAAGGGCTCGCCGAGGGTGCGCAGCCAGTGGGCGTAGTGGTCGAACTCGCCCTCCCCGAAGAAGATCTTGAGGTTGCCCAGCATGTGGACGGCCAGGTACCCCAGCATGATCAGGCCGCTGACGGCCATGACGGTCTTCTTGCCGAGCGACGAGTCCCACATGGTGCGCGTCATGGACGGTTTTCGTTCCGTCCGCGTTGCCAGAGCCATGCGCTCGACGCTACGGCCGCCGGGGTCGATCGGTCCAAGACATGGTCCGGCTCGTTTCCATAGGTGATGCCTATCGTGGACGTACGATGGGGGCATGCAGTTCCAGCAGCTCCAGTACTTCGTGGCCGTCGCCGAGACCCGGCATTTCACCCGGGCCGCCGAGGTGGTCCATGTGGCCCAGCCGTCGCTCTCCCAGCAGATCAAGGCGCTGGAGCGGGAGTTGGGGGCCGATCTCTTCCTCCGGGCGCGGGGGAACATCACGCTCACGGACGCCGGGGAGGCGCTGCTGCCGCTGGCCCGGCGCATCCTCGCGGACGCGGAGACCGCCCGGCACGAGGTGCAGGAGCTGGCGCAGCTGCGCAGCGGGCGGGTGCGGCTGGGCGCGACGCCGAGCCTGTGCACGGGGCTGCTGCCGGACGTGTTGCGCGCCTTCCACGACCGCTACCCCGGGATCAGGCTGCTGATCGAGGAGGGGGGCTCGCACGACCTCGTACGGGAGCTGGCGCGCGGGGCGCTCGACCTCGCTCTCGTCGTCCTGCCCCTGCCCACGCCGTCGCCCGCGCTGACCACGGTGGAGGTGCTGCGGGAGGACCTGGTGGTGGTGTCCTCGCCGGAGGCGCCGGCGCCGGGGGGTGGGCGGCGGGCCGTCGGGGTCCCCGACCTGGAGGGGGAACGGCTGGTGATGTTCCGGCACGGGTACGACCTGCGGGAGCTGACCGTCGCCGCGTGTCGCTCCGCGGGGTTCGAGCCGGATTTCGCGGTCGAGGGCGGGGAGATGGATGCGGTGCTGGGGTTCGTGCGGGCGGGGTTGGGGGTGGCCGTGGTGCCGCGGATGGTGGCGGTGCGGTCGGGGGCGGGGTTGCGGGTGACGCCGCTGGCCCGTCCCGGGCTGGCCCGGACCATCGCGCTGGCCCACCGCAGTGACGTGGCACCACCGAGGGCTGCGCGCGAGCTGCAGCGGATGCTGCTGGAGCGGTGAGCGCCCCACTGATCGGCCGCTTGACAGGTGCGGCCCGGTACTACTCGTTGCGCAGTTCCCGCGCCCCTGGGGGGAAGGGGGTGACGGTTTATCCGGATGTGCGGGCGCGTTGTGGTTGGCCGCGCAGTTCCCCGCGCCCCTTCGGGGGCGCCGGTGGTTGCGCGTCCAGTACCCCTGAAGCGCCCCGGGAACGGCACACCCGCAGCCTCAAAACGCCCCGCACCACAGGCGCCCTAAAGGGGCGCGGGGAACTGCGCGGCCAACACCGACGCACCCGCAGGTTCCAACCGACCGTCATCCCCTCCCCCTCAGGGGCGCGGGGAACTGCGCGCTCAGCCACAGCCCGCCCGCAGGTCCGGACAGGCCGGCACCACCCCTCCCCAGGGGCGCGGGGAACTGCGCAGCGAGCCACGACCCACCTGAACGGGAGATATGCGCGTCCCTCGAAGGGAAACCCCGCTCAACCCGTCGCATCCACCAGCGCCAGGTCGTGCAACCGGTCCGGCGGGCCAGGGCGGGCGTAGTACCAGCCCTGTGCCGTGTCGCAGCCCAGGAGACGCAGCTGCTCCGCCTGCGCCCCCGTCTCCACCCCCTCCACCGTGACCGCGAGGTCCAGGCTGTGGGCCAGCGACACGATCCCCTCGACGATCTTGAGGTCGACGGGATCCGCGGGAAACTGCTGCATGCCCTGCGTGAAGGACCGGTCGAGCTTCAGGATGCTCACCGGCAGCCGCCGCAGATTGGCCAGGTTCGAGTACCCCGTACCGAAGTCGTCCAGCGCGATGTCGACACCCATCTCGGCCAGCCGACGCAGCGGCTTCAGCAGGTCGTCGTCCGCCCCGATCAGCGCCGACTCGGTGACCTCCAGGCAGAGCGAGTTCGGTTCGAGACCGACCCGCTCCAGGATGTCCACCGTGTCGGAGACCAGCCCGGGATGGGTCAACTGGCAAGGCGACAGGTTCACATTGATCCGCAGCGGGCCCGCGTCGGAGTGACGTTCCTGCCACTCACGCGCCTGCCGGACCGACTGCTCCAGCACCCAGCGGCCCAGCGGCACGATCAGCCCGGTGTGCTCGGCCAGCGGGATGAACCGGTCGGGCCCGAGCACCCCGTGCTGCGGATGCAGCCACCGGACCAGCGCCTCGGCCCCGTGCACACTGCCGTCACCGAGATGCACGAGCGGCTGGTACTCGATGAAGAACTCGCCCCGGTCCAGCGCCGCGGGCAGCGCCGTGGTGAGCCCGTGCCGGGTGATCGCGCGGGCGTCCGCCTCGGCGTCGGCCAGCTCGTAACGGTTGCCGCCCGCCGACTTGGCCCGGTACATCGTGATGTCGGCGCTGCGCAGCACCTCCGCCGGACCGCGTTCGCCCGCGGGGCCCTCGACGATGCCGATGCTGCCGCGCACGGTGAGTTCACGGCCGTCGATACGGACCGGCGTGACCAGCGCGTTCATGATGCGGTCGGCGAGCGCGTCGACCTCGCTCTCGGTGTCGGGCCCGGTGGTCAGCGCCACGAACTCGTCGCCGCCGAGCCGGGCCACCATCTCGCCGGGCGCGGTCGCGCAGGACTGCAGCCGGTCGGCGACCTCGACGAGCAGCCGGTCCCCCGCCGCGTGCCCGAGGCTGTCGTTGATGGTCTTGAAGCCGTCGAG
The DNA here is from genome assembly GCF_018070025.1 of Streptomyces liliiviolaceus. Classification (NCBI taxonomy): domain Bacteria; kingdom Bacillati; phylum Actinomycetota; class Actinomycetes; order Kitasatosporales; family Streptomycetaceae; genus Streptomyces; species Streptomyces liliiviolaceus. The sequence goes on from NZ_JAGPYQ010000001.1 coordinate 6,204,330, forward strand.
GTCGAGGTAGCAGAGCCCGAACCGCTGGCCGTCGCCCGCCGCGAGCGCCTTGTCGAGCCGCTCGAAGAACAGCGTGCGGTTGGGCAGCCCGGTGAGCGCGTCGTGCGTGGCCTCGTACCGCAGCCGGAGGTTGAGCAGCCTGCGCTCGGTGGTGTCCTCCATGAGGGCGAGCTGGTACTGCGGCCGGCCGTCCGGGTCGCGCAGCAGCGAGACGGTGAGGTTGGTCCACAGAACCGTTCCGTCGGGCCGGTAGAAGGCCTTCTCGACGTGGTAGTGCTCGCGGTCGCCGCGCACCAGCTCCTCGTAGAGCCGCCAGACCTGCGCGCCGTCCTCGGGGTGGGTCCACTCGGTGACGTTGCGTCCGCGCATCAGCTGCTCGGTGCCGCCGAACATACGCAGCAGGGCGTTGTTCACCTGCAGGATGTTGCCGTCGAGGTCCGCGACGCCGATGCCTATGGCCGCGCCCTCGAAGACCGCGCGGAAGCGTGCCTCGGTCGCGTGCAGCGCGTCCGCGACGATGCCCTGGGCCTGGAGCGCGGCGCGTGCGATGGTCTCCTGCTCGGCCAGCGTCCGCTCCCGCAGCGCCCGCGCGAACCCGGCCGCCATGGCGTGCTGCAGCCGCGCGGAGCGGGCGCGCAGGGCGTCCTGGGCTCCGTCCCCGCCGCAGTAGAGCACCAGGTAGGCGTCGACGCAGTCGAGTGTGGCGCTGAGCGCCTCGGGCTCCGTGCAGTGCGCCCCGATCAGCGCGGCGCCGACGGCCTGTCCCTCGGCCGCCTCGAACGTCCTGGCCCGCAGCGCCTCGCTGAGCCGCCTGGCGAGCGGCACGAGGCGCTGCTCGAACTCCGGGCGGGTCAGCGACGTGGCGGTCACCGGGAAGACGGCCCGGCTCCAGATCGTCGCGAACCTGCGCAGTCTGTCCTCCGGCCCGTCCGGCTCCGCGGTCACGCCGTGCGCCCCACGCCCGCGAAACCCGAGTAGGAATAAGGATCCTCGTCCTCGGACGCCGGGTCGGGCCGCCAGTTCGGCATCGGCACCAGTCCGGGTTCCACCATGTCGTACCCCTCGAAGAACCGCGCGATGTCCTCGCGCGAGCGCATGATCAGCGGGTTTCGGATGTCCTTGTAGACGTCGACGGCGCCCCCGGCCCGCTCCGGGGGGAGCGGGATTCCCTCGTACGAGGCGTGCGTGACGACCAGCAGACTGCCGGGCGCGAGGGCGTCCCTCAGCTCGGCCACGGCATCGTACGGGTCGTCCTCGTCCTCCACGAAGTGCAGTATGGCAACGAGAAGCAGGGCCACTGGCTGATTCAGGTCTATCAGACGCCGCAGACCCGGACTCGCCAGGATCTCCCGGGGCTTGCGGAGGTCGGCCGTGATGACGTCCGCGTTCTCGTTGCCGTCCAGCACGGCCTCGCTGTGCGCGACGGCCACCGGGTCGTGGTCCACGTAGACGACTCGGGCGCCGGGACGGGCGCTCTGGGCCACCTCGTGGACGTTGCCGAAGGTGGGGATGCCCGAGCCGATGTCGAGGAACTGGTCGATGCCCTCGGCGGCCGCGAAGCGCACGGCGCGACGCAGGAACGCCCGGTTCGCCTGCATGACCTTGGGGAGCCCCGGCATGAACTCCATGGCCCTGCGCGCGGCTTCCCTGTCGACCTCGAAGTTGTGCGATCCGCCCAGGTAGTAGTCGTAGATGCGGCTCACACTGGGTACCGAGATGTCGATGCCGCGTGGGGCCCAGGCGGGACGCTCCATCTATCTCTCCAAGGCGTAGACGATCCGGTGTTCGAGCTGAGGCTACTGATCGCCCGCCAATGGAGCGAGTGGAAACGGAAATTGACCGTCCGTTCAAGGCCACTGCCTCGGGCACGTGCCGAATGGAAGGCCCAGCGAAATCGCCCCGAAGCATTCCAAAAGAGATCCGATGCAACTGCGCGGAGTCACGAGCGGAACCACGAAGAGTCGCCCCGGGACACGTTCGGATGTGAAAAAGCCGTTTCGCTCCCTCCGCGTGATGCGAAGGGAGCGAAACGGCGATTGTGCCCACTTGTTCCGATGCGGCCACTTGTTGCGGTGTGGCTACTTGTTGCGGTGTGGCTACTCGTTCCGATGCGGCTACTTCGGCTTGCCGAGCGGCTTGCCCTCGGGGGAGATGGCGTACCAGGTGCCGCCGACACCCTGCCCGTTGGTGTCGCCGGGCTTCTTGTCACCCGCGAAGGTGTAGAGCGGCCAGCAGTCGATGCTCTGCTGCTTGAGCCCGTCCGGACGGTTGTTGATGACGTAGCCGCGCTTGCCGTCGTTCTTGTTGTCGATGCCCTTGGTGTCGGCGGCGTCCACCGGCTCGACGACCGGCCACTTCTCCAGGCATGCGCCGATGCAGTTCGACTTCATCGGCCACGGGACGTCCTTCTCGAACCGGTAGACCGTCATACCGTTCTTGTCGATGACGACCTCGCCGAGCTCCGGGTCGTTACGGGTCGACAGGCCGGGCAGGTCGGCGGCCTCCGCCGTGCCGCCCCCGCCGCCTGCGGACGCCTTCTTGCCCGTGGGGGCCGAGGCGTACCAAGTGCCGCCCACACCCTGGCCCTTGACGTCACCGGCCTTGGTGTCCTTCGCGAACCGGTACTGCGGCCAGCCGTCGATGGTCAGCTGCTTCGTACCGTCGGAACGGGTGACCTCGCCCAGCAGAGCCTTGTCGATACCCACCGGGGCCGCGGCACCCGAGGACGGGACCGGGGGCCAGGCCGTGGCGCAGTCGCCGTCACAGGTCGACTTCGGCGGCTCCGCCGTGTCCTTGTCGAAGCGGTACAGCGTCATGCCCGCGCTGTCCGTGACCACCTCGCCGAGCTTGGCGGTGTCCGACACGGCAAGCTGACCGGCGCTCTGGGCGACCGCGCCCTGTCCGTCCGCCGCGGCGGCGCCCGTCTCGGTCGACGCTCCCGCCGAACCGTAACCGCCCGCCGCGGGCGCCGCGCCCACGTTCTGGCTGCCGGTCGAAGTGTCCGCCTTTTCCTGACCGCACGCCGTCGTCAGCACCAGCACTGCCGCAGCTGACGCTACGAGTGAGGCGCTCCGCCAGGAGGTCTTCATTGGTAACTCCCGCTGTTTGCATAGGTGTTGCGGCACTGCTCAGCACCGCGTATGGCCCTAGGTACGGGCGGGGGTGCGGTGAGTGTTCAAAGTGAGCACACATTTCTTTCTGGTAACGCCCGGGAGCCCTGCTCAGGGAGGGGTCGGGGAAGCGTCGGGAGGCGTCGGGGAAAGAGTGAGGAGGGGCCACCCGGGAACCTCGGCGTCCGGCGCGACTCCGGCCCCGGAACGCTCGCGGCGTCGTTCGGCAACGGCCTGAGGCCCCCTTGTCCCTCCTTCGGGGCAATTACCCCGCCAGTCCCCCATATGTGGGTGCACGGGGACCGATGATCACGATCGTGCCTGGACCAAAAAGAACCAAGCGACCGCTCCGACTCGCCCTCGGCATACGGCTACTGGCCCTGCTCACCCTGACGTGGGTCGCGGGCGGCGCGCCGGCCCCCGCGACCGCCGACGCGTGCGCGTACGCCTCCTCGGGCCCCGGCGGAGTCTCGGCGGTGTCGGTCGCGGGCACCTGCCCGACCCCGACTCCCCCACCGCCCCCGCCCTCGACGCCGTGTCCGACGACCCCGCCGCCCAGCCCGCCGCCGAAGCCCCCTCCCCCACCAAAACAGCCGCCGAAGCCGGCCCCCACCCCGACACCACCGCCGAAACCGACGCCTCCGCCACGACCCGCGCCCGCCGCCCCGGTCGTCGTACCGCCCGCTCCCGTACCGCCACGGCCGATCCCCGCCACGCCACGTCCGACGCCTCCCTCGCCACGCCCGGCACCGCCCCCGAGCGCGCGGCCCGGCCCGTCGGCGACCCCGGTGAGCTATCCGCCGTACCGCATCAGGGCGCGCAAGGCCCCGCCCCGCGGCGGCCCCTCCCTCGTGTCGCTCACCCTGCTCATCACCGCGCCCGCTGTGCTCGCCGCCGCCGCGCTGCGCCCGCGCTGACCCGGCGCCCGCACTGACCCCTGGAGGAATCCTTGTCGGAATGGCTTGTTCTCGCCCTCGCGATGGCCGCCGCGGCCGTCGTCGTCCTCGTCGTCACCTTCGTACGGCACCGCACCGTCTCCGAGGACGACGATCCGTCCGACACCCCGGACGTCATCGAGTACATGACGATGATGATCGGCGTGGTGTACGCCATCGTGCTCGGCCTCGCCATCGCCGGAGTCTGGGAGGCGCGGGGCGTCGCCGAGGACCACGTGCAGACGGAGGCACAGGCGCTGCACGAGATCCATGAGCGGGTACGCGTCTATCCGCCGGACGTCCGCGACCGCATCCGCGCCGACGTCGACGCCTATGTCGATCACGTCGTCACCACCGAGTGGAAGACCATGGCCGACCACGGCCACGTCACCGGGCGGGGGGCGGAACTGCTGAACCGGATCCGCCAGGACGTCACCGACTACGAGCCGAGGACGGACTTCGAGGCCCAGGCCTACCAGCCGCTCCTCGACCAGGTGACCGCGGCGGACACCGCGCGCACCGCCCGCGCGGACTCGACATCGCCGACCATGCCGGGCGTCGTGTGGTTCGGTCTGATCACCGGGGCCGTGGTGACGGTCGGGCTGATCTTCGCCCTGCAGATCCGCCGCACCGCGCGCGAGGTGATCCTGGCGGGCCTGTTCGCCGCGCTGATCGCCTTCCTGCTCTTCCTGATCTGGGACTTCGACGCGCCCTACAGCCGCGGGATCACGGCGACCGCCGAGCCGTTCCTGGCGCACTTCCCGGACGCCGGGAAGTGACCCTGCCCGGCACCGGAGGGTGAGGGACCGGCGCCCGATCCCGCACCCCGGGGGCGGGCGCCACGCCGTGTCCGTCCCCCGGGCGGAGGCGCCGATTACCCGGTTCGGCCCACACGATTGCCCCATTCGCGCGACTGCGATCGCGCCCGCGCCCGCACCTTCCTAGCGTTTCGAACATCGAGGTGCATGTACGGCGCAGCGGAAACGGTCCGCGGGCTGCTCCTCGGGGACCCGGAGGACTCACCATGCGCGCGATACGCGTCGCCTCGGCCGCACTGCTGGGCATGACCGCACTGACCCTCGCCATGCCCGTCGCCGTCGCCGAGGGCGACGGGGAGCACGAGCCGGACCGCAACGTCACCTCGTTCGGCTTCGACGTCTCGCCGACGACGATCGCCGCGGGCGGCCGCGTCTCGCTGTCGGTCAACGGCTGCAAGAAGGAGACGAAGGTCAGTTCCGGTGTCTTCGACACGGTGACGATCCGCAAGGGCCAGTCGAACGCCTCGGCCACCGTCGACTGGGACGCGAAGCCGGGCGCGGTGTACGAGGTGACGTTCCAGTGCGGGCACGAATCCGGCCACACGGACCTCACCATCGCCGGCGGCCGCCCGGACGACCCGACGCACCCCCCTGCCCACCACGGCGTCAAGGCGGGCGTCGGCGGTACGGCGGGCGGTTTCGACCTCGGTCAGATCGGTCTCGGGGCGGCGCTCATCGCCGGCTCGGTCGGCGCGGCGTACCACTGGTCGCGCAGGCGCACCGGCGAACAGGGCGGCTGACGGCCCGCTGACGCACCGGACGGCCCTTCGCCCCGGGACCCTTGAGGGTCCGGGGCGAAGGGCCGTTCACGTGCGTTCCGGTCTCCGAGGGGAAGAGTCCGCCCGGTGAGGGGCGGGGCTCAGATCCTGCTCTCGGCGCGGCGCCGCATCCAGAACACCCCGCCGCCGACGAGCGCGAGGCCGACCAGCGAGCCGCCGATCGCCATGTCGGTCGGCGTGGCGCCGTCGGAGCTGCTGCCGCCGAGACCACCGCGGACACCGCCGATGACGGTGAAGGCGGCGGACTTCGTCAGCGCGGGCTTGCCCGTGCAGTGGACCCTGATGTCGTACGCGCCGGGCGTGGCCGAGCTGTTGACGGTCGCGGTGCCCTTCGACGTCTCGCTGTGGTTGTTGATCGGCGAGAGGTTTGCCCGGGGGAACGCCCTGGACGTCATGCTGCCGCCCTGCGGGCACCCGTCGACGGTCACGGTGAGCTGTCCGCCCCGGGCGATGGCGCTGGGCATGGCGACGATATTGCTAGAGGTGTCCCAGGCGACGGCCTGGGAAGCGGTGAGTCCGAGGGCGGCGATTGCTGTCGCAGAGACCGCCAGGGCACGAGTGCTACGCATGTGATCCTCCGCGGAAGGCGCCCCGGGGAACGTCCCCGGGTCGATCGGCGAGAGAACGCCTCCCAGACAGACACTCAGTTGTCGTGCACAGGGCCGCATTTCGAGAATGGTCCGTCCTGGTGAGAGGACACGCCGACGAAAAGGAACACAATCGGATATTGCCGCAGGTCACGGACCGTCAGAAATTTCCTCGGGGCCGCGACTCGGATGGCGCACGGCGGCCCGGTCCACCACCCGTTCGCCTTTCTCCCGTCGCCCCGCGCGCGGGCTGCGCTTAGCGTTCTCGTATGCGCGACGGACGTTGGCGACGGCCGCGTCGAGAGGGGTTTGCGAATGTCCGTGTCCGAGCTCGCCGAAGAGGAGGAGCGCCCGAGGAAGCGCGCTCCCTGGGGTGTCATAGCGCTTGTTCTGCTGACCGGCCTCGCTCTCATCCGCAATGGCTCGGGAGAGTTCGACGTGGGGCCTCCGCAGCCCGCGACGGCCGCCGCCGCGGACAGTGCCGGCACGGACAGGTCGCGGCCGGGCGCTCCGGCTCCGCTGTCGTTCTCCGTGGCGGACCGCGTCAGGATCCCGGCGATCCAGGTCGACGCCCCCGCCGTGCCGGTGGGTCTCGACATGGAGGGCTGGGTGGACGCGCCGCCGCCGGAGGACCCGAATCTCGCGGGGTGGTTCTCGGGTGCGGTCTCCCCCGGTGAGAAGGGCACGGCCGTCGTCGTGGGCCATGTCGACAACCGGCAGGGGCCCGCCGTGTTCTACGGTCTCGGGGCCCTCAAAAAAGGAAATCGCGTAGAAGTGAGGCGCCGGGACGGAAAGACCGCCGTGTTCGAGATCTACGGCATCGAGGTCTTCGAGAAGAACAATTTCCCCGGCGACCGCGTCTACGGGAACACCGGTAATCCCGAATTGCGTGTCATCACCTGCGGAGGCGGTTTCTCCAAGCAGAACGGCTACGACGGGAATGTCGTCGCGTTCGCCCGCATGGTCGAGGTCCGCTGAGCACTGCCGAACACCGCCCGGCCGGGTGGGCGAAGAGCCCGCCCGGCCGGAGTCCGTTCAGGACCCTCAGGTGAGCTGCCGCCGGGGCACGGTGATGTGGTAGCCCGAGTCCAGCAGCCGCGGAAGGTAGTCGCGCAGGGCCCGCACGCTCTGTGAGCGGTTGCCGCCCGCGTCGTGCGAGAGGACCACGACGCCCGGCCCGGCCCCCTTCATGACCCGGCGCTCGATGCTCCCGGCACCCGGTGTGGTCCAGTCCAGGGTGTCGACGGTCCAGGCGAGCGGCTCCATGCCGAGGTCGGCGCCGATCTCGAAGACGGCCCGGTTCCAGGCCCCGTACGGCGCGCGGAACCAGCCGGGCCGCTCCCCGTACGCCTCCTCGACGACGTCGCTGGTGCGTTCCATCTGGGAGCGGATCGCGGACCTGCCCAGCCGGGTCATGAGGGGGTGGGACCAGGTGTGGTTGCCGACGATGTGCCCCTCGTCCGACATCCGGCGCAGCAGGTCCTTGTTGTCGGCGGCCATCTCGCCGCACACGAAGAACATGGCGCGCACGTCGTGGGCCTTGAGGGTCCGCAGGATGCCGGGGGTGTAGCGGGGGTCGGGGCCGTCGTCGAAGGTCAGCACCATGCTGTGCTCCCGGTCCGACATCCGCAGGAACGGTTCGTGCCGTACGAGGGTGCGGGCGGGCGTGCCGCGGGCCGGACCGTAGCCGGCGATGGGTTGCAGCCGGTAGGCGGAGGGCCTGCGGACCGCTCTGTTCGCCTGGGCCCCGGCGGCGGGCGCCGCGGCGGACCGGGCCGGGGAGCCGGGTTCGGCGCCGAGCAGGTGTACCGCGCCGGCCGTACCGGCCGCGCCCAGGGCGGCGGCGCCTGCGAGCAACGCCCGGCGCCGCGAGATGAACTGATCCTTATTCATGACTAATCAGTCGCCCGGTGGGGCGTGCCCGAGCACCGTGCCACCGGTGCGGTCGTATGAAAACACCCGTTGGGAGCATCTGACGGACGGCCCCGCACCGGCGCCCGGGGTCCCGGACGGCGGTCGGCTCCGCCTGTTCCGATAGCCTCGGGCCGTGACGGAACAGCACTCCCACCAGTTCGAACGTGGCACCGACGGGCCCAAGGTCATCCTGGCCGGCGTGGACGGCTCCGAGTCCTCGCTGCGGGCGGCCTCCTACGCCGCGGGGCTGGCCCGGCGGCAGCGGGCTCTGCTCACACTGGTGTACGTACAGCCGGTGATGGCGGCGGGTGCGGCGCTCGGGGTGCCGGTCGCCGACACGACCGATCAGATCGCCGAGGAGCTGGTCCGGGACATCCAGGAGGCGGCCGAGCAGGTCAAAGGCATATTCGATGTGCGCTGGGAGTTCCACACGTTCCGCGGCGACCCGTACAACGGTCTCGTCTCGGCGGCCGAGCAGTTGAAGGCGGACGCCGTCGTGGTGGGCGCGTCGGAGCAGGCGGGGCACCGGATCGTCGGCTCCGTCGCGATCCGGCTGGTGAAGGCGGGCCGCTGGCCGGTCACGGTCGTGCCGTAACGGGGCCGCAGGCCGGAGCGGCGACCGGCCGGAGCGCCGGACCGTCGAGGTCCGGACAGATGCGGAGGCGGAGCCTTCCGTCCCGGTTGACCGTTCGTCGTACCGTTCGTCGACGGGTTCGACCGTCTGCCGACGAGCCGTGTCCTGGCCCTGTCCCGGCGGGACGCCCTGCGCTGGCATACGGCCATGACGGCCGCCATCACCATGACCAGCAGGACGACCGCCGAGCACGAGCTGGCCGAATTGCAGCGGGAGCACGGAGCGCCGCTCTTCGCCCTGATGCTGAGGCTCTCCGACGGAGACCGCCAGCGCGCCGAGGATCTGGTGCAGGAGACATTCGTACGCGCCTGGCAGCATCCCGAGGCCCTGCGCGCCGACGACTTCGATTCCGTACGGCCCTGGCTGCTGACCGTGGGGCGCCGCCTGGCCATCGACGCGCGGCGGGCCCGGCAGGCGCGGCCCGCGGAGGTCGGGGACGCCGTGCTGGAGAGCGCGCGGGTCGCGGCGGATCACGCGGAGCGCTCGGTCGCGACCCTCGATGTGCGGGAGGCTGTGAAGACTCTCACTCCCGAACACCGTGAAGTCCTGGTGCAGGTGTATTTCCGCGGGGCCAGCGTGGCGGAGGCCGCCGCCGCCCTGGGTATTCCGGCCGGTACGGTGAAGTCCCGCGCGTACTACGCGCTGCGCGCCCTGCGCCGGGTTCTTCCGGGATACGCGGCCGACCTGCGGTGAAACCGCGGGTTAGGTCAAGCCTCCGTAAAGCGCCTTGCTGAGGATCATGGTTGAGCAATCAGCTGTCCTCATCCGTGTTCCCCGATGGGGCCCGGGTTCGGGCGACGCGCACGCACCGGAGGAAGGCAGGAAGGGATGCTGCACAGAGGTCAAGAGAGCACGGACGGCACCGGCGGCGGAGAACTGACCGTCCCCATGGCCTGGTTGTACGCGGAGTACATCGCGGACGAACTGCTGCGGACCGGCGACCTGATGCCGCCGACGTCCTTCGAGTTCAGAGCCGGGCGCGACGCGCTGGCTCTCACCATCTTCCTGTCCGACACCAGTGGCGAGCTCTCCGGCATCCGGGTGGTGACGCAGCTGGAGACCTGGCTGTCGCTGACGGCGTACGACCAGCCGTGGCAGGACTGGGTGGGCGAGCGCATGGCCGGGCTCGCCGCCGAGGCCGCCGACGCGGGCGGTCCGTCGCCCGATCTGGATCTGGCGACGGCGGCCTGGCGCTGGCTGGAGGAGACCGAACTGCTCGCGCCCGACCTGGACGCGGTGCCGGGCGGTGGCCCCGTCATCGGCGAGGACGACGGCCCCAAGGTGTGGACCCCGGCCTGGCAGCTGGGGCTGCCGCTCGGGCATCTGGCGATCCATCTTTTCTGATTTTTCCGACCACTCCCCCGACCGATCCCCCGACGGAGCCCCCGGTCGGCTCCCCTGACCAGTTTTTTTTCCAACCTCGACCAATCCGCGGGCCCGACCGCTCCGAATCTCCAGGTTGCATTCCGGACGAGGCTTGAGTGATTCGGCGGTCCCCTGCGTACCGGTGGGCAAGTAGCTACTCCCCGCACACCCCCACCCATCGGCACGGCATGAGGATTTGGTATGAGGTCGCTGGAACGCCACCGCGACGTCGGCGCATACGCGCTAGGCGTGCTGGACGAGGCGGACGCCTTCCGCTTCGAGGACCACCTCATGGAGTGTCCCCAGTGTGCGGTTCAGATACATGAACTGTCCGCGACGACACGGTCGTTGCGGGCGTACGCGCAAGCGACGCCACGCTCGGTGAACCCCATGACCCAGGCAGGGCCGGGCCTGCTGGACCGGCTCCTGGACGATGTCGTCGCGGCGCGCAGGAGCGGGCGCAGGCGCTGGCTGTTCGCGGTCGCCGCCGCCGTGGTCTTCGCCGTCGGCGGGCCCGCGGTCGCGGCCTTCACCGGGGACGAGGGCTCCGACGCCAACACGGTCGCCGCGACCGATCCGGGAACCGGCGTATGGGCCGAGGTCACCACCCTCGACCGGGCGTACGGCAGCGAGGTGGACGCGAAGGTCAAGAACGCGCCCGCCGAGCAGTCGTGCGAACTCGTCGCCATCGGCCGCGACCACTCGGAACAGGTCATCCTGAGCTGGACCGTGCCCAATGGAGCCGCGGGGCCCTCCGCGGGCATGCAGGGCGCCGCCGCGATGCACACCGCGGACATCGCCCGGTACGAGGTGCGCACGGCGGACGGGAAGCATCTCGTGACGATCGAGGCACCCTGAGCGCGGTCGGCTCCTGAGCGCGGTCGGTTCCTGAGCGCGGTCGGTTCCTGAGCGCCGGTCACTTGAGGAACTTGCTCGTCCTGCGGTCCGCGAGGGGCTTACCGCCGGTCTGGCAGGTCGGGCAGTACTGGAGCGACGAGTCGCTGAAGGAGACCTCGCGGACGGTGTCCCCGCAGACCGGGCAGGGCTCGCCCGTCCGTCCGTGGACGCGCAGACCGCTCTTCTTCTCGGCCTTGAGGCGGCCCGCGGCGACTCCGCGGGACCGCTCGACGGCCTCCGTGAGGGTGGCCCGCAGCGCCTCGTACAGCCGTCCGGTCTCCTGCGGGGTCAGCGAGGAGGCCAGCTTGAAGGGCGACATCTTCGCGGCGTGCAGGATCTCGTCGCTGTAGGCGTTGCCCACCCCCGCGATCAGGCTCTGGTCGCGCAGGGCGCCCTTCAGCTGTCTGCGCTCACCCTCCAGGAGCGCGGCGAAGCGGGCCTCGTCGAAGCCGTCGGCCAGCGGGTCCGGGCCGAGGCGGGCCACCCCGGGCACCTCCCCGGGGTCCTGTACGACGTACACCGCCAGCCGCTTCTGGGTGCCGGCCTCGGTGAGGTCGAAGCCCTCGCCGGTCTCCAGGGCGACGCGCAGGGCCAGGGGGCCCTTGCCGGGGCGGGGCGGGCCGTCGGGCAGCCGGTCCTTCCAGTGGAGCCAGCCCGCGCGGGCCAGATGCGTGACGAGGTGCGGGCCGCCGGCGGTCTCCAGGTCGAGGAACTTGCCGTGCCGGTGCACGGCAGTGACCTCGCGGCCCTCCAGCGCGCCGGGCGGCGGATCGTACGTCTTCAGCACACTGATCGCGACGGGCAGCACGCGGACGATCTCGCGGCCGACCAGATGTCCGACCAGAAAGTCCTTCAACGCTTCGACCTCGGGCAGCTCCGGCATAAGTCCCAGGGTGCCACTCGCGCCCCGATAGGGGCGCGGGGAACTGCGCGCTCAGCCCCCACAGAGCCGCACGTCACATCCACGCGAACCCGTCCCCCTCACTCCCCTTCCGGCACAAGGAACTCGCACCAGACGCACTTGCCGCCGCCCCGCGCCTCGACGCCCCAGACGTCCGCGAGGCGGTCCACCAGCAGGAGGCCCCGGCCCGAGACACCGGACTCCCCCGCCTCCCGGCGCCGGGGAAGCGCGCTGGACGCGTCCTCGACCTCGACGCGGATCCGGCGGTCCGGACCGGTGAGGGCGCGCAGGGTGACGACGGCGGCGCCCTCCGTGTGCATGAGGGCGTTGGTGATCAGTTCGTCGGCGATCAGCTCGATCTCGTCCGCGCGCTCCCGGGCGCCCCAGGCCCGTACCGCCGCGCGGACCATGTGCCGGGCCTCGGTGAGCGCCTCCGGGTCCCCCGGCCCCACGTGCTGCTGGACCCGCCCGCCGGAGCGCCGCGCGTCCCTGCCCACCCGGCGGAGCAGGAGCAGCGCCACGTCGTCCTCGCCGCCGCGTTCCTCCGCCACGTCGATGAGGCGGTCGGCCAGATCGCGGACGTCGTCGGGTCCCGCGGCGACCAGCGCGCGCAGGGTCCGCATGCCGTCGTCGAGGTCGATGCCCGGCTGTTCGACGAGGCCGTCGGTGCACAGGAGCAGTGTCTGACCGGGATCGAGTTCCAGGGTCTCGACCGGGTATTCGAGGCGCCCGAACTCGGCGGACAGGCCGAGCGGCAGGCCGCCCGCCACGGCGAGCCGGTGGCAGCCGCCGTCCGTGTCGCGGACCAGCGGGTCGATGTGTCCGGCCCGGACGACCTGGACCACTCCGGTGTCCAGTGCGGCCTCCGCGTACAGGCAGGTCGCGAAGCGTTCGGTGTCGAGTTCGTGCAGGAAGACGGAGGCGCGGGCCATGACGGTGGCGGGGGTGTGGCCCTCGGCCGCGTAGGCGCGCAGGACGATCCGCAGCTGGCCCATGACGGCCGCCGCGTGCGTGTCGTGGCCCTGGACGTCACCGATGACGGCGCCGACCCGGCCGCCGGGCAGCGGGATCACGTCGTACCAGTCGCCGCCGATCTCGCGGCCGAGGGAGCCCGAGCGGTAGCGCACGGCGACGTCGGCGCCGGGGACGCGCGGGATCGTGCGCGGCAGCATGGCCTGCTGGAGGCCCTGGGCGAGGTCCTTCTCCTGCTCGTAGAACATGGCGCGCTGGAGGCTCTGCGCGATGCTGCTGCCGAGGGCGACGAGGACGTTGCGGTCCTGGGCGGAGAAGCCGCGCCGGTCGTTGTAGAGCAGACCCATGGCTCCGATGGGTCTGGCCTGTGCGATGAGGGGCAGATAGGCCGCCGAGGTGATGTCGAGTGCGGTGATGTGCGGCCACAGCAGCGGATAGCTCTCGGCGAACTCCTCCGGCGACTCGATGAAGCGCGGGGTCAGCGTGCGCACGACCTCGCTCATCGGGTACTGCTCGTCGATGCCGGTGACCAGCGTGCCGGGTACGAAGCTGCCCTTGGGGCCCTCCGCGACCAGCCGGATGCGGCCGGCCTCGACGAGGCCCATGACGAGGCTGGTGGCGCCCAGGTGGGTGACGCCCTGGTTGTTCTTCAGGACGTCGATGACGTCCTGGACCGTGCGGGCGTGGGCGAGGGCCGCCGTGGTGATCTGTACGACGTTCGTCTGCCGGCGGCGGGCCTCGATGTCCAGGGCGGCCTTCTCCCGCCGGTCCTGGGCCTCGCTCAGTTCCCGGGTGGCGTCACGGATGATGCCGATGATGCGGCGTGGCCGGCCGGTCGCGTCGCGCTGGATGTAGCCCTGGGTGTGGGTCCAGCGCAGGGTGCCGTCCCGGCGGAGGACGCGGAAGTACGCCCCGTAGTTCTCGCTGCCGTCCTTGAGGGACTGGGAGACGTGCGTGTCGAGGCGGTGGGCCTCGTCCGGCGGCACGCGCGGGGCCAGGTTCTCCGGACGGTCGGCGTACTCCTCGGGAAGCACGTCGAAGATCTCGTGGGCCAGGGCGTCCATCCGCATGAGACCGGTGTCCAGGTCCCAGTCGAAGCTGCCCATGCGGTTGAGCGCCAGGATCGGGTCCGGTTGGGCGGGCCAGTCGTCCGGGAGTGACAGAGCGCTCTCACCCCGATCAACCATGTGTTCACCTTGTCAGGGTTTACCCGAATTCTCGACTCGGCCCAGGACGTAATCTGGTCGCTCCGCGTGCGGGGGAAGAGGAAAGAACGGGACAAGGGGAAAGCACGGGAAGGGAGCGGCCGGCGTGGAGTGGTTCACCGCACCCGAGTACTGGACCGGCCGGCTGGTCTTCCAGCGGGCGCTGGCGGTGGTCTATCTCGTCGCGTTCCTGGGCGCCGCTCTCCAGTTCCGTGCGCTGATCGGCGAGCGGGGCATGCTGCCGGTGTCCCGGTTCGTGGCCCGGGTGCCGTTCCGGCGGGCGCCGAGCGTGTTCCACCTCCACTTCTCGGACCGCTTCTTCGCGGCCTGGGCGTGGACGGGCTGTGCGGTGTCGCTGGCACTCGTCGCGGGGCTGGCCGACCTTCTCCCGCTGTGGGGCGCCATGCTGCTCTGGCTCGTCCCCTGGGTGCTGTACCTGTCGATCGTGAACGTCGGCCAGACCTGGTACGGCTTCGGCTGGGAGTCCCTGCTCCTGGAGACCGGCTTCCTCGCGGTGTTCCTGGGCAACGACGAGGTCGCGCCGCCCGTCGTGGTGCTCTTCCTGCTGCGCTGGATCCTGTTCCGGGTGGAGTTCGGGGCGGGCCTGATCAAGATGCGCGGCGACGCGTGCTGGCGGAAGCTGACCTGCCTGGACTTCCACCATGAGACCCAGCCGATGCCGGGTCCGCTGAGCTGGTTCTTCCACCGTCTTCCGAAGCCGTTCCACCGGGCCGAGGTGGCCGCCAACCACGTCACCCAACTCGTCGTGCCGTTCCTGCTGTTCGCCCCGCAGCCGGTCGCCACGGCCGCCGCCGCCCTGATGATCGTCACCCAGCTGTGGCTGGTCCTGTCCGGCAACTTCTCCTGGCTGAACTGGATCACGATCGTGCTGGCCGTGCCGGCCCTGACCCTGCCCGGCACAGCCCCGGAGGTCGCCGGCACCCCGCTCTGGTACGAGATCGTGGTCCTGTCGGCCGCGGCACTGCTCGTGTTCCTCAGCCACGGCCCGGTCCGCAACATGGTCTCCCGCCGCCAGACGATGAACCGCTCCTTCGACCCGCTCCATCTGGTGAACACCTACGGGGCGTTCGGCAGCGTCAGCCGGATCCGGTACGAGGTGGTGGTCGAGGGCACGGCCGACCCGGTGCCACGCGAGGACGAGGGCTGGCTGGAGTACGGGTTCCGGGGCAAGCCGGGCGATCCGCGGCGCTGGCCCCGCCAGTTCGCGCCCTACCATCTGCGGCTGGACTGGCTGATGTGGTTCGCCGCGCTCTCCCCCGGCTACGCCGAGCCCTGGTTCGGCGGTTTCGTGGCACGCCTCCTGGCGAACGACCGCGACACGCTCCGCCTCCTGCGCCACTCCCCGTTCCCTCCGGACGCCCCGCCCCACCACGTCAGGGCCCGCCTCTACCGCTACCGGTACACGACCTGGCAGGAACTGCGGAGGACGGGCGCGTGCTGGGAGCGGACGTACGTGCGGGAGTTCTTTCCGCCGACGCGGCTGGACGGCTAGGCCTCTCGGAGGGGGCTTGTCGGCTCAGAGACCGTAGACGCGGGTGGCCGTGCCCGAGAAGATCTCCTCCCGCTCGCCCTCGTCGAGCTTCTCGGTCAACTGGTCCGCGATGTCGACGACTTCGGCGTACGAGGCCACGAGCGTGCACACCGGCCAGTCGGAGCCGAACATGAGGCGGCCGGGGCCGAAGGCTTCGAGCACCGTGTCCCCGTAGGGAACCAGGCCGCCCGCCCCCCAGCTCCGCGGGTCCGCCTCCGTGACCATTCCGGAGAGTTTGCAGACGGTGTTCGGCAGGGCGGCGAGAGCCCGCACATCGGTGGCCCAGGGCTCCCGTTCCCCCGTGCCGATGGGTGGCTTGCCCAGGTGGTCGAGCACGAAGGTGAGGCCGGGGTGCCGCTCCGCCGCCCGCGCGCAGGCGGGCAGTTGATGCGGCAGGACGACGAGGTCGTAGACGAGGCCCGCTTCCGCGACCGCCGCCAGCCCTCGGCGTACGTCCTCGCGCAGCAGCCATCGCGGGTCGGGTTCGCCCTGGACCTGGTGGCGGACGCCCCTGAGGTGTCGGCCGCCGGGCAGCTCGCGCAGGCGGGCCAGTTCGTCCGCGACGTCGGGGCGGGTGAGGTCGGTCCAGCCGACGACCGCTCCGATCAGTTCGTCGCTCTCCGCGAGCGCCAGGAACTCGGGGGTCTCCTCGGCCACCGTGACCGTCTGCACGAGGACGGTCCGGGCGACTCCGGCGGCACGGGCTTCCCGAGCCAGCTCCTCGACCGTGAAGTTCCGCCGCAGGGGCGCGAGTTCGGGGCCCTCGATCCAGTCCTGGTCCCTCACCGACAGGTCCCACACGTGATGGTGGGCGTCCACGATCCCCGTGCGGCCCGTCACGGCAGCTCCCAGACGACCGGCAGTCCGGCCTCCGAGCCCTCGGCCGAGTAGTCGTGCACCACGTCGAGGAGCTGGGCCATCCGGGCCTGCCAGGCGATGTTGACGGGCAGCTGCTCCAGTTCGGCGAGCAGGCGCGCGTAGTCCTCGCACTCCAGGAGGTGGAAGAGGTCGGGGCCGCTGCGCCAGATGGTCCAGGACGTGGCGCCCGCGGCGCGGATGGCGTCCGTGAGTTCCGTGGGCACCTGGCGGTGGGCGGCCTCGTACGCGTCGATGCGGTCGGCGCGGACCTTGGTGTGCAGGGCGACCCTCATGACGACTCCTCCTCGGAGGGGACCGGCGCTTCGACGGGCAGGAGGCCCGTCTCCCGCAGCTCCTGCCAGAGGCTCGCGGGTACGTCGGCCGTGAACTGGGCTGCGCAGTCGCGTACTTCATGGGGTGAGCGGGCGCCGACGAGGACGGCCGCGACCGCCGGGTGGGCGGCGCAGAAGGCGAGGGCCGCCGCCCGCAGCGTCGTGCCGTGCCGGTCCGCCGCCGCCTTGAGGGCCAGCGCCCGGTCCACCAACTCGGGCGGCGCGGCCCGGTAGTCGTACCTCGCGCCGGGTTTCGGGTCGGCCAGCAGGCCGGAGTTGAAGGCGCCGCCGATGACGACGGACGTGCCGCGTGCCCGGGCGGCCGGCAGCAGGTCGGTGAGCGCCCCCTGGTCGAGGAGGGTGTAGCGGCCGGCGCAGAGCACCACGTCGACATCCGTGTCGCGGACGAAGCGGGTGAGCATCCCGGCCTGGTTCATGCCCGCGCCTATCGCGCCCACCACCCCTTCCGAGCGCAGTTTCTCCAGCGCCGGATAGCCCTCGCGGAAGGCCTCCTCGGCGTGGTCGTCCGGGTCGTGGAGGTAGACGACGTCCACCCGGTCGAGGCCGAGCCGCTCCAGACTGGCGTCGAGGGTACGGCGTACGCCGTCCGCGGTGAAGTCCCACACCCTGCGGTGCGTGGCGGGCACCGCGAACCCGTCGGCCAGGTCGTCGCCGCCCGCGTCGGTGGGCTCCAGACGGCGGCCCACCTTCGTCGAGACGGTGTACTCCGCCCGGGGACGCCCGCGCAGGGCCGCGCCGAGACGTCGTTCGGAGTGGCCTATGCCGTAGTGGGGCGCGGTGTCGAAGTAGCGGACGCCCGCGTCCCAGGCGGCGTCCACGGTCGCGTGCGCCTGCTCCTCGGGGACCTCGCTGTAGAGGCCGGCGATACCGACCGTACCGAGGGCCAGCGCGGTGACGCCGACGGAACCACGGCCGAGCGCACGGGTACCCAGCTGCGTCCCCATGCCGGTCACCGGCCCGCCGGGCGCAGCCGCAGCCCCTGCATGCCGCCGTCGACCGCGAGGGCCGTCCCGGTGGTGGCGCCCGACAGCGGGCTCGCCAGGTAGGCGATGGCGCCCGCGACCTCGTCGGCCGAGACGAGGCGTCCGGTGGGCTGGCGGGCTTCCAGCGCGGTCCGCTCGGCGGCCGGGTCGGGCGCGGCGTCCAGGAGGCGGCCGACCCAGGGGGTGTCGGCCGTGCCGGGGTTCACGCAGTTGACGCGGATGCCCTCACGGACGTGGTCGGCGGCCATGGCGAGGGTCAGCGACAGGACCGCGCCCTTGGAAGCGGAGTACAGGGCGCGCTGCGGGAGGCCCGCGGTGGCGGCGATGGAGCAGGTGTTGACGACGGCCGCGTGCGACGACTTCCGCAGGTGCGGCAGGGCGGCCCTGGCCGTGCGGACCATACCGACGACGTTGACGTCCATGACGCGGTGCCAGGCCTCGTCGTCGTTGTCCTCCACGGTGCCCTGGGCGCCGATGCCCGCGTTGTTGACCAGCACGTCCAGGCCGCCGAGGTCGGCGACCGCGGCGGCGACGGCCAGGCGCACGGACTCGTCGTCGGTGACGTCGGCCCGGTAGCCGAGCAGCGGTTTCCGCACGCTCTCCGGGTCCAGGTCGAGCACGGCGACCTGGGCGCCGCGGGCGGCGAGGAGTTCCGCGGTGGCGCGGCCGATTCCGGAGCCACCGCCCGTCACCAGCGCCTTGAGTCCCTCGAAGTCACTCATGCCGCCTGCTCCTTCTGCTTCGCCGTCTGCTGTCGCTGCTGCCCGGCCTGCTGCCGTTCGAGGTCGGCGGCCCAGAACGTGCCGCCGGGGAAGGTGAACTCGGCGATGGACTCCGGCCGCATGGCCGCCGAGAAGCCCGGCAGGGTGGGCGCCCTGTACCGACCCTCCTGGATCACCACCGGGTCGAGGAAGTGGTCGTGCAGATGGTCGACGTACTCGATCACACGGTTCTCGGTGGTGCCGGACAGCGCCACGTAGTCGAACATCGAGAGGTGCTGGACGAGTTCGCACAGTCCGACACCGCCGGCGTGCGGGCAGACGGGGACGCCGAACTTGGCCGCGAGCAGCAGGATGGCGAGGTTCTCGTTGACTCCGCCGACCCGGGCCGCGTCGATCTGCAGGACGTCGATCGCGCCCGCCTGGAGCAGCTGCTTGAAGACGATCCGGTTCTGTACGTGCTCCCCGGTGGCGACCTTGACCGGCGCGACGGCCTCACGGACGGCGGCATGGCCGAGGACGTCGTCGGGGCTGGTGGGCTCCTCGATCCAGTACGGGTCGAACTCGGCCAGTGCTTTGGTCCACTCGATGGCCTCGTCGACGTTCCACCGCTGGTTGGCGTCGATGGCGATCCGGATGTCCGGCCCGACGACGGCCCGGGCCACCCGGCAGCGGCGTACGTCGTCGGCGAGGTCCGCGCCGACCTTCAGCTTGATCTGGGTGAAGCCGTCGGCGACGGCCTGGCGGGCCAGCCGGGTGAGCTTCTCGTCGGAGTAGCCGAGCCAGCCGGGCGAGGTGGTGTAGCCGGGGAAGCCGCGCTCCTTCAGCAGCGCGGTCCGTTCCGCCGCGCCCTCCCTGCCGTGGCGCAGCAGCCCGAGCGCGTCCTCGGGGGTGAGGACGTCCGCGATGTACCGGAAGTCCACCTGGGCGACGAGCCATTCGGGGGTGGCGTCGGCCAGGAGCTGCCACAGGGGTTTGCGGGCGCGCTTGGCGGCGAGGTCCCAGACGGCGTTGACGACGGCGCCGATCGCCATGTGCATCACGCCCTTCTCGGGCCCGAGCCAGCGTAGTTGGCTGTCGCCCGTGAGGTCGCGGGCGAGCGATCCCGGGTCCGCGCACAACTCGTCGACCGACCGCCCGACGACGTGCGGGCGCAGCGCCTCGATCGCGGCGACCTGGACGTCGTTGCCCCGCCCGATGGTGAAGGTGAACCCGTGCCCCTCCAGTCCGTCGCCCGTGTCGTCGTCGGTGCGCAGCACGACGTACGCCGCCGAGTAGTCGGGATCCGGATTCATGGCATCGGACCCGTCCAGCTCACGCGAGGTGGGAAATCGAATGTCATAGGTGTCGACCGCGATGACGCGAGCGGCGGATGAGGACACAGGAATACCTTTCGGTCAGGCCCCGTAAGGGGCGCGGGGAACTGCGCGCTCAGCCACAGCGGACCCGCAGATGCACACCACGCACGCCTAGTCCTGCGCCCGGCCGGTGGTCACACGGGCGATCATGAGGGCGACCAGGATGATCCCTCCATAGATGGCTTGGATCCAGAAGGACGGCACCTGCGCGAGCGTCAACAGGTTCTGCACCACGCCAAGAAGGAGAACGCCCGTGAGGGCCCCGAACATCGTGCCCTTGCCCCCGTCGAGACTGATCCCCCCGATCACCGCCGCGGCGAACACCGTGAAGATCATGTTCTGCCCCTGATTGGCATTGATCGCGCCGACATAGCCGGTCTGCATCAGCCCACCGACAGCGGCCAGCGTCCCCGCGACGACGAACACGCCGAGCATGACCCGCTCGACCCGGATTCCGGCCGCGCGCGCCGCGTCCGGATTGCCGCCGATCGCGTACAGGGCCCGTCCCCAGCGGTGGTACTTGAGGACGAATCCGGCGACCGCGAACGCCGCCGCGGCCAGCCACACCGAGATCGGCACGGTCAGGAAGGTGGTGGTGGCCAGCGTGTAGAACGCGTCGGGCATCCCGAAGAGCGTCTTGCCCTCGGTCGCGCCGACGAGCAGCCCGCGCAGGATGATCAGCATCGCGAGGGTCACGATGAACGCGTTGAGCTTGAGCTTCACGACGAGGAAGCCGTTGAACCCGCCGATGACCGCGCCGACGACGAGGATCGCGAGCAGGGCGATTCCCGCGGGCAGTTCCGTGCCCCAGCCGGACTGCGCGGCGGGCAGCAGCAACAGCGCGCCGACGGCGGGCGCGATGCCGACGACCGACTCCAGGGACAGGTCGAACTTGCCGGTGATGAGCACGAGCGACTCGGCGAGGACGACCATCGCGAGGGCCGCCGAGGCGCCCAGGACGGAGATCAGGTTCTGCTCGGTGAGGAAGGCGTCGTTGACGAACGCGCCGAGCACCAGCAGCAGCAACAGGGCCGGTACGAGGGCGAGTTCGCGCGCCCTGCGCAGGAGTACGGCCTTGGCGTCGGCCTTGCTCCGCAGGGGTCGCAGAGGGGTGGGGGCCGAGGCCGACGGGGCCTTCGTGTCAGCCATGGTGGTCCACTCCTTCGATGGAGGCGATCAGCTCGTGGTCGCGCCAGCCCGCCGGGTGCTCGGCGACGACACGGCCGTGGAAGAGGACGAGGACGCGGTCGCAGCGGCGCAGGTCGTCGAGTTCGTCGGAGACGACGAGGACGGCGGTGCCGTCGTCACGTGCCGAGTCCATGCGGGAGAGCAGGGACTCCTTGGACTTCACGTCGACGCCCGCGGTGGGGTTGATCAGGACCAGCAGCCTGGGGTCGGAGGCGAGCGCCCGGGCCATGACGACCTTCTGCGCGTTGCCGCCGGAGAGGTCGGACACGGGCTGGTCGGGTCCCTCGGTGTGGATGTCGAGGCGTTCGATCAGCTCTCCCGCGAAGCCGCGCCGGCGGTCGGTGCCGACGAAGCCGTACCGGCCGAGCCGGTCCAGGACGGTCAGGGTGGCGTTGTCGCCGACGGTCATCCCGAAGACGAGGCCCTGTCCGTGCCGGTCGCGCGGCACGCAGCCGACACCGGCCCGCAGGGCGGCCGTCACATCCCCGAACGGCAGTCGCCTGCCGTCCAGTTGCGCGCTTCCGGCGGTCGGCGTGTGCAGTCCCGTGAAGGACTCGGCCAGCTCGATCTTCCCGCTGCCGCTGGACCCGGCGAGACCGACGACCTCCCCACCGCGCACGCTCAGGTCGACACTCTCGTACGCGGGGGACGTCAGCCCGTGCGCTTCGAGGACGACGGGTGCGTGGGCGTCGACCTCCCCGTGGGCGGCCTTCTCCTCCACGGCGGCGATGGACTCCCCCGCCATGGCCTCGATCAGGGCGGCCCGCGGCAGGTCGGCGACCGGCGCGGTGGTGATCCAGCGGGCGTCCCGCAGGACCGTCACGGTCTGGCAGACCTCGTACACCTCCTGGAGGTGGTGCGAGATGAACAGGAAGGTGACGCCGGACTCCTGGAGCGCGCGCATCCGGACGAAGAGGCGCTCGATCTCGCGGTTGTCGAGCTGGGCGGTCGGCTCGTCGAGCACGATGAACCGCGCGCCGAAGCTCAACGCCCGCGCGATCTCGACCATTTGGCGGTCCTCGACCTTGAGGTCGGCGGTCCGCGCCTCCGGGTCGACGCGTACGTCCCAGGTGTCGAGCACCTCGGCGGCCTCGCTCCTCAGCCGGCGCCAGCTGATGAAGCCGCCGCGGCCCCGGGGCTGCCGGTTGATGAAGAGGTTCTCGGCGACCGTCAGCTCCGGTACGACGGTGGGCCTCTGGTAGACGCAGGCCACCTTGCGCCGCCAGGCGTCCCGGTCGGTGGGTGCGGGCGCGGGCTCGCCGTCGAAGCGGACCGTGCCCTCGTCGGGTGCCTGGAGGCCGGTCAGGACGGTGACGAGGGTGGACTTGCCCGCGCCGTTGCGGCCGACGAGTGCGTGGGACTCGCCCGCGTACACGGTGAGTCGGCCGTCGGCGAGGGCGACGGTCGGGCCGTACCGCTTGGCGATGCCCCGCGCCTCGACGAGTGGTGGTGTGCTCATTTGACCGTGTTGCCCCACAGCTCGGGGTCGTCGACGTTGTCCTTGGTCACCAGCGGCGCGGGCAGCTGGTCCTCAAGGATGCCGCCGGGCAGCTTCACGATCTCCGAGTCGTGGTCGGTGGGACCGGGCTCGAAGGTCTTCCCCTCCATCGCCGCCTTGATGTAGTACATGCCGTACTTGGCGTAGAGGTCGGCCGGCTGGGAGACCGTGGCGTCGATCTGGCCCTTGCGGATCGCGTCGTACTCCTGCGGGATGCCGTCGTTCGAGACGATCGAGATGTGGCCCTTCTCGCCGGCCTTCTTCAGCAGCCCCTTGGACTTGAGGGTCTGCAGCGTGGGCGCGAGATAGACACCGCCCGCCTGCATGTAGATGCCCTTGATGTCGGGGTTGGCGTTGAGGAGGGTGTCCAGCTTCGAGGCGGCGGTGTCGGACTCCCACTTGGCGGGGATCTCCAGGACCTTCAGCTTCGGGAACTTCTCCTTGACGCAGGTGCGGAAGGCCTCGGAGCGGTCGCGGCCGTTGACCGAGGCGAGGTCGCCCATGATCTGCACGACCTTGCCCGAGGGGATCTGCCCGCCGAGGTACTCGCAGGCCTTCTGCCCGTACGCCACGTTGTCGGCGCGGACGACCATCGCGACCTTGCCCTTCTCGGGCGCCACGTCGACGGCGACCACGGGCACGCCCTTGCGTTCGGCCTGGTCGAGGCCCGCGGAGATCGCGGCGCTGTCCAGGGGCGCCACGACGAGGCCCTTCACGCCCTGGTTGAGCTGGTTGTTGATGTCCGTGATCTGCTGCGAGGGGTCACTGTTCGAGTTGACGGTCTTGAGGGCGTCGACGTCCTCGGACTTCGCCATCTTGGGTACGTAGTCGTTGTACGACTGCCAGAACGGCGAGGTCAGCAGGGGCAGGATCACTCCGACCTTGCCGCTGCCGCCGCCCTTGCCGCCGCCGGAGTCGACGGTGTCCTTGGTGCTGCCGCATGCCGTGAGCGCGAGGGCGGCACAGACGGCCGCGGCCGTCGCACCCATCGCTCGCGAGGCGTTTCGCCCGTTCCTGTACCGCACAGTTCTGCCGGCCATCTATCGGCTCCTCATTGAGCGTGATCGAGTGCGATCGGGTGCGATCGAGCAGGTGCCACGCATATTTATCAGACCACTTCGCTCCGACAACACCCCTCGACCGCGATTTTCGCTGTTTCTGCGCGTAGTGGTCGGACCACCTGAGTGGTTAGACTGCGGCCCACCCGGCTACAGGAGGACATGGCGTGGACGAGAGCCTGCCCGAGGCGGCGACGGCGGCCCCGGCCGCGGCACCCGCGCCGGCCCCCCAGAAGGGGACCGTGACCCAGCGCGCCATCGACCGGATCAAGGCGATGATCGGCGAGGGCCGTCTGGAGCCGGGCGCACGACTGCCGACCGAGCGCGATCTGGCCGCGCAGCTCGGCATCTCCCGCAGTTCCATGCGCGAGGCGATCCGGGCGCTCACGGTGCTGGGCGTCCTGGAGGCACGGCACGGGTCCGGGATCTACGTCACGCAGCTGGAGGCCGGGGATCTGCTGGAGACGTTCGGCGTGGTCGCGGATCTCTCCCGCGGTCCGCGGCTGGTCGAACTCCTCGAAGTACGGCGGATCCTGGAGTCGACGGCGACGGCGCTGGCCGCCGCGCGGATCACCGCGGACCAGCTGGCCGAGGTGGAGAAGCACCTGACCGCCATGAACGCCACGGACGACCCGGAGGAGATCCTCTCCCACGACCTGGCGTTCCACCGGGTCATCGCGGGCGCCGCGGGCAACGAGACGATGGCGGCCATCCTGGACGGGTTGTCCTCGCGGACGTTCCGGGCACGGGTGTGGCGGGGGTATCAGGAGGAGGGGGCGTTCGAGCGGACCCGGCGGGAGCATGCCGCCATCCACCGGGCGCTGGTGGCGCACGATCCCGAGGCGGCGCGGGCGGCCGCGGCGGCCCATGTGGGCGAAGTGGAGCAGTGGCTGCGCGTCCAGCTCCAGCCGTGAGAGCGCCCGACCGGGGCGTCGGGTCCCGCGGCGACTGACCCCTGCGGGGCTGTCCTGTCGTGTAGAGGGTGTGCGGTTGTGCCGGGGGCACGGCCGCGCCACGAACACGGGGACGATGCGGGCCTTCGCTCCGTCGTCCCGTGGTTCCGCGCCCTTCGCGCATTTCGCAGCTCACGCATTCGGGAGTACTCATGTTACGTTCGCGCGCCGTTTCACTTGCCTGCGCCCTGGTGGCGGGCACGCTTCTGCTGACCGCCTGCAACGGCGACGACGAGGCCGCGGGCGCCGCGGCGGAGGCCACGAGCAAACTCGCATTCCAGCGGGGTACCGCCACCGAGAACGAGGCCGACCGGAGCGCCGGTGACTTCGCCGCCGCCGCCGCGCCGGCCGCCGCCGCCACGGCTCGCAGGCCGGTGATCCGCAAGTGGGTCCAGCTGAGCGCCGGCAGCGCGGGTGACCTCGACCCGGTGACCGTCAACGGCAAGGGATTCACCCTGTACAGGTTCGACAAGGACACCAGCAGCCCGTCGCGTTCCAACTGCACCGGCAAGTGCGCCACCACCTGGCCTCCGTATCTGGTGGCGCGCGACGGCAGGGTGTTCATCGACGGGATCGACAAGTCGAAGATCGGCTTCATCGAGCGGGACGGTGGTTTTCAGGTCACTCTCGGCGGCTGGCCCGTCTATCTCTTCAGCAAGGACGTCGAAGCCGGTGACACCAACGGGCAGGGTGTCGACGGCGTCTGGTTCGGTGTGACCCCGGACGGCGGGAAGGCGCAGGGCGGCACCGCGGCGGGAGGAGCGGCGGACGAGACGGGCGGAGCGGCGGACGGGGCCTCACCGCAGGAGTCGCCGCAGGCCTCGCCCACCTCCGACCCGGCCGGGAACGCGACCCTCTTCGAGGAGAAGGACTTCCTCGACTCGTCGCAGGGCGTCTCGGGTCCGGGCTGCCAGAACGTACGGTTCGACGGCTCGCTCCAGACCGGCGGAGGCTTCGTCAAGGTCTGGGAGGGACCGGACTGCACCGGCGCCTCCAGGTTCGTCGAGGGAGACGTCAAGGACCTGCTGGGCAGCACCGGACTCCGGGGCGTCCGGTCGGTGCGTTTCTTCGACTGACGCAGCACGGTGAGGGATTGACGTCGGGGTGCGGTGAGGGACTGACCGCCGCGGTGCGGATGTCGACGCGGAGGCCCCGTCGGCGTCCGTACCCTCTCTCAGAAAGTGCCGTCGTCGCGGGTGTAGTTGGAGCTGAGATCGAGCAGGGCGGAGACCGCGGGGCTCGGGGCCCGTCCCGCGCGGACCGCGAACGACAGCTTCGTCGTGGGCACGGTCCCGGACAGCGGCTTGACCACGACCCCCGTCGTGTCCATGGCCTCGTAGCGGGGGATGACGGCCGCGCCGCCCACGGCCCGTACGTAGGAGGCCGCCGACGCGATGTCGGTGATCTCCACCGACACACGGCGGGTGACCCCGAGTTCCCTGAAGGCCCGGTCCATGGCGGTGCGGGTGCCGAACCCGCTCGCCGCCTCGACGAAGTTCTCGTCGACGAGGTCCTTGAGGACGATGTGCTCCCGCCGCGCCAGCGGATGGTCGGCGGGCAGGACGGCCACGTACACGATGGTCGCGAACGGCCGCAGGTCCAGGTCGTTCGCCTCGGAGGAGGCCAGGGCGACGACGCCCATGTCGAGCCGGCCGCGGCGCACGTCCTCGGCGATCCCGCCGGCCCCGCTGCTCGACACCTGGATCTGTATGTCGACCAGGGGGTGCCGCTGGCGGAACGCCCCCACCAGGCGCGGCAGGTCGAGAGCCGTGATGCGCGTCATCGTGCCGATCCGCAGGCTGCCCCGCAGGCTTCTCGACGCCTCGCCGACGACCTCCCTGGCCCGCTCCGCGGCCGCGACGACGCTCTTGGCCTCGGGCAGGAACACCGCGCCCGCCGCGGACAGGGCCACCGCCCTGGTGGACCGCTCGAACAGCGACACCCGGAGGTCTTCCTCCAGGGCACGGACGGCTGCCGACACGGTCGACTGGGCGGCGAAGAGCCGCACGGCGGCGCGGGTGAAACTGAGCTCTTCGGCCACGGCGATGAAATAGCGCAACTGCCGTATCTCCATCCGCGAATCATCGATATACGCGATAACAGCTGTCAACACTTTTCGTTGGACCCGATAGCGGTTCGCGGGCAGCCTGGACACCGACCGAGATCCGGTGGTGCTCGATGAGAGGCTTGTCATGACGAACCAGGTACTGATCGTCGGTGGAACCGCGGGCATCGGCCGCGAGTTGGCCGCCGCGTACGCACGGCGCGGCACCTCGGTGGTGATCGCCGGCCGCGACGGTGCGCGCGCCGAGAAGGTGGCCGCGGACATCGGCTCCGACGCCGGGGCCGCTGCCGTCCGCGGCATCGCGGTCGATCTCTCCAGGCCCGCGGAGATCACGGCGGCGCTGGCCGGCATCGACCAGGTGGACTCGGTCGTCCTGGCCGGGATGCAGCGCGACAGCAACACCATCGAGAGCTACGACGTCGCGGGGGCGACGGAGTTGGCCGTGTCGAAGATCGTCGGCTATACGACGGTCGTCCACGCGCTGCGGACGCGCATCTCCCCCGGCGGCTCGGTGCTGCTCTTCGGCGGCATGGCCAAGGACGCGCCCTACCCCGGTTCCACGACGGTCTCCGCGGTGAACGCCGGTGTGGTGGGGCTGGTGGCGACCCTGGCCAAGGAACTGGCGCCGGTCCGGGTCAACGCCATCCATCCCGGCGCCGTCGGCGACAGCCCCTTCTGGGCCGGAAAGACGCAGTTCCTTGAGGTCGCCCGCGGGCGGACACTGACCGGCGCGCTGCCCACCATGGAGGACATCGTCGAGGGCTCCCTCTTCCTGCTGGGGAATCCGGCGGCCGACGGCGTCAACCTCAGCCTCACCGGGGGCCTGGCATGACCGGCGCCCTGCCCACGGTGGCCGTCGTCGGTATCGGCCGCATCAGCCGCCCCATGGTGGTACGCCTGCGCAGGGCGGGGCACGCCGTCGTCGTCACCAACCGGACCCGGGAACGGGCCCTCGACGTGGCGGACGAGACGGGCGCCCGGGTGGCCGGCTGTCCACGGGAGGCAGCCGAGTCCGCCGACATCGTCATCGTCTCCCTCGCCGACGACACGGCGGTGCGCGAGGTCTACCACGGGCCGGACGGCCTCCTGGCCGGGCTGAGCCCGGGGGTGACGGTGCTGGAGACCAGCACGATCGCCCCTTCGACGGTGACGTCCCTGGTGCCCCGAGTCCTGGAGCGCGGGGCCGTGCTGCTCGACACCCCGGTCTCGGGGTCGGTCGAACTGGCGGCGCGGGGCGAACTCACCGTGCTGGCCGGCGGCTCCAGGACCGCGCTGGACCAGGTGCGTCCGGTCATCGACGTCCTGGCCACCCGGGTCCTGCACTTCGGGGACTCCGGACGGGGCAGCGTCATGAAGCTGGTGGTCAACTCGCTGCTGCTGTCCCTGGGTACGGCGCTCGCCGAGTCCCTGGTGCTGGCGGAGCGCGCAGGCATCGACCGGGAGGCCGCCTACGACGCCTTCACCCGGAGCGCGGCGGCGGCCCCCTTCGTGCTGTACAACAAGGACAACTTCGTGACGCCGCGGGACGCCCCGATCCACATGACACTGGCGCTGGTCGCCAAGGACCTGACCCTGGTGAACGCGCTGGCGTCGTCCGTGGGGGCGCCCATGGCCCAACTGGAGGCGTCCCGCGCACTGATCGACCGGGCGCTGGCCGCGGGTCTGGGCGAACACGACGGCTCCGTGCTGGCCGAGTTCCTGCGAGGGAGTCGATGACCGTGCGGCCGGGTCCGGCGTCCGCCGGGGAGAACACGCTGCGCCTGTCGATCCTCGGCCCCCTGCGGGCGTGGCACCGGGGAACGGAGCTGCACCTGGGCCCTCCGAAGCAGCGGAGCGTACTGGCGCTGCTGCTGGTCAGGGCGGGTAGGCCCGTGCCCGTGCATCACCTCGTCGACAGCTTATGGGACGGCGATCCACCCGAGCGGGCGGTCAATGTGGTGCACCGTCATGTGGGCGCCCTGCGGCGGCTCCTCGAACCCGGGCTGACACAGCGGAGCGAGGCCCGTGTGCTCGTACGCGCGGCCGGCGGATACCGGCTGGACGTCGGGGAGGAGGCACTGGACCTCCATCGGTTCCGTACGCTGCGCGACGCGGGCCAGGAAGCGGCCGACCACGACCGGCCGGGGGAGGCGGCCGATCTGCTGCTCGCGGCCCTGGCACTGCGGAGCGGCCCGACGGCGGCCACACTGCCGCCCGGGCTCCGGTCGCACACCGACTTCGCCGCGGTCGACGCCGAGTACTTCCGTGCCGCCCAGGCCGCCGCGGAGACCGCTCTCGTCTCCCGGCGCACCCAGCAGGCGCTGCCGCTGCTCGGACAGGCCGCGCAGGAGGACTCGCTGAACGAGGTCCTCCAGGCCGGGTTCATCCGGGTGCTGGCCGCGGAGGGGCTCACCGCCCGGGCTCTGGAGCAGTACCGGCGCGTCCGCGGGCGGCTGGCGGACGAACTGGGTGTCGACCCGGGGCCCGAACTGCGCGCCGCCCAGGCCGACGTGCTGCGCGGCACCGTCTCCCCCACCGCCGACACGCCTCCGCGCACCTCGGCCGCCACGGCCGCCACGACTGCCCCGACCGCGTCGGCTCCCCCGGCTTCCCCGGCTTCCGAAGGCAGGAGTCCCGCCCTGGTGCGGCCCGCGCAACTGCCCGCGGCACTGCGGGTGTTCAGCGGGCGGCGGACGGAGATCGAGCGCCTGGACTCGCTGCTGCCGGCCGGCACCCGCACGTCCGTCGCGATCGGGGGCGCCCCGGGCGTGGGGAAGACCACCCTGGCCCTGCACTGGGCCCATCGCGCCGCCCACCGGTTCCCCGACGGGCAGTTGTACCTGGACCTCCGGGGGTACGACCCGTCGGGAGACCCCCTCACTCCGTCGACGGCGATCTGCCACTTCCTCGAATCCCTCGGTATCCCCAGCGAGCGCGTCCCGGCCGGCCTCGACAGCCGCACAGCGCTCTACCGCAGTGTGCTGGCCGGGCGCCGATGCCTGATCGTCCTCGACAACGCGCGCAACGCGGAGCAGGTGCGCCCGCTCCTGCCGGGCGGTCCGGGCTGCTTCACGGTCGTCACCAGTCGCGAACAGCTCACCGGTCTCGTCGCCTCGGCCGGCACGAGTCTGCTGACCGTGGACGTCCTGACGGTCGCGGAGGCCGTCGACTTCCTCACCCGCAGGCTCGGAAGGCCCCGGGTGGAACGCTCCCGTGAGGCGGCGCTCGCGATCATCGAGCACTGCGGCCGGCTGCCCCTCACCCTGGCCGTCGTCTGCGCACGCGCCGAGAGCCGCCCGGGCACCCCGCTGGCCGAGGTCGCGGCAGAGCTCGAACGAAGCCGCGACAGCCTCCAGGCCTTCACACTGAGCGGGACGAGCGACCCCGTCACGGACACCCGCTCCGTCTTCTCCTGGTCCTACCGTGCTCTCACCGGGCAGGCGGCCGACGCGTTCCGCCGGCTGTGGCTGAGCCCGTCCCCCGACGTGTCACCGCAGGCCGCCGCCAGCCTCACCGGCCTGCCGATGGAGAAGACCCGGCAGGTCATGTCGGAGCTGCACCGCGCCAACCTCTGGATCGAGTACGGGTCCGGCCGCTACGGCACCCATGAACTCCTCAAGAGGTTCGGCCAGGAGATGTCCCGCGCCGAGGACACCACCGCGTCCGTCGAGGGCGCCCGGCAGCGGCTGTACGACCACTACCTGCACTCGGCGCACCACGCCTCCAGCGCCGTCAACACCCACCGGGAGCATCCGACGCTGCCCCCGCCGGCACCCGGTACGCAGGTCATGACGTTCACGGGCACCGCCGGCACCGCCGACTGGCTGCACCACGAGATGCCCGCCCTGCACGCCATCGCCGTCCGCGACACGTACCACGGCGAGGGCGTGCGGCCCTGGCGGCTGGCGGCGGTCCTCGAACTGATCCTCGACCGCAGCGGACGCCGTCAGGAGCAGACGGAGATCCAGAGCGCGGCGCTGCTCGCGGCGCAACGCGCGGGCGACGCACAGGGACAGGCGCAGATGCACAGGTCGCTCGGGTTCGCCCTGGGCCGCACGCAGCAGGGCGACCAGGCGGCACGCCACCTGGAACAAGCCCTGGTGCTCTTCGCCGAGGCGGGCGATCTGCTCGGGGAAGCGCTGACGCACCGCTACCTGGCCTTCCTGCGGAACGCCATGGAAGCGCACGAGCAGGCACTGACGCACTACGAGGCCGCGCTGGCGCTGTACCGCACGGCACGCCACGAGCTCGGGATCGCGTCCGTCACCAACGAGGTCGGCTGGACCCGCATCCTCCTGCGGGACTTCGAGGGCGCCGTGGAATACTGCCAAAGGGCCGTCGACATCGCCCGCCGGGTCGGCAACCGCAATGTCGAGGCGGCCTCCTGGGACAGTCTGGGCGTGGCGCACCACCGTCTGGGGCGGGAGCCGGAGGCCCTGCGGGCGCTGCATCGGGCTCTGGAGCACTACCGCCGCCTGGGCGACGCGTACCTGACCGCCGACACGCTCGTGCACATCGGCAACGTGCACCGCTCCGCGTCTCCCGGCAAGGCGCGGCAGGCCTGGACCGAGGCGCTGGACATCCTCGACTCGCTCGGCCATCCCGAGGGAGAGCTGATCCGGGAGCGCCTCAAGGACATCGACGGCGGTTCGCGCTGAGCGCGCGGCACCGCCGTCCCAGCACGACGGGACCGTCAGGAGCGTGAGAAGTACTGCTCACGCAGGCCCCGCATCGCGTAGTAGTGGCGTGACTTCACCGTGCCCGACGGTACGTCGAGGATGTGCGACGCCTCTTTCATCGTCCGGCCGTAGAGGTGGACGAGCGCCAGGACCTCCTGGTGCTCCCTGGACAGACGGCGCAGCAGGGAGGCCATCTCCAGGGAGGTCAGGACCGCGTCGGTGTGGTCCGGCAGGGTGGTGTCGGGGCTGTGGGCGGTCGCCGTCTCGTGCCGGGCATAGGCACTGCGCATGCGGTCGACGATGAGGTTCCGGGTCACCTTGAGCAGCCAGCCGCGTACGGAGCCCTCCTGGTGGCGGAGCCGGTCGGCGTGCCGCCATGCCCTGATGAAGGTCTCCTGGACGATGTCCTCGGCGAGGTGATGATCCGTCAGGAAGCGGCGTGCGTAGGCGAGTAGTG
Organism: Streptomyces liliiviolaceus; assembly: GCF_018070025.1. Classification (NCBI taxonomy): domain Bacteria; kingdom Bacillati; phylum Actinomycetota; class Actinomycetes; order Kitasatosporales; family Streptomycetaceae; genus Streptomyces; species Streptomyces liliiviolaceus. The sequence continues at coordinate 6,236,147 of NZ_JAGPYQ010000001.1, forward strand.
CGGCGCGATGCTCTTCCACGAGCTCATCCACTCCGCCGGCGGGGCCGTTGTCCGCGTCGGATGAGAGTGCGCTTTCGTCGATGCCCGCAATCAGCGTCATAGTCTGAAGGTCCTGCTTCTGTTCGCACCGGCGGCCTGTCCAGAAAGGGCGGGGGCTGACTGGCCAGAAAACCGTCGGCTTCTCGGTTTCGGAGCGCCGAGATTAAGCAGGGGGCAGTGCCGAAACAGTGCCGCCGTACGGCGGCGTGCCTCTGCGGGGCGCGGCTCGCACGGAGCCGCGCCCCGCTGAAGAGGCTCAGGCGCGCTTGATCCTCAGCGTCACCAGTTCGAACGGGCGGAGTTTCAGGGTGAGGCGGTTGCCGTCCTGGTCGGGGGCGGTGGCGTCCGGGAGCGGACGCTCCAGGAGGTCCGTCACCGTGACCGACTCGACGTCGAAGCCGGCCGTGAGCGTGGCTTGGCTGCGGCCCCCTCTCGACTCGTGGAAGCGGACCACGACGTCCCCGCTGTCGTCGTCCGCCAGCTTCAGCGCCGTGACCACGACCGCGTCCTGCGCGACGGTCACCAGGGGAGCGACCTCCGAGGCCCCGCCGGCGACCTTCCGCTGGGGAAGGTTGATCCGCCAGCCCTCCCGCACCGCGTCCCCGATCGCCGCACCGGGCACCAGCGCGTGCCGGAAGCGGTGCATGCCCTGGTCGGTCTCCGGGTCGGGGAAGCGCGGGGCGCGCAGCAGCGAGACGCGGACCGTGGTGGTCGTACCGCCGTCCTCACGGACCGTACGCGTCACGTCGTGCCCGTACGTCGAGTCGTTGACGACGGCGACGCCCCAGCCGGGCTCCTCCATGTGGACGAACCGGTGGTTGCAGGCCTCGAACTTGGCCGCCTCCCAGGACGTGTTGGTGTGCGTCGGCCGGAAGAAGTGCCCGAACTGCGTCTCGGACGCGTACCGCTCGGCGTGCACGTCGAGCGGGAAGGCCATCTTCAGGAACTTCTCCGTCTCGTGCCAGTCGACCTCGGTGTCGAGGTCGAGCCGCCACTCCCCCGGCGCGAGCGACAGCACCTGCGTGACCTTCGACGCGCCGAAGCTCCGTACGATCCGGACCGAGACCCCGTCGTCACCGGGGACGACCTCGTCGGCGTCGACGAGGTCGGTGACCGTGTTGCGGTAGAACTCGTCGACGTCCCAGGCGTCCCACATGTTGGGGAAGTCGGGGTGGATCTGCAGCAGGTTGGCCGCCTCGCCGGGGGCGAGGGTCTCGCGGTCCGCGGCGAGGTCGAAGGCGGAGACCACGAGTCCGCGTTCGTCGATCTCGATGCGCAGACATCCGTTGTCGAGGACGAAGCCGCCGTCCGTGCGCGGCACGAGCGTGCACTCGCCGCCGACGGCCGGGGTCCGCGCACCGCCGGCGGGTACTCCGTCGCGGATGTGCGGCGCGGAGTTGAAGGCGAGGGTGGTCGTCCCCTCACCGGCGAGCGCGCGCTGGGCGGCGTCGATGATCCCGTTCAGTTCCTCGGCGACCGCCTCATAGGTCTTACGGGCCTCGCGGTGCACCCAGGCGATGGACGAGCCGGGCAGGATGTCGTGGAACTGGTGGAGCAGGACCGTCTTCCAGAGCCGGTCCAGCTTCTCGTGCGGGTAGCTGAACTTGGTCCGGACCGCCGCGGTGGCCGCCCACAGCTCGGCCTCGCGCAGCAGGTGCTCGCTGCGGCGGTTGCCCTGTTTGGTCTTGGCCTGGCTGGTGAGGGTGGCGCGGTGCAGCTCCAGATACAGCTCGCCGACCCACACCGGGGCGTTCGGGTACTCGGCCTCCGCCTTCTCGAAGAACTTCTCCGGGGTCTCCCAGACCACGGTCGCCGAGCCTTCGAGGTCGCGGAGCCGGGCCGCCTTGGCGACCATCTCCCGGGTCGTGCCGCCGCCCCCGTCGCCCCAGCCGGTCGGGGCGAGGGAGTGCCGGGCGACACCCTTGTCCTTGAAGTTGTTCGCCGCGTGGGCGATCTCGCTGCCCTTCATCGAGCAGTTGTACGTGTCGACGGGCGGGAAGTGCGTGAAGATCCGCGTGCCGTCGATGCCCTCCCACTGGAAGGTGTGGTGCGGGAACTTGTTGGTCTGCGACCAGGAGATCTTCTGTGTGAGCAGCCACTTGGAGCCGGCCGCCTTGATGATCTGCGGCAGTCCGGCGGCGAAGCCGAAGGTGTCGGGGAGCCAGGCCTCGTCGTTGTCGACGCCGAACTCGTCGATGAAGAACCGCTTGCCGTGCACGAACTGGCGGGCCATGGCCTCCGAGCCGGGCATGTTGGTGTCGGACTCGACCCACATGCCGCCGGTGGGCACGAACCGCCCGTCGGCGACGGCCTTCTTCACCCGCGTCCACACCTCGGGCCGGTGCTCCTTGACCCAGGCCCACTGCTGGGCCTGCGACATGGCGAAGACGAAGTCGGGCTCGTCCTCCAGGAGCGCGGTCATGTTCGACGTGGTCCTGGCGACCTTGCGGACGGTCTCGCGCAGCGGCCACAGCCACGCCGAGTCGATGTGCGCGTGGCCGACCGCGCTGATGCGGTGGGCGGAGGGCACGGCCGGAGCCGCCAGCACCGCTTCAAGCTGGGAACGGGCCGCGGCGGCGGTGGCGCCCACGTTCTGCAGGTCGACGGCGTCGAGGGCCTTCTCCACCGCGCGCAGGATGTCCCAGCGACGGGCGGACTCCACGGGCAGCTCGGCCATCAGCTCGCCGAGGACCTCCAGGTCGATGACGAGCTGCCACACCGTCTCGTCGAGGACGGCGAGGTCCATCCGCTCCAGTTTGTACTGCGGTTCGCCGCCGGCCGTCTCCTTGTCGCCGAGCTGTGTCGGCAGGAAGGGGTGGTAGTCGAGGATGACGGGGTTGGAGGCGGCCTCGATGTGCAGGCGCACCTCCTCGCCGCCGGCGACGGGCGCGCCGATCCGTACCCACTGGTTGCGCGGGTTGAGGCCCTTCACGGGGGTTCCGTCGGGTCGGTAGACGAGGCCCTCGCACTGGAAGCCGGGCATGTTCTCGTCGAAGCCGAGGTCGAGGAGCGCCTCGACGGTCTTCCCCGCCCATTCCTCGGGCACGGTCCCGGTCACCCGGAACCAGCTGGTGCCCCAGGGAGCACCCCACCTGTCGCCGACCGCCACCGGTGACGGCGTGGCCGCCAGCCCCTCCTCGACGGGCACCGGCTCGCCGGGCGCGTTCCACACCGCCACTTCCAGCGGTACGGACTCGGGGTACACGGCGGGTCGTATGCGCTCGTCGAGCACGCGCTTGAGGCGGGCTTCGACCAGGCCGCGGTCGTCATGCATGTGGGGTGCTCCGTAACTCCGTTGTGCGGGTTGTTGCTGTTACCGGTGGTACCGGTGGTCGGCGGTCACCAGGTGTGGGTCAGGGTCGCGGGGGCCGACGCGGTGTAAAACTCCCCAACGGCCCGCAATTCGAACCTCGCCGCGCTCTCGTCTCCTTCCGCTGTCAGTCCTCCAACGAAGAAGGCCTGCTGAGCGGTTCCGCCGAGGAAGCGCCGGGTGCCGTCGGGCAGCACCCGGTGCAGCGTGTAATGGCGTACGCCGGCGCCGGTGGGCGCGCGCCAGGCGAGGCGCAGGTCGCCTCCCGAGGCACCCGTGACGCTCGCGTCGACGGGCGTGCCGGGCGCCTGGGCGTCCTGATCGCGTACGGCGATCCCTCCGAGCCGCCACTTCACGGCACCGCCGCCGTCGGCCCCGGTGAGCCGGACCCCGAGGGCGTGCACCGTGCCGTCCGCCGGCAGCCCGGTCAGCCGTACGGTCGAGGTCTCCCAGCCGTCACCGGCGGTGACGGGGAAGTAGGTGTACGCGTACGGCTGCCCGGGGCCCGACGGTTCGGCGGTGGCGACGGCCAGTTCCACGGTGACGTCCCCCGAGTCGGCCCGGTGGGTCAGCTCGACGACCGTGTCCTCGCCGAGCGGCAGGCGGGTTCCGTAGAGGTCGAGCGTGGTGGGCGCGGTCAGGGTGCCGTCGACCAGGACGCTGCTGCCGCCGCGCCACGCGTCCGCGAAGTCGAACGTGACGGCCGGGTGCTGTCCCGTCGTTCGCGTGACCCAGCGCCGGGACGGCAGCCGGTCCTGGAGACCGAGATGGTTCCACTGCGCCGTCGACGTGACCTCGCCGTCCTCGTACCAGCGCAGTCCGTGGCCGGTGTTGAAGGTGCTCGCGAACGGCAGTGCGGTGACGGTCGAGCGGTCGGCGACAAAGACGGCGGGCGCCCGCCAGGTGTCGGTGGTGTCGGGGCGGGCCGGGTCGAGTGAACGGCCGCTCCAGAAGCGGTCGTCGGCAGCGTGGAAGTCGCCGGGTGTGCGGGTGGCGGGCAGGTGGTTGCGGGTCCACTCGGGCCGGTAGAAGCCCACGGAGACGAGGTGCGCCGAGCCGCCGGGCACCATGGCGTCCCAGTTCACGGACCGGTTCCAGCCGTTGGCCTCGACGTCGACGCCCGCCCACAGCTCGTAGCGGTCACGGCCGATCTGCTGGGCGTTCGTGCCGGAGGACACCAGACTGCTCGCGGACCAGCGGAAGTCGAGGAACATCGTGTCGGCGGCCTGGTAGAACACCCGGTTCTGGTTGTTCAGGGCGCCCTGCCAGCTCACCGAGCCGCTGACGGTCATCGAGTCGTACCAGGTGACGCGCTGTCCCTTGGCCGCGCTGAGCGTCTTCAGTTCGGTGAGGAAGCCGAGCATGTCGGTGGCGAGCGCCGCGTTCCCGCCGCTCGTCTCGGCGTTGATGAACCAGCCGTCGAACCCGTACGCCTCGGCGACCGCGACGAGCTGGGCCGCCAGCGGGTAGTGCCCCGCCGCGTCCTTCTGCACCAGGTCGCGGGTCCACTGCAACTGGCCGCCGTACGCGGCGGGCGGCAGGAACACATTGCCGAGGACGGGTACGCCGTGCCGGTGGGCGGCGTCCACGATCGGCGCGTTCGGCGCGAGGATCAGCCCCTCGCCGGAGGAACCGCCCCAGAAGACCAGCTCGTCGACGTAGCTCCAGTGGGTGAGCGCGTAGTAGTCGGCGGTGGCCGCGCCCTGCGCGGGGTTGCTCGCGGTCGGACCGAAGGAGACCAGCGACTGGATACGGGCCTGCCCGGCGCGGGCCGTCGAGTTCACCGGTGTCGGGGTGAACCGCTCGGCGAGCGGCACGGACGCCGTGTTGAAGGCCAGGTCGGTGTCGGTGGCGGCGCTCCACGCCTTCAGACTGCGCCAGGTGATGCCCGCGCCCGGTGAGCCGGAGGGGAAGGAGTCCGGGTACCAGTAGGAGGCGTACGGCTGGAGGGCCGAGGCGGCGGCCCCGGCGGCGGGGGCCGCGGTCTCCTGACCGGCGGCGGCCGGTCCTGCCGGGAGCAGGGCGGCGGCCGTCCCGGTGCCGGCGACGAGCAGGACGGTGCGTCTGGTGGGGTTCACGGGCAAGTGCCTCCTTGTGGGAGTTCTTGTTTCCTGTGGGGGTCACGGAACCTGATCGGGTGTGACGACTTCGGTGATGCCTCGTGCGGTGAGGTGCTCCACGTCGTTCGCGCGGGACGCGAGGACGGTGGTCGGTCGGGCGCCGTCGGCGGTGAGCCGGAAGAACGCCTCGAAGACCGGGCCGCCCGGCGCGCAGACGGAACGGCCGGCGGGGTCGTCGGGGACGACGAGCGCGGTGGTGCGGGCCTTGGGGGTGTACGGGTGCTCGCGGGCCGAGCGGGCGGCGCGGGCCAGCGCCCGCGCACTGTCCTTGGGCCGGCGGTCATTGCTCAACAACCCGAGCCCGTATTCGAGTTCGGGGAAGTCGACGAGCTCGCGGGACACGTCGTGGGAGCACCACCAGGTGACGCCCCACAGGTCCGGGCAGTCCAGGGCGTTCGCGACGGTCGCCTCGGTGAAGGCGGCGGCGTGCTCGGCGGGGACCAGCGGCGCCGGTGCGCCGACCTCCTGGAGCCAGACCGGGCGCGACGGATCGCCGGCCCAGGCCTTGCTCAGCTCGATCAGATAGGCGGCGTGGTGTTCGGTCGCGACGCCGGTACGCCCGTGCCGCTGGGCCGTGCCGTTGAAGACCCACGAGTGCACGGCGGTGACGGCTCCGCGCCGCGCGGCCTGCGCCGGGGTGAACGGCATGTCGTCCTGGTACCAGGCGGCGTCGTACTCCGCGTGCAGATGCAGCTTGCCGGGGGCGCCCTTCTCGCAGGCCGCGAGCATCCGCTCCAGCCACGCGTCGACCGCATCGGCCGCCGCCCGGTCGGGGTCCGGGTGGGGGCCCGCCGAGAACTGGTTGACCTCGTTGCCCACGGTCATGCCGATGAAGTTGGGCCGGTCGGCGAGGGCGGCGGCGAGGGTCCGCAGATATTCGGCCTGCCCTTCGACGACCTCCGGGTCGGTGAAGAGATTCCGCCGGTGCCAGGTCTGCGTCCACGCCGGCAGGAAGTCGAAACTCGACAAGTGACCCTGCAGCCCGTCCACGTTGACGTCCAGGCCCCGCTCGGCCGCCGCGTCCGCGAGGGCGACGAGCTGTTCCACGGCCCGCGGGCGGATCAGCGAGCGGTTCGGCTGGAAGTAGGGCCAGATCGGAAAGACCCGTACGTGGTCGAGCCCGAGTGCGGCGATCGAGTCGAGATCGGCCCGCACGGAGTCGAGATCGAAGTCGAGCCAGTGATGGAACCACCCTTCACTAGGGGTGTAGTTGACGCCGAAGCGCACAGCAGAAGACATCCGGGGTTCCTAGTCCTGTTTCTGTGGTGCGGATGTGGGGGGTATGGGGGGGGTGCACAGGCTGCCACCGGCACGGGGCGCACCGTGCGGCCCGGTGGGGGCTGGTCGCGCAGTTCCCCGCGCCCCTTCGAGGCGGGGCTGCGCCCCGACAGGGGGCGCGGAGGATCACCCGACGACCGGCCTTCCCCCTTCAGGGGCGCGAGGAACTGCGCGGCTCACCCCCACCGGCCCGCACCCGACAACCGGCCGAAGCTCCTTCAGGGGCGCGGGGAACTGCGCGACCAGCCACGACGCACCCGCACCTGACAACGCTGGGCCGGCGCCCAAAAAGACCGCGGTCACCGCGGAACTCACCCCTTCACCGCCCCCTCCCCCACCCCACGGAAGAAGTACCGCTGAAGACAGGCGAAGAGCGCGATCAACGGCGCCACGGCGATGATCGTGCCCGCGGCCACCAGCCGCTCATCATTGGCGAAGGTGCCATGCAAATAGTTGAGCCCGATGGTCAGCGTGAACTTGTCGGTATCGCTGAGCACGATCAACGGCCACAGGAAGTCGTCCCACGCCCCCATGAAGGCGAAGATCGCCACAACGGCGAGCGTCCCCTTCACCGAGGGCAACGCGATCCGCAAGAACCGCTGCCACGTGTTCGCGCCGTCGACGAACGCCGCCTCCTCGATCTCGTACGGCAGATTGAGGAACGCGTTGCGCATCAGCAGGACGTTCATCGCGCCGATGCATCCGGGCAGGACGACCCCGATGAGCGTGTTGTTCAGACCCAGCTCACGCATGGTCGTGAACTGGGCGATGATGATCCCCTCCACGGGCACGAGCATCGCGAGGATGAACACGAGCGTGGCCACCTTGCGGCCGCGGTAGCGCAGCCGGGCCAGCGCGTAGCCCGCGAGCGCCGCGCCGACGCAGTTCGTGACGACGTTGGCGGTGGCGACCTTCAGGGAGTTGAGGGCGTAGTCCCACACGGGGATCGTCTGGGCGACCCGGTCGTAGTTGTGCAGGGTCGGGTCACCGGGCAGGAACTTCGGCGGCGAACTGAAGATGTCCTCGGTCGGCCCCTTCAGCGAGGTGGACAGCTGCCACAGGAACGGCCCGACGGTCAGCGCCAGCACGGCGAGCAACAGCGCGTACCGCAGGGCGAGTTCCCACACCCGTACACGCTTCCCGTTCTCATCTGTGACGCGCCCACGACGACGGCGGCGCGCCTCGGAGCCCGCCGGCACCTCACGCACCTTCTCGGCGGCACTCACGCGTCCTCCTTCCGGTCGGCGCGCAGCACGAGCAGCATCAGCGCGACGGTGACGACGAAGACGACGACGGAGATGGCGGAGGCGTAGCCGACCCGGCCGGTCAGGCCGGTGCCGGTGCGCTGGACGAGCATCACGAGCGTGGTGTCCTCGCCCGCGGGACCGCCGCCGGGCCCCGCCATCAGGTAGACCTCGGAGAACACCTTGAAGGCGGCGACCGAGGAGAGCGCGCCGACCAGCACCATCGTGGAGCGGACGGCGGGCACGGTGACGGTGAGGAAGCGGCGGACGGCGCCGGCGCCGTCCACGGCCGCGGCCTCGTGCAGCTCGCGCGGCACGTTGGCGAGCGCGGCCAGGTAAATGATCATGTAGTAGCCGAGGCCCTTCCAGACCGTGACCGTCATGGCGCTCAGCAGGAGCAGCCACTGGTCGCTCAGGAAGCCGATCCTGCCGACCCCGATCGCCTCCAGCAGCGAGTTCACCAGGCCGCGTTCGTCGAGCAGCCACACCCAGATGAGACCCACCACGACGATGGAGGCGACGACCGGGGTGTAGAAGGCCGACCGGAAGAAGGCGATGCCGGGGATGTTCTTCTGGACGAGGAGCGCGAGCAGCAGGGGCAGCAGGACGAGCGCGGGGACGACCCCGAGGACGTACAGCGTGCTGTTGCGCAGGCCGATCCAGAACATCTCGTCGTGCAGCAGTTCCCGGAAGTTGGCCAGGCCCACGAACTCGCCGGGGATCAGGGTCCGGCGGTCGGTGAAGGCGTTGACCACGGTCGAGACGAACGGGTAGAGGATGAAGATGCCCACGACCAGCAGCCCCGGGGCGGCGAACAGCCAGGGACTGGTGGGCAGTTGCCGCCGCACCCGGGCGACGGCCCCGGCAGGACGTCCATCACCGTCGCCCCCGTCACCGGGAGAAGCGCTACCGACGGACGCCCCGCCGGTGGGGACCTTGCCGGGCGAAGCCGTACGGGAGGAAGCCGTACCGGAGGAGCTCGCCATGTCGGTCAGCCCTGCTGCTGGAGCAGGCGGTCACACGCCTTGACAGCGTTGTCGAGAGCTTCCTTCGGGCTCACCTTGCCCTGCAGCGCCTTGGCGACGGAGTTGCGCAGTTCGGTCTTCATCTGCTCGCTGAACAGCACCGGCGTGTAGTTGACGGCGTTCTTCAGGGACTTGGCGGCGGCGATCCGCACCCGGGTCTCATCGGTGCCGTCCTCCTCGGTGAAGTACGGGTCGTCGAGCGAACCGGCGGTGCTCGGGAAGATCGCGACCTTCTTGGCGAACGACATCTGGTTCTGCGCGTCGGTGACGAAGTGCGCGAAGGCGACGGCGGCGGGCTTCTGCTTGGTCTGGGCGTTCACCATCACGCCCATCACATACATGTTGACCTTGCCGGTGCTGGTGATCTGGTCGGTGATGCCGATGTTCTTGTAGAGGTTCGGCGCCTGCTTCTTGAAGTTGCCGAGGTCCAGGGCGCTGCCCGGGTTCATGGCGACGGCCCCGGTGAGGAACTTCTTGCCGGACGACTCGGGGGTGGCGGTCAGCGCCTGCGGGTCGAGGGCCTTGGCGTCGTACAACTCCTTGTACTTGGTGAGGAGTTCCACGCCCTTGGCGTCGTTGAAGGCGAAGGCCGTGCCCTCCTTGTTCATCAGCTCGACGCCGTACCGGCCGAAGTCCTCGATGGTGGGCACGTTCGCCAGGGTCGCGACCTTGCCGTCGCTCTTGTCGGCCAGCTCCAGCGCGTCGTCGAAGAGTTCGTCGTACGTCTTCGGAGGCTTCGCGGCGTCCAGGCCGGCCTCCTTGAACAGCGACTTGTTGTAGAAGAGCGGGCCGGTGTTCAGGTACCACGGGAAGGCGTACGTGCCCTCCGTGCCCGGTATCTCGTGGCTGGCCCACGCACCCGGGAGGTACTCCTTCTTGTACTTCGCGGCGGCCTTGTCGAGGTCGAGCGCGAGGCCCGCCTTGGCGAGCGGGGCGACGAGGTCGGGCGAGACGTTCACGACGTCGGGCAGGGTGCCGCCGGCCGCGTCGGCGCTGATCTTGTCGGCGTAGCCCTCGGCGGGCTGGTCGACCCACTTCACGTTCGTACCGGGGTACTTCTTCTCGAAGTCGGCGACCAGACCCTCGAAGTACGGCTTGAAGTTGGCCCGCAGGTTCCAGGTCTGGAAGGTGATGTCGCCCTCGACCTTGCCGGAGGCGTCCGTGGAACCGCTGTCGTCACCCCCGGAGCCGCAGGCGCTGAGCGGCAGGACCAGGGCGACGACAGCGGCGGCGAGTGCTCTGCGAGGCATGCGCACGGTGACCGGGCTCCTTTGCGACGGTGTGGGTCAGGGGTGACGGGCAGACCTTGCATCCTGCGCGGCGGGGAAGTCAATGGATTCCGCCCCGCTAAATTCATTAGTTCGACATATGGCCAGCTCAGAGCAGTTGTTACACCCCGCTTGCAACAGATCACTAATGCGCTTTAGGCTGTCCTGACTCAAGCGCTTTAGTGGAATGGGGAGCAGGTGCCAGCCAAGCGGTCTCCCGCGCGCCGGCCGACGATGAAGGACATCGCGCAGCGCGCCGGGGTCTCCGAGAGCGCGGTCTCGTTCGCGCTCAACGACCGGCCCGGGGTCTCCGAGATCACCCGTGACCGGGTGCGCCGGGTCGCCGAACAACTGGGCTGGCGGCCCAGCACGGCGGCGCGCCAGCTGTCCGGCGAGGGCACGGCGACGGTCGGGCTCGTCCTGGCGAGGCCCGCGGACACGCTCGGCGTGGACTCGTTCTTCCTGCAGCTCATCTCGGGCATCCAGGAGGTGCTGGCCGAGCGTCACCTCGGGCTGCTCTTCCAGGTGGTCGAGGACGTCGACGACGAGTGCGCGGTGTACCGGCGCTGGTGGGCCGAGCACCGCGTGGACGGTGTGCTGGTCGTCGACCCGCGGACCGACGACGCGCGCCCCGACCTGCTCGACGAACTGGGACTGCCGGCGGTGGTCATCGGCGGGGCGCCGGACGCGCGGCATCCAGGTCTCTCCACGGTCTGGGCGGACGACGCGGGCGCGATGGCGTCCGTGGTGGGACGGCTGTACGAACTCGGTCACCGGCGGATCGTGCACATCGCGGGTCTGCCCGGCCTCGCGCACACGGAGCGGCGCATCCGTACGCTGCGCGCCGAGGCGGACCGGCGAGGGCTCGCCGAGGTGTGCTCGGTGACCACGGACTACTCCGACGCGGAGGGCGCGGCGGTGACGCGCCGCGTCCTGGAGGGCGGCGTGCTGGGTGGCGGGGCGCCACCGACCGCGCTGGTCTACGACAACGACGTGATGGCCGTCGCCGGGGTCGCCGCCGCGACGGAGCTGGGCTTCTCCGTACCGGGTGACGTGTCGGTCGTGGCCTGGGAGGACTCGGCACTGTGCCGCATGGTCAAGCCGTGGCTGTCGGCGCTGTCCCGCGACACGGTGGCGTTCGGCCGGACCGCTGCCGCGGAGTTGACGTCGTTGCTGGACGGGGGGCCTGCGCGGGCTGTGGGGGTGCCGGTGCCGGGGTTGATCGAACGCGACAGTACGGGGCCCTGCGGGGCCTGCGGCGCTTGAGCGGGGAGGGGGGCGGGGGTTCGTTGTCGGGTGCGGGCTCGTTGTGGTTGCTCGCGCCGTTCCCCGCGCCCCTTAGAAACCGGGGGCGGGGGTTCGTTGTTGAGTGCGGGTCCGTCGTGGTTGCTCGCGCCGTTCCCCGCGCCCCCGGGCAAGGGGCCCTTGCTTCAGAGGTGGGAGCGGTGCAGTTCGAACCTGGCCAGGTGAGGGGTGCGACGGGAAGCTGTCACCCGTAGCCTCCAGCGGCTGGCGCTGATCGGGGTCGGTAGGAGCAGGATGCGGCTGGCACCGATCGTGCCTGCCTCTGTCACGTGCTTCCAGGCTCCGTCGGTGTGGGCCTCGATCACGAACGACTCCACCTGCTGGCCGTGGCGGGTGTCCTCCGCGAGGCGGATGCGGTCGATCTCGCGGGAGCGGCCCAGGTCCACCGTGATCGTGCCCGGGGAGCGGGTGGTGCGCGCCCCGTGTGCCAGATCCTCCGGCAGTTCCCTGTCGATGCGCTCGCGGAACTCCCGCAGGCGGGCGACGTCCGCTGCCGGAAGTCGGCCCTCGTCGTCCGGCGGGATGTTGAGCAGCAGGACCGCGTTGCGGCCCACCGAGCCGAAGTAGATGTCAGTCAACTGCTGCACCGACTTGGGCTGTTGGTCGGCGTGGTAGAACCAGCCGTCCCGGATCGACACATCGGCCTCGGCCGGCCACCACTGGAGGTGGTCGGCCACGGGCTGGGCCGCGACCAGGGCGTCCCGGCCGCCCATGTCCGGCGCGTCGTACGAGAGCGCGAAGTCCATGCGTCCGTTGGCCTTCTCCTGGACGGGTACGACGCTCCACTCGTTCTCGCGGGCCAGCCCGCCCTCGTTGCCGACCCAGCGCACATCGGGTCCGGAGACGGCGACCGCGGCGTCCGGCGCGAGGGTCCGGATGAGTGTGTACCAGCTGTCCCAGTCGTACGTCTCGACCTTGTCCGGCGGGATACGGCCCTGGGCGCCGTCGAACCAGACCTCGTCGACCGGCCCGTACTCGGTGAGGACCTCGTAGAGCTGGTCGAGCATGTGGGCGCCGTAGTCGGTGGCCGGGAGAGTGAAGGTCGGCCCGTCCGGGCGGTCGTCCCCGGGGACCGGAGTGGGGATGGTGCGCTCGGAGCGGGCGCTGCCGTTGGCGTACACGCCGTGGAGGTACTGGTTCTCGTCGGCCGGTGAGATGTAGACGCCGACCTTGAGCCCATGACGCCGCATGGAGTCGGCGAACGACCGCAGGACATCCCCTCGCCCGTCCTGCCAACTACTGGATGCCACCGAGTGGTCGGTGTACCGGGACGGGTAGAGCACGAACCCGTCGTGGTGCTTGACGGTGAGGATGGCCAGCTTGAAGCCGCCGTCGCGCAGGGCGCGGGCCCACTGGTCGGTGTCGAGGCCGACCGGCTGGAAGACGTCGGGATCCTCGTCCCCGGTGCCCCATTCGAGACCGGTGAAGGTGTTCACCCCGAAGTGGAGGAAGGCGGTGCGTTCGAGGGCCTGCCAGGCGATCTGCCGTTCCGTGGGCCGGACTTGGGACGCCTTGCAGACCAGCTCGTCCGGGGAGTCGTCGGGGCCGACGGGGATCCGGTACCACGGCTCGTTAGGCGGGGCGGGGGCCGCGGAGGCGGTGGGCGCGAGGGCCAGGGACGTACCGCTGGACGCCACGAGTGCCGCGGCGGCCGTCACGAAGAGACGTCTGGAGACTGCCATGGGGGTCGCACTCCTCAGGTCAGGGGGTGGAGACGGAGGACGGCGGGGCTCCGGGTCAGTCGGCCGTCACCTGCCATACGGCTGCGCCCCGCCGGTCAGGCGGATACTGGACGAGCCGTCCGTCGTCGCCGACATGCACAGCCATCTGCGTGATCGCGTTGACGAGCCGGTAACCACGTCCCACCGGCACCAACTGCCAGCGCTGCACGGTGTTCGCGTCGTCGCACGTCTGCTGGGACACCTCGACTCCCGGCTGCAGCGGCACGTTGAGCGTGAGCTTGCCGCCGCGCACCTCCAGGCAGCCGTTCGCAGTGCGCAGGGTCACGTAGCCGTCCGGGGTGCGCTCGACCTCGGCCGTGACGCTCTCGGCCCCCGAGCGGAAGGTGTACGTGCCGTTCGCGACCGGTACACGGGTGAGGTCGCGCCAACCGGGCGCGTGACCCACGGCCTCGGCGCGAGCGGTGAATTCGGCGTACGTGGCGTCCGGACGGGGCGAGCCCCAGGTGGCCTGGGCAAGATGGCGCAGAGCCGGATCGGTGTCCTCCGCGACCTCGTTCTCGGTCTCGCCACGGCCGTTGTCGGGCCAGAGGCTGATCTTCGCGCCGGTGATCCCCTCGCGGGAGGCGAGCTTCTCGCCCTCGAAGCTGCGCGGATCCCAACTCTGGTCGTACAGCCCCTTGGTGTCCGAGTGGAATCCGCCCCGCACGAGATAAAGGGCGTACGCCGCGTTCATCAACGGGTAGCCCTGAGAACGCAGTTGGCTGGGCTTCGTCGCCACGTTCAGCCAGTGCTCGACCGTCGTACCGGCCGTGACGGGCACGGTGTTGGCGCCGGTGAGACCGTCGTTCCAGATCCGCAGTTCCTTCCCCTTGTCCGCCGCGTAGGAGTGGACCCGGTTGACGAAGTCGATGAAGGCGTCCTGCGGGGTGGCGTCCGCGCCGTACTTGGCCCGGGCGTACTCCAGGACCTGCGGGTACTTGGCGAAGTCGGAGCCGAGCATGTACTCGTCGGCGCCCATGTGCCAGGAGTCGGCCGTGAACACCTGCGCGTACTCGTCCATCAGGCTCGTGTAGTAGGCGAAGGCCTCGGGGCGCGTGATGTCGAGCCGGGAGGGCTGCTTGTTGCCGTCGGAGTCGGTGAGCTGGAGATCGGGCCGGTTCTCGATCCAGGGGTCCATGTGCCCCGGGGAGTTGATCTCCGGAACGATACTGACGTGGTACTTCTCGCCGAGGGCGACGAGCCGGCGTATCTCGTCCTTGGTGTAGTAGCCCCAGGTGTTGGCCTCGGGGTGCGCGTCGCTCTTCACCTTCAGTTCGAGCAGCAGCTGGTTGAGCTTGTGGTACGCCATGTCGCGTACGAGGTTCTCCAGCCACTCGGTGGTGATGTGGACGTAACAGGCGCAGACGCCGACACCCCGCTCCTCGTACCGGGGCACGTCGACGGTGCGTCCGGCGGGCAACCGGTCTCCCTGCGCGAGCAGTTGAAGAACGGTCCGAGTCCCGTAGAAGGCACCTGTCTCAGTGGCGGCGGTCACCGACAGCCGTTTGCCCACGCGGAGTTCGTACCCCTCGTCCCCCAACACGGCCTTGCCGGGCACGACATCGACAACGATGTCACCCGTACGCGCTCCCCCACCCACGACCGGAACGGTCCCGCGCCCGGCCGCACGCAGATCATCGGCAAGGGTGTCCGCGACGCGACGCTCCACCTCCCCACCGGCGACAAGACGCGTTCCGCGATCACCACGAACACCACCACCCCCCTCATACGCGTAATACCCCTCCCCCGGCGTCCAGTCGGTCAGGGCGGGAACGGTGACAGGGGCCACGGGATCGGCCACCGGAGCCATCGCCTCCGCGCCTGCCACGGGGACAGGCGCCGCGAGCAGCAGGAGTGCCGTCAGGACACCGACCAGCCGGGACCGTCTCGGGGACGCACTCCTGCCTGGATACGCACTCTTGACGTCCGTACTCACGGGCACCTCCCATTCATCGGAGGTGTGATGATTGAGCCGCCTTCAGGGCATGTCAATGGGGTCAGGTGGGAGCCGAGTTGGGGCAGAGGTCGGATGACCTGCCACTCCGCACGAACAGGCAGCCGGACGCACCGCCAAAAGTCCAAGAGGACCGCAGCGAATGTCCAAGCGCGTCCGGACACGACGACCTCCGGCCGAACGACTCTCGACGGGAGCCCCGGAGCCGGGCACAGTACTTCTCGTACTCACCAGTACCCACCAGTACTAGCCAGTGGTGCTCATTGCTCATCAACAGGACCACGCCCCGAGGAGCCGCCGTGACCAGCTGGATCGGCCGGACCGCCGCCGAGATCGCCGCCGCCGTCCGCGAGAAGAGGGTCACGCCGCGCGAGGTGGTGGCCGAGCACCTCGCGCGGATCGAGCTGCTCGACGCGCGCGTGGGCGCCTTCCGCCACGTACGCGCGGCGGCCGCGCTCACCGAGGCGGACGAGGTGGCGGCCCGGGCGGACCTGGCCGACCTCCCCCTGGCGGGCGTACCGGTGGCGGTCAAGGACAACCTGGCCGTACGCGGCGAGTCCACCCGCAACGGCAGCGCGGCGAGCCCGGCCACCCCGGCGGCGGAGGACCACGTCACGGTGGCCAGGCTGCGGGCGGCGGGGGCCGTCGTGGTGGGCGTGACGAACGTGCCCGAACTGTGCGTCTTCGGCACCACGGAGGGCGTGTACGGCACGGCCCGCAACCCGTGGGACACCACACGCACGGCGGGCGGCTCCTCCGGGGGCAGCGCGGCGGCGGTCGCCGCGGGGATGGTCCCCCTGGCGCTCGGCAACGACGGCATGGGGTCGCTGCGGATACCCGCCGCCAACTGCGGCCTGATAGGCCTGAAGCCTGGCCACGGCACGATCCCGGCGGGCATCGGCCACAGCGACTGGTTCGGCATGTCGGAGAACGGGCCGCTGGCGACGACGGTCGAGGACGCCGGCCTGATGTTCTCGGTACTGGCCGCAGCGGACTCCGTACGCGCCGAGGAGGCAGCCCCTCTCTCCGTCGCGGTCTCCGTCCGCAGCCCTCTCGCGGGCGTCGCCGTCACCCGGCCCTACGCGGCCGGAGCGCGTGAGGCGGCCCGGTTGCTCGCCGGGGCGGGGCATCGGGTGCGGCGCGCGGATCCGCCGTATCCGGTGTGGCTGAGTACGACCTCGCTGGCGCACTGGACGGCCGGGACGGCGGTGGACGCGGAGGGGCTCGATCCACGGCGGCTGGCGCCGCGGACGCGGGTGCACGCGGGGCTGGGGCGCCGGTTCGTGGACTCGGTACGGACCGGGGTGCGCCGGCAGCAGCTGCGGGAGCGGCTCGGGCCGTTCTTCGCGGAGCACGACGTGCTGCTCACGCCCGCGCTGGCGCGGCGGGGGCCTGCGGCGGCCGACTGGCACAAGCGGGGGTGGGTGCGGAACGTTCTGGTCAACACCGCGTACTCACCCTTGACTCCACCGTGGAATCTGACGGGGTGGCCGGCGATGGTGGTGCCGTTCGGGGTGTTGCCGTCGGGTCTGCCGGGTGCTGTCCAGCTGGTGGGGCGGCCGGTGAGCGAGGGGGTTCTCCTGCGGGTGGCCGGGGAGCTGGAGGGGTTGCGCCCCTGGACGCGGGTGGCTCCGCTGGGGGTGGGGGTCGGGGGGTAGGGGTTGTCGGTCGGGTGCGGGTCGGTGGGGGCTGATCGCGCAGTTCCCCGCGCCCCTGAAAAACAGGCGGCCTCCTGCCCGGGGCGAGAGCCGGGAGGCGCGGGTCGCCGGTCGGGTGCCGGCCGGTGGGGGCTGATCGCGCAGTTCCCCGCGCCCCTAAAAAACAGGCGGTCGCCTGCCGGGGGCGAGAGCCGGGAGGCGCGGGTCGCCGGTCGGGTGCCGGCCGGTGGGGGCTGATCGCGCAGTTCCCCGCGCCCCTAAAAAGGCAGATGGGCGCCCAAGTCGCTGCGCCACGAGAAGCAGATGAACGCCCCAGTCGCTGCACCCATGAGACGGCCGGCACCCGAGTCAAGGAAGTTTGCGTTCGTCAGAGCAGTCGGTGCATGACGTGCAGGCCGACTTTTCCTTTCGTCGGGTGGGTGAAAGCGGTCGGGATCGTGCCTACGATCTCGAAGCCCAACGAGGTCCACAGTTTCACGGCGGGGTTGGTCTCCACGACGGCGTTGAAGACCATCGCCCGGTAGCCGTCGGCCTCGGCCGTTCGTAGCACGTGCTCCGCCAGGGCCCGGCCGACGCCCCGACCCGTCTGGTCCGGGTCGACCATGAAACCGGCGTTGGCGACATCGGCCGCGGGCCCGCCGTAGTTGGGCGTGACGTAGGCGGAGCCCAGGACGACGCCCGCAACCTCGTCCTCGGCGACGAACACCCGCTTGCCCGGCGCCATCCACAGCGCCCGGGCATCCACCTCGGAGGTGTCCGGATCCCAGGCGTAGGTCTCCCCGGCGGCCACGATGCGGTGCCAGAAGGGCCAGATCCGCGCCCAGTCGTCGGCCACGGCGTCTCTGATCAGCATGGATACAAGTTTGGCACGACCCGGCACCCGCGAGATCACGGGAGCGGGCCGTGCCGGTACGTCGCAGCCCGTCGCATAGGGCTCCTGCAATCGACCGCACTCTTCGATTCTTGGAGCGGTACACCCGGAAGGCGACGGGCTCGACGTACCGGCACGGCCCCGACCCACCCACCAACGCCAGGCGGCGGGCCGGGTCCCGGCCGGGACAGGCCCAGCGGTCAGTCCACGCTGGGCAGGATATGCGGCTCGGCCAGATCGTCCTCGTAGCCCGCCAGCCGGATGGGCGCGGACCTGGCCCACACGTCCAGGCTGCCGAGCTTCTCCGCCCGGTCCGTGACCTCTGTCCACTCCTTGAGGCCTTGGCCTTGGCGGCCTTGATCGAGATTCGTCGTCTCCGGTGTCACCGCGCACTCCTTATGTGTCGGGTCACCCTCGGGGCGCACAGGACCACTCCGCTACCGGTCGCCTGCGTCCGCTCGGGTCTGAACAAGGGCACTTCGGACGCGGTGGCGCCGGTCAACTCGCATGAGAGCAGGCCGTGGTGACTGGCTTGTCCCGGGACGGACCGTGGGTGTGGGTGGGACCCAAATGAGCTGTCCGTCCCGCACAGAGTAACCAAATGAGCGGCCCGCCGCTCGATGGGGCTGAAAACAAGCTGTAACCATCTGGAGTCATCCTTGGTTGTCCACAGGCGATGACGCACTCGTCCAGCCCTGTGCCAACATGATCAGCGCCCCACTGTCCATGTGAAGGAGCCCGACATGGCCGCCCAGCAGGTACGCGGTGTCATCGCCCCCGGCAAGAACGAGCCGGTGCAGATCCGGACGATCATCGTCCCCGACCCGGGTCCCGGCGAGGCCGTGGTGAAGATCCAGGCCTGCGGGGTCTGCCACACCGACCTGCACTACAAGCAGGGCGGCATCAGCGACGACTACCCCTTCCTCCTCGGCCACGAGGCGGCGGGCGTCGTCGAGTCCGTCGGCGAGGGCGTCACCGACGTGGCCCCCGGCGACTTCGTGGTCCTCAACTGGCGAGCGGTCTGCGGCCAGTGCCGCGCCTGTCTCCGCGGCCGCCCCTGGTACTGCTTCGACACGCACAACGCCAAGCAGAAGATGACCCTGGAGGACGGCACCGAGCTCTCCCCCGCCCTGGGCATCGGCGCCTTCGCCGAGAAGACCCTCGTCGCGGCCGGCCAGTGCACCAAGGTCGACCCGTCCGTGTCCCCGGCGGTCGCCGGCCTGCTCGGCTGCGGCGTGATGGCCGGCATCGGAGCGGCCATCAACACCGGCAACGTGGGCCGCGGCGACTCCGTCGCCGTCATCGGCTGCGGCGGCGTCGGCGACGCGGCGATCGCCGGGGCGAACCTCGCGGGCGCCGCGAAGATCATCGCCGTCGACATCGACGACCGGAAGCTGGAGAAGGCCCGCACGATGGGCGCCACCCACACCGTCAACTCCAAGGAGACGGACGCCGTGGAGGCGATCCGCGAGCTGACCGGCGGCTTCGGGGCGGACGTCGTCATCGAGGCGGTCGGCCGCCCGGAGACGTACAAGCAGGCGTTCTACGCCCGCGACCTCGCGGGCACGGTGGTCCTGGTCGGCGTCCCCACACCGGAGATGAAGCTCGAACTGCCCCTGCTGGACGTCTTCGGCCGCGGCGGCAGCCTGAAGTCCTCCTGGTACGGCGACTGCCTGCCCTCGCGGGACTTCCCGATGCTGATCGACCTCCATCAGCAGGGCCGCCTGGACCTGGCCGCGTTCGTGACGGAGACCATCGCGCTCGACGAGGTCGAGCAGGCCTTCGACCGCATGCACCAGGGCGACGTCCTGCGATCGGTGGTGGAGCTGTGACCACCGCACGCATCGAGCACCTGGTCACGTCGGGCACGTTCAGCCTGGACGGCGGCACCTGGGACGTCGACAACAACGTATGGATCGTGGGCGACGACACCGAGGCGGTCGTCATCGACGCGGCGCACGACGCGGACGCGATCGCCGAGGCACTGGGCGACCGCACCCTGCGCGCGATCGTCTGCACCCACGCGCACAACGACCACATCGACGCGGCCCCGGCCCTGGCGGCCCGCACCGGCGCACCGATCCTGCTCCACCCGGACGATCTCCCGCTCTGGAAGCAGACGCACCCGGACCGCCTCCCGGACGGCGAGCTGTCCGACGGCGAGAAGCTGGCCGTGGCGGGCGTGGAGCTGACCGTCCTGCACACACCGGGTCACGCGCCGGGGGCCGTGTGCCTGTACGCCCCGGAGCTGGACACCGTCTTCACCGGCGACACCCTCTTCCAGGGCGGTCCGGGCGCGACGGGCCGGTCCTTCTCCCACTTCCCGACGATCGTGGAGTCGATCAGGACCCGCCTGCTCGACCTGCCCGCCGGGACGGTGGTCCGCACCGGCCACGGCGACACGACGACGGTCGGCGCCGAGGCCCCGAACCTCCAGGAGTGGATCGACAGGGGGCACTGAACGAGTTCTCGGACAGGTGTGCAGTTCAGTTCCCGTTGGCCCGATTGAAATCTGGCCATGATCTGCTGGCGCGAGACGACGGCCTTTCTCGCCCGCAGGGAGGACTGGCGCATGGAGCTGCGCAGAGTCGAAGAGCTGATGGATCTGCTGCACGCCTGCCGAGGAGCCCGGGGCACCGCCTGCCTCGGCGGTGCCCCGGTCGATCTGCACGACCACGCCCTGCAGACCGCCGCGCTGCTGCGCCGTAGCCGCCCGGCAGACAAGGAACTGCAGGTGGCCGGGCTGGTGCACGTCGTCGGCCAACTGCTGAGGCCGGCCGATCCCACGGGCCACGCCGACCTCACGGCCGACGCGGTCCGGCCCCTGCTGGGCGAACGGGTCTCCGGCCTGGTCCGCCTCCACGGGGAGAACCCGGACGGCCGGACCGGTGAGGACGTGCTGACCCTGCGCCAGGCGGACGAGTCCGCCCTTACCGCGGGCCTGGACGCCGGAGTGCTGGAGGACTGGCGCACGGTACTGGAACTCGTCTCGGCCCGGCACGCCAGCCTGGGCGCGGTCGACTGACCCCTCCACCGGCCCCTCCACCACGAGGCACCGCCCGACGCTCAACGACGACGGGCCCTGTCACCTGACGGACCGTCATGAGACGGTACGCGGATGACGTCGCCGTACGGATTCGAGGGCAGGGTCGCCATCGTCACCGGGGCCTCGCGCGGGATCGGGCTGGCCGTAGCCGAGGCGTTCGTGGCGGCGGGCGCGCGGGTGTGCGTCACGGCACGGGACGCCGACGGGCTGGCCCGCGCCGTCGCGCGGCTGGGCGACGCCGTGGGCCTGGCGGGCACGGTCGCCGATCCGGCTCATCTGCGCCGCCTGACCGAGCTGGCGATGGACGAGTACGGCCGTATCGACGTGGTGGTGAACAACGCGGCGACCAACCAGCCCTACGGCCCGCTCATGGACGCCGACCCGGACCGGTGGCGCGAGGCGTTCACGGTCAACGTCGAGGCCCCGTTGCGGCTGACGCAGCACGCGTGGCGGGCCTGGATGCGCGAGCACGGCGGCTCGGTCGTCAACGTCTGCACCGAGGGCGCGACACACGTCGGCCCCCGCCTCGGCGCGTACGGCACGAGCAAAGCGGCCCTGCTCCACCTGACCCAGCAGTTGGCGGGCGAACTGGCTCCCGGGGTCCGGGTCAACTCGGTCTCCCCCGGCCTCGTCCGCACCGAGATGGCCCGCTTCGTCTGGGACCGCCCGGCTCAGGAGCCCGCCGCCGACCTCCCCCTGGGCCGCATGGGCGAACCCGAGGACATAGCCCGGGCAGTCCTGTGGCTGACCTCGGACGAAGCACAGTGGATCACAGGCACGGACCTCCTGGTGGACGGCGGAACAAGAGTCCGCCGAGCCCACGAACCCACCCCGTGAGAGGCGCCCCCTCAGGGGCGCGGGGAACTGCGCGCCCAGCCCCCACGCACCGGCAGACTCCCCCGCCGCCCAGGCACCCCACCCCCGTTCAAGCCCAGCGCAGCGCCACGCAGCGCGTTACCACTTACCCGGCGCGTAATCCTTCAAGAAGACCCCGAACAGATCCTCCCCCTGCTCCCCCCGCACGATCGGGTCGTACACCCGCGCCGCCCCGTCGACGAGATCGAGCGGCGCATGGAACCCCGCGTCGGCCAGCCGCATCTTGTCCGGATGCGGCCGCTCGTCCGTGATCCACCCCGTGTCGACGGCGGTCATCAGGATGCCGTCCTTCTCGAACATCTCCTGCGCACTGGTGCGCGTGAGCATGTTGAGCGCGGCCTTGGCCATATTGGTGTGCGGATGCCCGGCGCCCTTGTAACCGCGGTTGAAGACACCCTCCATGGCGGACACGTTCACGATGTACGTCCGCCCGGCCTCGGCCGCCGCCATCGCCCCCCGCAGCCGGCTGATGAGGATGAAGGGCGCGGTGGAGTTGCAGAGCTGGACCTCCAGCAGCTCGATCGGCGTGACCTCCTCGACCGCCTGGATCCAGCTGTTGGTGTCGTGCAGATCGGGCACGAGCCCGCCCGCGTCGATGGCCGTACCCGCGGCGATCCGCTCCAGGGAGGCGGAGCCGGAGACGAGCGCGAGGTCGGTCACGTCCTGCGCGGTCAGCGCGCCGCCCCCGGCCACGGGGAGCGCGGACACGGCCCCGGAGCCGAACGTGCCGATGACCTCGGCGGGCGGCAGCTCACCGGCGGGCAAGGGCCCCGCCTCGGCGGCGACCAGCTCGCTGTAGGCGCCCGGCGAGCGCCGTACGGTCTGCGCGGCGTTGTTGATCAGGATGTCGAGCGGCCCCGCGGCGGCGACCGAGTCGGCGAGCGCGACGACCTGGGCGGGGTCGCGCAGGTCGATCCCGACGATCTTCAGCCGGCCGATCCACTCGTCGCTGTCGGGCATGGCCTTGAACCGGCGGATCGCGTCGTTCGGGAAACGCGTGGTGATCGTGGTGTGCGCGCCGTCGCGCAGCAGCCGCAGCGCGATGTACATGCCGATCTTGGCGCGTCCGCCGGTGAGCAGCGCGCGCTTGCCGGTGAGGTCGGTGCGGGCGTCACGGCGGGCGCGGTTCTCGGCGGCGCACTTCTGGCAGAGCTGGTGGTAGAAGTAGTCGACCTCGGTGTAGCGGACCTTGCAGGTGTAGCAGGAGCGCGGGCGCTGAAGTATCCCCGCGATGGCGCCGGCCTCGGTGACGGACGACGGCAGGACGCCCTCGGTCTCGTCGTCGATACGCTGGGCGGAGCCGGTGGCGGTGGCCTCGGTGACGGCCTTGTCGTGGGCGGTCTTGGCGGCCCGGCGCTCCTGGCGGCGGCGCTGCTTGACCGAGCGGTAGATCCCCGCGGTGGCGCGGCGCACGCGGATCGCGTCGGGGTGGTCGACGTCGATCTTCTCCAGCTCGTCGAGCACGGCGAGGCAGACGGCCAGCCGCTCGGGGTCGATACCGGGACCGTACGAACCGTCCGGGGCCTGCGCCGTCTCCACGGCGGGTGCCGCCGGGCTGTCCTCTGTCACCGTCATCGCCGTTGCCGTTCCTAGGGTTCTCCCGCGGCGCTCGAACCGCGCTCGCTCACGAAGGCGGAATTTTACGGAGCACAGGGCAAAGGCACCAAACCCGCGATGATCACCGGTCCCTCACGGACCTGTGATCAGCCTCCCGCGGGCCCGGAGAAGACAACCCTCCGGATATCCACCGGACCCCTCCGGACCCGCGGGATGTGTCTCAGGACACGCACGCGGCGTTCAGTTCCGCCACTTCCACGGTCAGCGACTTGGCCAGCAGGTCGAGGTCCGGGACGGCCTCCGCGTCGGCGACGAGCCCGTAGTGGACGCGTCCGCGGAACGTCGACACCGCGACGGCGAGGGCCTGGCCGCGGGCCAGCGGGGCGAGCGGGTACACCTCGGTCAGCGGGCAGCCGCCGAGCGTCATGCCGAGGCTGGGCAGCGGCACGCTGGTGACCAGGATGTCGAAGAGCAGCCGGGCCGCCTGGCCGACGACGGGCATGCCGAGCCGGTGGCCGATCGCCGGGACGTGGTCGGCGAGCAGGGCGACGGCGCCCGCGCCCCGGTTGGGGCCCGCGTCCTTGTTGTGGTTCATGGCCGTCCGCACGGTGGCGAGCCGCGCGAGCGGGTCCGGGTCGTCGACGGGAAGCCGTATCAGGTACCCGGAGAGCCGGTTCCCCTGCGGGTGCGCGGTGCGCGGGCGCCGCCGGGAGACGGGGATCAGCGCCCGGGGCGACACCCCTTCGCTGCCGTCGCCGCGCTCGTCGAGCCAGCGGCGCAGGGCGCCCGCGACGACGGCGATGAGGACGTCGTTGACGGTGCCGCCCACGCTCTTGCGGATCGTGTGGATCTCGTCGAGCTCCACCGCGACGCCCGCGACCCGGCGGGTGCCGGTGGGCTGCGAGACCAGGGCGGCCGAGGAGCGTACGTCCCAGGTGGCGCGGGCGACGGAGGCGCCGATGTCGAGGGCCCGGCCCACGTCGGTGAGCGCGCCGCGCACCAGTCCCGGCAGCTTCGTCACATCGGGGACGAGGCCGGCGAGGAGGCCACGCTCCGGCTCCGCGGGGCGTGGGCGGGGCGCCGGCATGTCCATGGGGTCGAGGACGGCCGCCGCGAGCGCCAGGGCCCGCAGCCCGTCGGCCAGCGCGTGGTGGAACTTGAACAGCACGGCGAAGGAGGTGCCGTCCACGCCGGGCACGACGTGGGCCTCCCACGGTGGTCTGCCGCGTTCCAGGGGCCGCTGCATGAGCGCGCCGGCGGCGGCGTGGAAGTCGGCGGCGGGGGCGTGCAGACGGACGTGGTCGAGCGGCTCGAAGTCGGGGGCGGGCTCACGGGCGGCGCCGCCGAAGGCGAGGGGTCGGCGCAGATCGAAGCCCTGCCGGAGGCCGAGCGGCTGCCAGACGTCGCGGATCCGCATGCGCAGTCCGGGTACCCCGGCCGCGCGGGCCGCGAGCAGATCGGCCGCGTGCCGACCCGCGGCGGGCGAGCCGGCCGCGAAGATCCCGAGCGCCCCGAGGTGCATGGGGTGCTCGCGGGATTCGATGTTCCAGAACGCCAGGTCGAGTGGTGCGAGCAGGTCGGAGTCAGAGGGCCTTACATTCAATGGCTTGGCTCTCTCGTCGACGACGGGTGAGCCAGCAGTCAATCCTGGCTGGACGATTACGGTCAAGTACGATCAAGCTACGCTCAGTTAACAGCAGATTAAGTCCCGCTCCCGCCGCTACCCGCGACACGAGCGGGACCCGTGTGGCCCACAAGGCGCACCTGAGTGGCCGACCTCACCTCTTCGACGGGCTCCGGCGCGCAAGCGTCCTACGGCACCCCTACGGCACTATCTGGCCCTTGCCGAGGGCTATCACGCCGTCCTTGGAGACCGTGTAGAGCTCCCGGTCCCGTTCCGGATTGACGCCGATGGTCGCGCCCGGCGGTACCTCCACGTTCTTGTCGAGGACCGCGCCGCGCACGACCGCGCCCCGTCCGATGTGCACGTTGTCGTGGAGGATCGACCCCTGGACGACGGCTCCCGGGTCGACGAGGACGCCCGGGGAGAGCACCGAGCGCGTGACCTGGCCCCGGATGAGGCAGCCCGCGCTGATGATCGACTCGCTCGCGATGCCGCCCGCGTTGAACCGGGCCGGCGACAGCTGCCCGGAGCTGGTGTAGATGGGCCAGCTGCGGTTGAAGAGGTTGAAGGCGGGCCGCTCGGCGATCAGGTCCATATGGGCGTCGTAGTACGCGTCCAGGGTGCCCACGTCACGCCAGTAGCCCTGGTCGCGGGTGGTCTCGCCGGGCACGTGGTTGTCGCTGAAGTCGTAGAGCCTGGCCTCGCCGCGGTCGGTGAGCTGGGGGAGGATCGAACCGCCCATGTCGTGCACGGAGTTCGCGTCCTCGGCGTCCCGCTGCAGCGCCTCTATCAGGGCCTTGGTGGTGAAGATGTAGTTGCCCATGGAGGCGAAGACGCACTCGGGGTCGTCTCGCAGACCGGGCGGATCCGTGGGCTTCTCCAGGAAGCGCTCCACCGTCTGCCCGTCCGTGCCCGGGGTGATCACCCCGAAGGACGACGACTCGGCCCGCGGGACGCGGATACCGGCCACGGTCACGCCCGCCCCGCTGTCGATGTGCTGGGCGAGCATCTGACGCGGGTCCATGCGGTAGACGTGATCGGCGCCGAACACCGCCACGTACTCGGGCTGTTCGTCGTACACGAGGTTCAGGGACTGCAGGATCGCGTCGGCGCTGCCCAGGTACCAGCGCGGGCCGAGGCGTTGCTGGGCCGGGACCGGCGTCACGTAGTTGCCCAGCAGGCTGGACATCCGCCAGGTCGTGGTGACGTGCCGGTCGAGCGAGTGCGACTTGTACTGCGTCAGCACGCAGATGCGCAGGATGTCCGCGTTCACGAGGTTCGACAGCACGAAGTCGACGAGGCGGTACGTGCCTCCGAACGTGACCGCTGGTTTGGCACGGTCCGCGGTGAGGGGCATCAGGCGTTTGCCTTCCCCGCCCGCCAGCACGATCCCGAGCACCGAAGGTCCACCACGACGCATGGCCGCTCCCCTAACCCTCATTGATCCGGGCCTGCCTTCCGGCAGGCCGGACTACGCCTGTTTGAGGATCTCCTCGTAGAGCCGGACCGTCCGCCGGGCGACGGCGTCCCAGCCGAACTCCCCCACCGCGCGCTGCCGTCCGGCCTCGCCCATCCGCCGGGCGGCCCCGGCATCCCCGAGGACCGAGTCCAGCGCCTGCGCGAGTCCTGTCTCGAAGTCCTCGTCCACGGACACCAGTACCCCGGTTTCACCGTCCTCAACGACCTCCGGGATGCCGCCGACCCGGGAGGCGACCACCGGGGTTCCGCAGGCCATCGCCTCAAGGTTGACGATGCCGAGCGGTTCGTAGACCGAGGGACAGACGAACACGGCCGCGTGGGTGAGGAGTTGGATGACCTCGGGGCGGGGCAGCATCTGCGGGATCCAGTGCACGCCCTCGCGGACCCGGCTCAGTTCCTCGAAGAGGACCCGGAACTCCTGGTCGATCTCGGGGGTGTCCGGCGCGCCCGCGCAGAGCACGACCTGTGCGGCGGGGTCGATGTCGCGCACCGCGCGCAGCAGATGCGGCACACCCTTCTGCCGGGTGATGCGGCCCACGAACAGCACGTACGGGCGCGCGGTGTCGATGCCGAGCCGTTCCAGGACGTCCGTGCCGTGGTCGGGGCGGTAGAGGCTGGTGTCGATGCCGTTGTGCACGATGTGCACCTTCGCCGGGTCCAGGGACGGATAGCAGCCGAGGATGTCCTCGCGCATGGCACCGGAGACGGCGATCACCGCGTCGGCCGACTCGATCGCGGTGCGCTCGGCCCAGCTGGACAGGGCGTAACCGCCGCCCAGTTGCTCGGCCTTCCAGGGGCGCAGCGGCTCCAGCGAGTGGGCGGTCATGACGTGCGGGACGCCGAACTGCAGCTTCGCGAGGTGGCCGGCGAGGTTGGCGTACCAGGTGTGCGAGTGGACGAGGTCGCGGTCCTCCAGCGCGGCCGCCATGGAGAGGTCCACGGAGAAGGTGCGCAGCGCGTCGTTGGCGCCGTCGAGCACGGGCCAGGGCCGGTGCCGGACCACCCCGCCGCCGGCGCCCTCTCCCCAGCAGTGCACGCCCAGGTCGGTGAGGGGCCTCAGCTCCCGGGCGAGGAACTCGACATGGACTCCCGCCCCGCCGTACACATCCGGCGGATATTCGCGGGTCAGCAGTCCCACTCGCACCCGGAACCCCCTGTCTCTGCGGCTGGTTCCCACATGGTCACCCAGATGGGTCGGTCAGGGAAGAGCGCGGTGCCTGCGTGAAGCAGCAGTCCCCGCACAACCCGCCACCGGGTACCCGGTAATAGAGACAGCAACTGCGCCGCCGAAAGGAAGTTCCGTCCCGGTTCCCGGTGTCCCTCAGGTCTGGGTGGTCGAGGAGTTCGGCGGTGAGCGCGCGTACGTGATCGCGTACGTCGGTACGGCCTCGGGCGGCGGCCCAGCCGTCGAGCAGGCGGGCGGTGCTCGCGAGGGCGGAGGCCGCGTTGCCCCACAGCAGCCCCGCGGCCACCGGGTGCCGGGCCCGCAGCGCCGCCGAGAGGGGCTCCAGGTGGCCGTGGTGCACGAGCCGCCGGATCGTCGCCGCGTCGCCGGGCAGCGCGCGCACCTCAGAGAGCCACAGGTCGTCGGGGGCGCCGCCGTCGGCGTCCCAGTGCAGCAGGCGGGGATCGAGGTCGGGCACCCGTCCGTAGAGCACGGCCGCGCCCAGGGCCACCGACCACAGCCGGGCGGCGAGCCCCTGCTGCGCCACGGACACCCCGACGCGCACCTCCGGCGCGGCCAGCAGCCGGACGACCTTGCGGACACGGAAGGTGAGCGGATCGGTCTCCTCGTCCCCCCGACACCCACAGGTGCCGCCCGGTGTCGCGTAGACCTCGGCGAGCGTCGGCAGCGGGGGCCGTCCGGCGCGCGGGCGCGGCCGTCCCGTGCGCAGGGCGAAGAAACCTTCGAGAGCGGCGAGCCGATCGAGGCCCGGATCGAGATTCACGAAGAACAAGTACACCAAGGGGGCATAACGGCGCCGGAGGGAGGGTTGTACTTCGTGTCACCCGACCTGGGGAGGACTCGGCCCAAGACGTACTCCATCGGCAGTAGGACCCAATGACTGCTCAGGTACGACGACACGGGACCTTTCACAAGGGATCGTCATAACCATGGAAGCCGACCGTTCGCCGCACCGGACTCTGCACCCGCCGGAGCGCGTCCGCCACACGCAGAGGAGAGAGGCATGAGCGCACTCGTGCTTTCCGTGGTTCTCTCTCTCGTCTCCGCCGTCGCCTACGCGGGCGGGGCCATCGTGCAGGAACGCGTCGCGGCGACCACGCCCGACCGTACGTACGCGCCCATGCGCCAGCTCGCCTGGTGGGCCGCGGTCGGTCTCAACGCACTCGGCGGACTGCTGCACGTCGTGGCGCTGGCCTACGGGCCGCTCAGCCTGGTCCAGCCGCTGGGCGCGCTGACCATCGTGTTCGCGCTGCCTATGGCCGCCGTCTTCGTCCGCCGCAGGGCCGGGGCGGCCGCCTGGCGGGGCGCGATCATGGCGACGGTCGGTCTGGCCGGAATCCTCGCGCTGGTCGGCACCGCCGACTCGCAGTCCCTGAACAGCGCCCAGCGCGTCGTGGTGGCCCTGGTCACCGGCGGTGCGGTGGTGGCGCTGATGACGGCGGCCCGCGCGGCGCACCGGCACCCGGCCGTGCGCAGTGTGCTGCTGGCTATCGCCGCGGGTGTCGCCTTCGGTATGTCGTCGGTGTTCACGAAGACCGTCGCGGTGGACTGGACCGGTGGCGTCGCGTTCGGCGACCTGCCGAGCCTCGCCGTGATCGGCGTGCTGGCGACCGCCGGAATGCTGCTGTCGCAGGCCTCCTACCGGGGCGCCGGGCTCGCGGCCCCGCTGGCCACGCTGACCGTCGTGAACCCGATCGTGGCCGCGGCGGTGGGCATCACGATGTTCGGCGAGACGTTCCGCTACGGCGAGACGGGCACGATGCTCGCCCTCGGCTGCGGGGTCGTCGCCGCGGGCGGTCTGATCCTGCTCACCACGGAGCGGATCAGCGGCTCGGAGCGTACGCAGCCGGTCGTGCCCGCCACGACTCCGTCGGCTGCCGGAGCGGCGTCCGTGGCCGCGGAGTCCCAGGAAACGGCCCAGGGCGTGCCCCAGGACCTGTCCCGGGCCGCGGCTCCGGAGACCGTGCCGAGCCCCATCGAGCAGGCCACCGCGCTTTTTCCTCCCGAGCGGCCCGCGGTCTCCGCCTCAGCGTCCGGTTCCGGCTCCGCCGAGCGGCGGATCTCCTCTGGCGTGCGGGACAAGGCGTATACGCCGACGGGTGCACGAGAAGAATCGTTCACGGTGCCTGCGGTGCGGAGCGAGCCTGTCGCACCGGCCGCGCGCACGGGCCATGGCGGCGTACGTGACCACACGCGCCCGTCCGGGACCGGAGTGCCCGGCGGCCGGGAGGGGTCGCCGGTGGCGGCCGGGGGAATGCTCGCCGCCGCACGCGGGGCGGCCCTGGTGCCGCCGCCCGGGTCCAACGGGCCCCCGCCGACCGGCGACATGCCGGCGGACGGCCCGGACGACGGAGTGGCGTGGCCGGAAGGCCTCCACTACGGCCTTCCGTGCCTGCCCCTGCTGCCCGCCCCGATGGTGCTGCGCTCCTGCGTCAAATCCTGACGCCGCCGGCGCGCAGGTACGCGACCGGATCGACGTCGCTGCCGAAACCGGGCCCCGTCCGCACCTCGAAGTGCAGATGCGGGCCCGAACTGTTGCCCGTGGAACCGGACCGGCCGATGCGCTGGCCGGCACCCACGCTCTGCCCGGCCTTCACGGAGATCGCGGACAGGTGGGCGTACTGGGTGTAGCGGCCGTCGCCGTGCCGGATCACCACCTGGTAGCCGAAGGATCCGCCCCAGCCCGCGGTCACCACGCTGCCCGCCCCGACCGACTTGACGGACGTACCCGTCGCCACCGGGAAGTCGACGCCGGTGTGGTAGCCCTTCGACCAGGAGGAACCCGTGGCGTGGTACGGAGTGCCGGTACCGGCGCTCACCGGGGCGACGAGGGTGTGGGTGACCGAGTGGGTCTTCTTCTCCGACTTCTCCTCGGTCTTCTCCGCCTTCTCCCTCTTGCCCCCCTTGTCCTTCTTCTCCTTCTTGTCCTTCGTCTGCGCCTTGCCGGACGACGACGTGGAGGTGCCGCTGGAACCGGGCGCCTTGCCGTGCAGGCTCAGCCGCTGGCCGGGGACGATCAGGTCCGGGTCGGCGCCGACGGTCCTGCGGTTGGCTTCGTACAACTGCCGCCAGCCGCCGGGTATCTTGCGGGTGCCCGCGATCTCGGAGAGCGTGTCGCCGTGCACGACCGTGTACATCTCGGCGGTGCCGGCCCGGGACTGGGGCGTGGTCTGCGGCTGTACGTCGACCTTGCGCTTGGCGGTCTGCGTGGAGGTGCCCGAGGGGCTGATGTCCGGGCTGTCGCCACCGCGCGTGAGCCCCGCCCGCTGCGAGCAGGTGGGCCAGGCGCCCGGCCCCTGACCGTCCAGGACCTTCTCGGCGACGGCTATCTGCTGGTCCTTGGTGGCGAGGTCGGCGCGGGCCGCGTAGGCCCGGCCGCCGTAGGCCTCCCAGGTGGACTGGCTGAACTGGAGCCCGCCGTAGTAGCCGTTGCCCGTGTTGATGTTCCAGTTGTTGGTCGACTCGCAGGCGGCGACCTTGTTCCAGGTGTCCACATCGGCCGCGTTCGCGACGCCGGTCCCGATGAGCGGTATCGCCATTCCGGCACCGCCCACCGTGACAGTGAGTGACGCGCGGTTGATCCTGTTGGGCTGATACCGGCGGTGCCGACCGCGTACGGCCATGAAGGTGCCCCCTAAACAAGCGTCAGGAGCGGCAAAAGTAAACGCTGCTAACAGGCCATGACAAGAGGGCAATCAGCCTCCGTATCCCGCCAAGTGACCAGGAATGCGCCTTCGTTCGCGACGGCCCGCGCCCATGCCGGTGGCAGGTACGGGGGTGAAGTTCGCCGTGAGGCTGAGGCGAGGGCGCCTCTTCTGCGTACACAACGTCGGCAAGGCAGGATGTGCGGTCGGAGAACCGGCAAGTCAGGATGGTCGGTGGGTCAATACTGGCGGGCAGGACCGGCACCACTGATTCAGGATCTTAGGAGCCAAACCGTATGAGCAACTCAGCGCAGATCGGCGTCACGGGACTCGCGGTGATGGGGCGCAATCTCGCCCGTAACTTCGCGCGGAACGGATACGCCGTCGCCCTGCACAACCGGACGGCGGCGCGCACGCACGCGCTGGTGGAGGAGTTCGGCAGCGAGGGCGACTTCATCGCGACGGAGACGGCCAAGGAGTTCGTGGCCGCCCTTGAGCGGCCCCGCCGACTGGTGATCATGGTGAAGGCCGGCGAGCCCACCGACGCGGTGATCCAGGAGTTCGCCCCGCTCCTTGAGCCCGGCGACATGATCATCGATGGCGGCAACGCGCACTTCGCGGACACCCGGCGCCGGGAACGGGAGCTGCGCGAGCAGGGCATCCACTTCGTCGGCGCGGGCATCTCCGGCGGCGAGGAGGGCGCGCTCAACGGCCCCAGCATCATGCCGGGCGGTCCGGTCGAGTCGTACGAGTCGCTGGGCCCGATGCTGGAGAAGATCTCCGCGAAGGCCGAGGACGGCTCTCCGTGCGTCACGCACGTCGGCCCCGACGGCGCCGGGCACTTCGTGAAGATGGTGCACAACGGCATCGAGTACGCCGACATGCAGCTGATCGGCGAGGCGTACCAGCTGCTGCGCGACGTGGCCGGCTACTCCCCCGCGCAGATCGCCGACATCTTCCGCACCTGGAACACCGGGCGGCTCGACTCGTACCTGATCGAGATCACCGCCGAGGTCCTGTCGCACGTGGACGCGGCGACGGGCAAGCCGTTCGTGGACGTGGTCCAGGACCAGGCCGAGCAGAAGGGCACGGGCCGCTGGACCGTGCAGATCGCCCTCGACCTGGGCGTTCCGGTGTCGGGTATCGCCGAGGCGGTCTTCGCCCGGTCGCTGTCGGGCCACAGCGCGCTGCGCGAGGCCTCCCGCGGGCTCGCCGGTCCCTCGGCGACGGCGCTGAGCGAGTCCGAGGCGTCGGCCTTCGCCGACCAGGTGGAGCAGGCGCTGTACGCGTCGAAGATCGTGTCCTACACGCAGGGCTTCCACGAGGTCTCGGCCGGCAGCGCCGAGTACGACTGGAACATCGACCTGGGCGCGGTCGCCTCGATCTGGCGCGGGGGCTGCATCATCCGGGCGGCGTTCCTCGACCGGATCCGGGCCGCGTACGACGCGCGCGCGGATCTGCCGAGCCTGCTCTCCGACGACACGTTCGCGCAGGAGATCGCGGCGGCGCAGGACGACTGGCGCGCGGTGCTCGTCTCCGCCGTGCAGCAGGGCGTGCCGACTCCCGGGTTCGCGGCGGCGCTCGCCTACTACGACGCGCTGCGTGCGGAGCGGTTGCCCGCGGCGCTCACGCAGGGGCAGCGGGACTTCTTCGGGGCGCACACGTATCGGCGGACCGACCGCGAGGGGTCGTTCCACACGCTGTGGGGCGGGGACCGCTCCGAGGTCTCCGGCTGACGCCTGCGGGGGTGAAGGGCTGAGGGTTCGTTGCGGGGTGCGGGTGCGTGGGGGCTGAGCGCGCCCCGCGGCGGAGCCGCACGATGTCACAGCCCCGCGCCCCTGAAAGGGGCCGGTGGCGAGGCGTTCACGCCTCGCC
Organism: Streptomyces liliiviolaceus; assembly: GCF_018070025.1. NCBI lineage: Bacteria > Bacillati > Actinomycetota > Actinomycetes > Kitasatosporales > Streptomycetaceae > Streptomyces > Streptomyces liliiviolaceus. The sequence continues at coordinate 6,269,227 of NZ_JAGPYQ010000001.1, forward strand.
ACCGGCCCCTTTTCGTGGCCGTCTCTAGCCCAACGGGTCCGGCTGGGGCTCCGGGGACGGGGTCGGGTCCGGGCCGGGGGCCGGGCGCGGCGGCGGGCCGGGGACCGGACGGGGCGTCGGGGTCGGCACCGGGTCCGGTTCCGGGAAGGGCTGCGGCCGGTCCGGGCCCGGACCGGGCGTGGGATCCGGATGTACGGGGTCGGGGAACGGTTGCGTCATCATGTCCTCCAGCCAGAGGGAACGTCGGCTCTGGACTTCTCCCCCGCGTACCCGGCTCCCGCGCACCCACTCACTCGGTCGCGGTCCGAACGGGGCCCATGTGGCCCCGTTGGGGGGGCCGGGCCCCGGCAAGGGGTTCGCTCAGAACCGCCCAGGGTGCGCCTCAAGCCACCCCTTCGCCGCGCTCAGCAGGGCGGGGTCGGCCACCGGCGCCTCCGCAGGGTGCCGCTCGGCCCACTTCACGACGTACGGGCAGAGCGGCGCGACCGGCACGCCCTCGCGCTCGGAGATCGCGTACAGCTCACGAGCGAGGGTGCCCGCGATGCCCTTGCCCTCATGGGCGGACTCCACGGTGGTGTGCACCGGGACGAGGGCGGGGGTGGGGCTTTCGAGGACGAAGTACGCGATGCGACCCGCCACTTCGTCGCCGGCGTACGCCTCCAGGAGGCCGCGGCCCCGGTCGTCGCGGATGGTGATGTCGCTCATGGATTCTCCTCGTGGGTACGGGAACCGATGCGGATGCTGTGCGGATGCGATGCGGGTCAGGCCGCCGGGACGGCTTGCGGGCTCCGCTGCTGGTCCGAGCCCGGTACCGGCTCGGACGGGTCCGAGCCGAGCGACACGATCCGGTTGTCTCCGTCCACGTGCACGACCCGCGGCTTCAGCGCACGGGCCTCGGCATCGGAGACCTGCGCGTAGCTGATGAGGATCACCAGATCGCCGGGGTGCACGAGGTGGGCAGCGGCGCCGTTGATGCCGATGACCCCCGAGCCGCGCTCACCCTCGATGACGTACGTCTCCAGACGGGCGCCGTTGGTGATGTCGACGATGTGGACCAGCTCACCGGGCAGCAGGTCGGCGGCGTCGAGGAGATCGGCGTCGACGGTGACGGACCCGACGTAGTGCAGGTCGGCCTGGGTGACGGTGGCACGGTGGATCTTGGACTTGAACAGAGTACGCAGCACTTCGGACTCCTAGAAGACAGCTCCCCGCTAGCTTTCTGCAGGTCAGGGGCGTACTTCACTGTACAGCGGCGGGTCTTCGGCTCAAAGACCCACCAGAGCCGACGTCGACGACGGGCTGACCGGCCGCAAGCCGCGAGGAGGCCGGCCGCCGGCCGCGAGGAGGCCGGTCGGCGGCAGGCGCCGGTCGGCGACGGGCAGTGTCCGCCGCAGACGGGCGCCCGCTCCCCAGCCGGGTCAGATGCTGTTTCCGGCGCGTCCCGTCGCGAGGAGCTGCGTCTCCCAGGCGAAGGCGACGCCGGTGGCGCCTCCGTGCTCAAGCAGCACCTCGGTCATGGCCGAGATGGTCTTCTCGCGCGCCCAGTCGCGCTGCCACTCACTCGCCACGGCCGTCCAGGTGATCGGTACCACTCCCGCCTGGACCATGCGCTGCACGGCCATGTCATGCGCTTCCTTCGAGGCGCCGCCCGAGGCGTCGGTGACGACGAAGACATCGAAGCCCTCGCCCGCCGCCTGTATCGCCGGCATCGCGACGCAGATCTCCGTCCAGAGGCCGGCGATGATCAGCTTCTTGCGGCCGGTCGCCTTGACGGCGTCGACGACGCGCTCGTCCTCCCAGGTGTTGATGAGCGTGCGGTTGATCGGCTTCTGCTCCGGAAAAACGTCCTGCAGCCCCTTGATGAGGTAGCCGCCGCGCTCCTCCAGGACGGTCGTCAGGATGGTCGGCACGTCGAACAGCTTGGCGGTCTTGGCCAGGGCGACAACGTTGTTCACGATCATCGTGGGTTCGTGGCTGTTCAGGTTGGCGAACTGGAACGGCTGGTGGTCGATCAGGACGACCACACTTTCCTCGGGCGTCAGCAGCGCCTGCAGTCCGGACTTCGTTCCATTGCTCATGGGGTCCCTCTCCGGGATGACGATCCGTCCGATTAAGTGGTTGACGCGTCATCTACATTAGCATCGGCGGTTGATGTGTCAACCAAATGCGCCTTGCCCGCGCACTCCCAACTCCCTTGCAGCGAAAGGCAGTTCATCTCTGACGTGCCCTTCGTCAGGGAGGTCAGCGGGTCGGCGGGTTCCGGCGCGGTCTGATGACGGCGTTCGGCAGAGCCGGTGCGGGCAGGGGGCCGCCGGGGAAGTCCTCGATGACACCGAAGCGGTCGGAGGAGGCCTCCCACTCCTCGCGGGCCTGCACCACGTCCTCGTGACTGCGGCCGACGAAGTTCCACCACATGACGATCTCCTCACCGAAGGGAGGACCTCCGATGAGGACGGCCCGCGCCGGGGCGTCGGTCTCGTTCACCATCGTCAGGGTGTCGGCGCCGCTGGGCACGTAACCGAGTTCGGCGGGCCGCAGCACGGTGTCGATCAAGCGGATGTCTCCGGTGTCCACGAGGAGGCCGTGCTCGAACGTCGCGTCCACGGCGAGGGTGAGCGTCGCGCGGGGTTCGATGACGATCTCGGCGCCGAGCAGCGGCGTGAAGGTCCGGACCGGGGAGGTCCGGCCGGCGAGCGAGCCCAGGAAGACCCTGATCCCGGCCCCGTCGACCTGCGCGGGTTCGGGCACGTAGTGCTGGAAGTCCCGGGCGGCGTGGCGGTGTTCTCCGGGCAGCGCGACCCACAACTGGACGCCGTGGAGGACGGTGGTGTCCGGGGTGGAGACCTCCGAGTGGGCGATGCCGTGTCCGCCGGTCATCAGGTTCATCTCGCCGGGCCGGATGAAGGCGTGGGTGCCGAGGGTGTCGCGGTGTTCGACCTCGCCGCTGAACAGCCAGCTCACCGTCTGGAGTCCGGTGTGCGGATGCGGGGGCATGTTCATACCCCCCGAGACGGCGACCTCGTGCGGGCCGTAGTGATCGGCGAAGCACCAGGCACCGATGAGTGTGCGCGCCCGCTGGGGCAGCGTCCGCCGCACGCGCAGCGCACGCGGGCCCCCGAGCGGGACGTCACGCGCCGACAGGACATCGACCGCGGGGGCCTGCGCCGGCCGGTCGCCTTCGACGAGTTCACCGCAGCGCAGAGCAGCGACATCGGTTTCCGCGTTGCTCATGGAGAGCCCCTCCCGCACGATTTGGTTGTCACGTCAACTAGGATGGCACAGGACGGGCCGACGGCCCAAGCACCCGCACCCGCACCCGCACGAACACGGGCCACTCCGAGCGTGGCCCGAAGGAGGCCCCGCCGTGAGCGACCGCACCCACAGCTCCGAGCCCCGCAGGATCTTCATCGACAAACAGAGCCCCAAGGCCTTCCACGCCCTGGTGCAGGTCTCGGAGACGGTCCGGGCGACAGCCTCCGAGGCCGGGCTCGACCGCACCACCGTGGAGCTGATCAACCTCCGCGTGTCGCAACTCAACGGCTGCGCCTACTGCTTGGACACGCACACCCGAGCGGCCCTGCGCGCCGGTGAATCGCCGCGGAGACTCGGAGTCCTCAGCGCATGGCGGGACACCGACCTGTTCACTCCCCCGGAGCGCGCCGCCCTTGCGCTGGCCGAGGCCACGACCGATCCGGTGGATGCCGCGGCAGGGACCTCGGCCTTCGAAGCCGCCCGACAGGTCCTCTCCGAGGACCAGATCTCAGCCGCGATCTGGGTGGCGGTCACCATCAACGCGTTCAACCGCGTGTCGGTCATGAGCAAGCATCCCGTCCGGCCGCCGCACGACGAGTAGCGGCGGCCGGGCTCTGCCCCTCGCCACGGGCTGCCCCTCGCCGCGGGCGGCGGCCGCGTCACCGGCCGCAGGGGCCCGCGTGGTCGCAGTACGGCTGGAGGCGGCTCTGCCCGCAGCCGCACAGGACGGCCCTGGTCTCGCTGCGTACGCCCTGCGGCGTGTCCACATTCAGGTCCCCGCGCACGGTCAACTGCCCGGTGGCGCCGCGGGTGATCATGGTGGGCCGGTCGGGGATCTCCGTCCCGCCGTCGACGAGTTCGTACCGGAGCGCGCCCGAGGGGCAGCGCCGCACCACTTCCGCCAGGCGCTCGGCCGTGGACGCGTCCGGCCGGATCCACGGCCGCTTCGCCGTGTCGAACACCTCGGGCAGGCCATGGACGCATTCGGCGGCATGGAGGCAGCGCCCGGCCTCGAAGGTCACCGTGATCGACTCCGCCCGGTACGTCTTGCGCCCGGATTCGCCGCCCATATCCGCCTCCACCACCGCCGCGCCCGGCTTCTCAGTCACTGACCCTGCTGCGGGACTGGTACAGCAGGTCCTGATACTCGGGGTGCCTGTTGATATAGCCCGCGAAGAAGGGACAGGTCGCCAGCACCCGCAGGTTCGCGGCGCGTGCCTCGTCGAGGGCCGTGCGGGCCAGCGCGGACCCGACACCCGCGCCCTCGTACTCCACCTCGACCTCGGTGTGCACGAACGCGACGAGCTCCGTCGTACGGATGTACTGCGCGACGCCCGCCACCTTGGACGCGCCGTCGACACGGGCCTCGTAGCGCTTCGCCTCGGGTGCGTCGATCACTTCGACCGTCATGTGTCCTCCTCGTGGGGCCGATCCCGCTCGACTCGGACGCGGCGGGATCCCGTCGGCCGGGGCATCAACCTAACCCTCTTAGGTTGATGCATCAACTTAACCGTACGCGGCCTCGCCGAGTGACGGCGCCGCCACCACGAGTGGATGAGGTGTCAACGATCTCGCTAGACTCCGTTCATGGACGCACCGCCGCGCTGGCTCAACCCGGAAGAGAAGGACGCCTGGGACAGCTTCATCCGCATGCACGAGAAACTCATCGGACGGCTGTCCCGCCGCATCCAGGCCGACTCCGGCATGTCGGCCTCCGACTACGTCGTACTCGTCAGCCTCACCGAGAGGGGCGGCGGGCGGATGCGCTTCCTGGACCTGGCCAAGCTCGTGGAGTGGGAGAAGAGCCGCATGTCCCACCAGGTCACGCGGATGGCGAAGCGCGGGCTCGTGTCCCGGGAGGAATGTCCCGACGACGGACGCGGCGCGTTCATCGTCGCGACCCCGGCCGGCTACCAGGCGATCGAGGAGGCCGCGCCGCAGCACGTCGAGCACGTCCGCCGCCTGTTCATCGACGCCCTGACCCCGAACCAGCTCAGCACCCTCGGCCGCCTCAGCGAGCGCGTCCTGGACCACATGGAGCGACAGCCGGACTGACCGGGCGCCGCGAGCAGATCCCGTCCCCGGCGGTCCGCGGTCCGCGGACCGCGGACCGCGGACCGCGGACCAGGCAGTGAGTCACCGACCTCCAGCCGCACCCGCAGTGTCTCGATATGGTTGACATGACAACCACGTGGGTGTCATCTTTGCGCCTCAACCGGATCGGCGGGGTGGTGCGGGTGACCGCCGCGGCCCGACACGACGAAAGCGTTGGACGAGTGAACACGACGGATGTCTCGCAGATCGAGTTCGGTATCGACAGCTTCGGGGACCGGCCGCGGAACGACCGGGGCATGATCGTCTCGCCCGCGGAGGCGATCCGCGCCGCGGTGGCCGAGGCGGTCCTCGCCGACCAGGTCGGCATCGACGTCGTGGCGCTGGGCGAGCACCACCGACCCGAGTACGCGATCTCCAGCCCCGAGACGGTACTGGCGGGCATCGCGACGGCAACGAAACGCATCCGGCTCGCCTCGGGCGTGACGGTGCTGTCCTCGGACGACCCGGTGCGCGTGTTCCAGCGGTTCGCCACGGTCGACGCGCTCTCAGGCGGCCGCGCCGAGGTGATCCTCGGCCGCGGTTCCTTCACCGAGTCGTTCCCGTTGTTCGGATACGACCTCAAGGACTACGAGGTGCTGTTCGAGGAGAAGATCGAACTCTTCCATCGGCTCCTGGACGAGAAGCCGGTCACCTGGGAAGGCACCACACGCGCCGCCCTGCACGATGCGGACGTGCACCCGAAGACCGACTCGGGGCGCATCAGGACCTGGGTGGGGGTGGGCGGGACACCTCAGTCCGTGCTCCGCACCGCTCAGTACGGTTTCGGGCTCATGCTCGCCATCATCGGCGGCGCCCCCGACCGGTTCGCGCCCTACGTCGAGCTGTACCGCAGTGCCAGTGACGAGTTCGGCACGACCGCGCAGCCGGTCGGCATGCACTCACCGGGCTTCGTCGCCGCCACCGACGAAGAGGCCAAGGAGCTCTTCCACCCCGGCTACAAGGAGATCCGCGACCGGATCGGGGCGCAGCGCGGCTGGCAGCCGCTCCGACGGGAGGAGTTCGACGCCGAGGTGGACCGCGGTTCGCTGTACGTCGGCTCGGTCGAGACGGTCGCGACCAAGATCGCCCACGCCGTCCGGGTCCTGAACGCGGGCCGGTTCGACATGATCTACTCCGCCGCGGGCACCGTCTCGGCCTCCGCGCGTCTGCGTTCGGTCGAGTTGTACGGCACCCAGGTCATCCCCCGGGTCCGCGAGCTGCTGGCCGAGCAGCCCGCGGGCACGGCCGGAGCGGCACGATGACCGGACCCGTCACCACCATCGGGATTCTGGGCGCCGGGAAACTCGGCACCGTTCTGGCGCGATTGGCGGTCGCCTCCAGCCATCGAGTCCTGGTCTCCGGGTCCGGTGACCCCGCCAGGATCGCGCTCACCGCCAAGATCCTCACCCCGGGAGCGACCGCCGTGTGGCCGGCCCAGGCCGCGGGCGCCGCCGACGTGGTGATCCTGGCTCTCCCGCTCGGCAGACACCGCGACCTGCCGGTTCCGCAGTTGGAGGCAAAGCTGGTCATCGACGCGATGAACCACTGGTGGGAGGTCGACGGCCCGCGCGCCGCGATCCTTCCGCCGGACGTCTCGTCGAGTGAAGCCGTTCAGCGGTTCCTGCCGGGCGCCCGTGTCGTGAAAGCCCTCAACCACATGGGCTACCACGACCTCGAAGACGAGGCCCGTCCGGCCGGCGTCCCCGGACGCAAGGCCATCGCGATCGCCGGCGACTCCCCCGAAGACCTCACCGTCGTGTCCGCGCTGGTCGACGCTCTCGGATTCGACCCGCTCACCATCGGCGACCTCGCGGCGGGAGTCCGGCTCGAACCCGGGACCCCCGCCTTCGGAGCCGATGTCGACGCCGACCGGCTGCGCGCGCTCACCGCCGCCCCCGCTCCGACAGGGCTTGCCGGATGACTCAGGAATTGGCGGGCGGCTTCGGTGCGGTCATGACGGTCGTACCCCTGTGTCCGATGTTCGCCCGGCATCTGCGGGCGCATGGCGACACGTTCGTCGCGAGTGGCGGGGTGTTCCGCCGGCCGACGGCCGACGACATAGGGGTCATCACGCGCGCCACACTCGGCGAAGCGTGAGGCCGCCCCCCCCTTTCCTCAACACACCGTTACCGCCCAAAGACAGGCGCCGGCATTCGTTCTCGCCGGCCAGAAGGGAAACAAATCATGGGTCACATCACCGTCGGCACGGAGAACAGCACGCCGATCGAGCTCTATTACGAGGATCAGGGTTCTGGCCGGCCGGTCGTCCTGATCCACGGATATCCGCTGAACGGGCACAGCTGGGAACGTCAGACGCGCGAGCTGCTGGCCCAGGGCTATCGGGTCATCACCTATGACCGCCGCGGCTTCGGCCAGTCGTCGAAGGTGAACTCCGGTTACGACTACGACACCTTCGCCGCCGACCTGAACACCGTCCTTGAGACCCTCGACCTGCGGGATGTCGTCCTGGTCGGCTTCTCCATGGGCACCGGGGAACTCGCCCGCTACGTGAGCCGCCACGGTCATGAGCGGGTCGCGAAGCTCGCCTTCCTCGCCTCGCTCGAACCGTTCCTCGTCGCCCGCGAGGACAACCCCGACGGGGTGCCGCAGGAGGTCTTCGACGGCATCGCCGCGACCGCGAAGGCGGACCGGTACGCCTGGTTCAAGCAGTTCTACGCGGACTTCTACAACCTCGACGACAACCTCGGCACCCGTATCAGCGAGGAGGTCGTGACCGGCAGCTGGAACGTCGCGATCAGCAGCGCTCCGGTGGCCGCCTACGCGGTCGTTCCGGCATGGATCGAGGACTTCCGCGCCGATGTCGAGGCGGTCCGCCGCAGCGGCAAGCCCGCGCTGATCCTGCACGGGACACACGACAACATCCTCCCGATCGACGCCACCGCGCGCCGGTTCCACAAGGCGCTCCCCGACGCCGACTACGTGGAGGTCGAAGGAGCGCCGCACGGTCTGCTCTGGACGCACGCCGACGAGGTCAACACCGCGCTGCGGGACTTCCTCGCCAAGTGAGGCTGTACTGGCGGCCGTTGCCCTGCCGGGGGGTCCTCCGACGTCCTCCTCGGCGGACCTTGGCAGACCCTGCCGAAGCGGCGTCAGGACCGGGTTGACCCTCGACCTTGTCGAGGGCTCAGGGTTCCGGGTGTGGAGAACGAGATGCGCAGTATCGGGGAGATGGCCCGGGACGGCGGACTGAGCGTGAGTGCGCTGCGGTTCTACGACCGGGCCGGGGTGCTGGTGCCGGCCTGGGTGGACCCCGTCAGCAGCTATCGCTGGTACGAGCCCGAGCAGTTGCCGGAGGCCAGGCTGCTGGCCCGGTTGCGCCGGGCGGGCATGCCGTTGGCGGACATCCGGCTCGTGCTGGCCGGGTGGGCCGGCGCGGACACCGAGCTGGTGCGTGGGCTGCTTGAGGCTCATCTGCGCCGTCTCGAACTGGGGCTGTCCGATGCGCGCAGTGAGTTCTCCACGCTCCGAGCTCTACTCGACCGCAGGGAGAACCCCATGACTTCGCTCCGCACCGCCGCCGCTACCTCTGCCACTCGGGTGTCCACGTCTCCGCTGGAGCTGGCCGCCGCGCTGGACACGGTCCGTTTCGCGGCCGGCTCCGACCCGGAGCTGCCGATGCTCGCCGGCGTCCTGTTCGACGTCGAAGGGGACGAGCTGCGGCTGGTGGCCACCGACCGCTACCGGATGGCCGTCGCGCGAACGCGCACCACCGGGCATGACGGGCCCCGGACTCAGGTGCTCGTGCCGCTTCCGCTCGCCGACGCGATGCGGGCGCTGTTGACCGGCGGCGAGCCCGTCCGCCTCGTGGTGGAGGGTGACCGCGTCACACTGGAGGCCGGGGACCGGCAGACGGCCGGTCAGGTCGTCGGCCATGAGTTCCCGGACTACCGTCGCCTCATCCACCTCCCGGCCGGCCGCCGGGTCCCCATCGATACGGCGGCCTTCCGCGCGGCGCTGGAGAACGGTCCCGTCCGCACGAGCGAGGCCGGGGAGCCGGACGGCGGGCCCCGCGACCTCAGTGTGCTCAGGGTGGCGGAGGACGGAACCGTGGTCGTGTGCGACGACGGTGATGCCGGTGATGCCGGTGATGCCGGTGATGCCGGTGACGACGATCGGGACAACGTCGGTGTCAATCGCGAGTTCCTGCTGCACGCGCTCACCGCCGGGGCCCGGGACGAGCTGGTCCTGGAACTGGGTGCGCCCACCGCGCCGCTGGTGATCCGCAGGCCCGACGACGAGGACGCGTTCTCGCTCCTGATGCCGGTCCGACTGGAGAACTAGCGTCTGTCCGCCGGCCTGCGGGACAGGCCGGCGGACAGATCACGCGCCGCTCCGGCTCAGCCGGTGTGCGGGCAGTTGCCCCGGTACTCCTCGATGGTCGTACTCGCCGCGGGCAGCGGGCACAGGAACTGTTCGTAGCGGGTGTCGTTGTCGATGAACCGCTTCAGCCAGGAAATGCTGTACTTCGCGACCGTGGTGTTGGACGAGGTCGGGGCGGAGTGCGTGGCGCCGTTCAGCTCCAGGTACGCGCGGTCCAGCGCGGACGGCAGGCTGGTGTAGAACGGCTCGGCGTGCGACGAGACGGGGGCGACCGTGTCACCGTCCGCTCCGATGATCAGGGTGGGTGTCTGGACCTCCGGCCAGGTCTTGTCCGTGTTCCACGGTGTGAGCGGGACCGAGGCCTGCAACGACGGCCGGTCCTTGGAGGCTTCGAGCGAACCGCCGCCGCCCATGGAGTGCCCCATGACGCCGAGCCGGGTGCTGTCGATCCGGGTGCGGACACTGCTCGTCTGCGTCAAGTAGTCCAGCGCTGCGAGCAGTTGGTCGCCGCGGGCGGCCGGCTGGTCGAGGGTACTGAGGGTGTCGATGGTGATCACGACGAAGCCCTGGGAGGCCAGTCTCGGTCCCAGCCACGACACCGCGGACTGGGAGGCGGTGAACCCGGGCGAGATGGCCACCGCTCCGAACGTGCCGTCGCTGGTACTGGTCGGGTAGTAGACGGTCCCGCCGCCGAAACCGCTGGTCCGGGCCACGGTCGTCTGCGAGACGGCGTACGAGCCGCGGGCGGCCTCAATGCTGGCGTTGGTCGGCGCCGGGCCGCGTTCGTAGGGGTTGTCCGCGGCGTCGGCAACACCGGTGAGGGAGGTGGTCAGACCGGCGAGCAGCGCGGCCGTGGCCGACAGCGCGCCGAGCCGGCCGCGCGACCGGCGGCGGGGCGCACGCTCCGCCCGCGCGGAGTAAGTGGGTGTGGAGGTGGATCCGGGTGTGGGGGATGCTTGCACGATCGGTCCTTTCACCAGGTTCCGTGGGTGACACGGGAGCGGTGACTCCGGTGGTGCGTGCCCTGCTCATGGCTGGTCGGGCGTACCCGTGGCTGGTCGAGCCCCGGCCTGCCCGGCCGTGTCCGACGCGAGTCGGAGGACGTGGCGTCACGTCACGGAAGCAACGAGGTTGTCTCGGATGGCGCGTTGGGGCGGTGCACGGTCCTGCGTGCGAGATGGATCCGAAGGACGACCTGCGACCGGGCCGTGGGGGCCCGAGCCGCCTGAAGCAGCATCACCATAGGGCCGCTCCGGCTCCACGCCATCGGTGATATCGCCGGTGTCATCGAGGACTCCGGCGTAATACGCCGTATTGCGCCCGCTCAGCCGCGCGGCGGCACGGAGGGCACCTCGTACCGTACGAGCGCCCTCGCGAACGGCTCGCCGCTGCGCCGGGCATACGTCATCCGCTCACGAACCTCGCTCAGGGTCCGGGGCCGGTAACCGGGCCCACCGCAGCAGCTCTTGTGAAAACGGACGCCGGCGTGCAGCAACACGGACAACGTCCGCCAGGCCGCGGCGTCCCGACGCCGGGGCGCGGCAAAGGCGGAGCCCACATGAATCAGCGACTGCGCACAGCGGGGGCAGACCCGCTGCCGGTCCCTGTCGTAGGGCTGCTTGTACGAGGCCCTGCAGGGCAGGCAGACGTACGAGGTCTTCGCGTGGGACATGGAGGCAGGGTATGCATCGCCGGGCCAGGAATCGAAGGGATTTCTTGCTCGCGCTCAGCGGACAATCCGCAGCAGGCAGGGCAGGGCCCGTGGCGCGTCAACCACTCCTCTCGACCTGGCACCGCCGCGCGGTCAGTGACCGGATGAGTTCGGCGTCGTACTGGTCGGCGTCGAAATAGAACGTCGGGGGCCGCGGCTTGTCCACGGGCACCTGCCAGTCGGACCATTCCACGAGCCCGCCTTGGCGCTGCACGAACACCGACAGGTGGCCACAGCATCCGCCCGTGCACTCGGGCTCGCCCAGCACTGCGCGTCGCCCCTCGCGGGTCGCCCAGAGAGGGCCGTGACCGTGGGCGGGCAGCGCCTCCTCCGCGAACGGGCCGCGGCCTCCCTCGCCGACGGCCTGTGCCACCACGTCCTCGCCGTCGATCCGGAACCGCACCTGGGCAGCCCAACGAAGGCCCTGCGGCAACACACTGACCTGAAGCCGATTCAACACCCGAGCACCCTACGGCTGTACCGGTCACCACAGGACCCTTCCTTCTCGTGCCGTTCTTGTCGGACATGCGGGTGCCCGCAGTCGGCAGCGACGAGCCGATGACGGCCGAGCGGCTGACCGAACTGCGCGGTGTGCTGGCCCATCTGGCCGACCAGCCGATCGCCACACTTGAGTTGCATCCGCTGCCCGACGCACTCGACCGCACCCGAGGTATCCCGCTGGATGCCGTGAGTCCCTTGGCGCAGCACCTGTCGCAGCTCATCACGCAGTCGGCGCGAAGTTCGTGCCGGTCGGGCAAGCGGCGGCAGCGGGCGCGGTCGGTGGAGCCGGTGCGACAGCCGGTGCCGCGCTCACGGGCAGCGCGGCGCTCACCGTGGCCGCGCCGCTCGTGCTCATGGCCATAGCGGTGGGGGTGAGCGCGAACGCCGATTCCAAGCGCCGGCAGGCCATCGAGCACATCACGGAACTGCTGGAGGAGTTGCACGAGCAGAAGCTCGATGACGAACACAGCGAACTCGACGGCTGCCGCGATGCCATCGACAAAGCAACCGCCATTCTCCTCGACCAGGGCAAGCTCGGCGTATCGCTGGGACTGGACTCGGCCGTGCACGCCATCAACAGCGCTCTGGGCGCCGCCGACCGCCGCCTCGCCCGGTGGCGGAGCGCACTCGACAAGCTGCCCGACGGCAAGGCTGTCGAGATCGACACGCTGGCCAGGTCGTTCCCCGGCGTCGACGACCAGGGCGGCACCTTCCGCGCCCACCTGGAACTCGCAGCCCTGGCGATCGCGCTGAAGCGGCGGGTCATCGTGCTGCAGGCCGTCGAGCACGCCCAGTCCGACCCCGGCAACCTGTTCGAGAATTTCGCCCGCGCTCTCAAGGCCGACCAGCAGCGCCTCGACGAACTGGAGTCGGGCATCGGCGGCGTGCTGGTACATCTGTCGGCACTGGAGCTGGCCCGCCCGAACGGTTTGCGGCCCGTCTTCACGACCGGCGAAGTCGATCGCCTGATGCGCGCGGCACACCGAATTCACAGGCTCGGTGACGGCGTCGCGGACAACAGCCGCACGACGGACGTGGCGATCGAGATCGCCCGCGACAGGGACGGCTCAGTGGTCGTGTTTCCCGCGCTGCCCGCGTCGGCCTAGGGCTCGGCGGGGTTTCGCGGCAGGCGGATCAGCAGGTCAACTCGCCCGTTGTGCCCGGTTCGTTGGCTCCCGTCGACAGGGCTATCTGTTTGACCTTGCCCGTGTAGTCGCCCACCGCTCCGTCCTCCGTCGATCCGTCGGAGTAGTAGAGGGCGGACGCCCAGGGTTCCGCGTCCTTCCCCAGGCTGTCCGTCAGGGCTTTCATCGTCGAGGTGCGGAAGTTGGTGTTCAGGCAGCCGCCGCCGAGGTACGACCAGTCGGGGTTGGTGCCCTCCGTCGGCTCCTCCGGTGACGCGTCGGACGGGAGCAGGGCGAGTGCCGCCTTGCGTGCCCTGTCCTCGTCGACCGGGGACGAGAAGACGACGTCCACGCTGATCAGGTGGTCCTTCAGAGCTGCCGCCGCCGGGACGGTGGCGCAGACCACCTCGTCATTCGCCAGGCGGTAGGCCACGGGGTCGCCACCGGGCATTCCCGTCTGCTTCGCGCACTCCTTGGACCAGGAGACGCGCGGGTAGCGTGCGTCCCACCAGGTCAGGGGCGAGGCGACGCCCCGGCCGCCGAGGTCGTCCTTCGACGCCGCGTCGAGGGTCTGCTCGGGAAGCGGGGCCTCCTTCAACGCCGTGACGTTCGGGCAGAACTCCGTCCGCAGGAAGTCGGCCATCGCGGCGGCCTGTTCCTCGGTCGCGCCGTTCGCCTCGTCCGCGTAACGGAGGCCCCGCCACGTCCGGTAGCCGACGTCCACGTTGCGGCAGGCGTCGATCTGGACGACCGCCAGTCCGCGGCGGTCCTCCAGGTCTGTCTCGACGCCCTCCCCCAGACCGTAGTTGTTGGCGTCGCCGACCTCGCCGAGCCGGTTGACCAAGGCATCGTCGACGCCCGCGGCCGTCAGGGCGTCCTCGATGGAGGTGTCGTCGGCCGTCACCGCGTCCGAGTCGTCCGTCGGTGGCGTCGGCTCGGCTTCCGTTTTCGTCTCTTCCGCCGGGACGGCCGAAGTACGCGTCGCCGAAGGGGTCCCGCTTCCGCAGCCTCCGACGGACAGCGCCGCGGCGACGAGCAGGGCGGTGCCGACGGCACGGCGGTATCGGGGCATGGCGCAACTCCGTGCAAGCGACAGTTGATCAACATCAGTATGTGATCCACTCATTCAGTTCACAAGAGGTGAATATCCCTTTCGCGCAACGGAACCGCATGGCCCAGCAGGCGGAGCCCGGTGTACCCGGGACCAGACCGCGGTTTGGCGCAACCCCTCGTTGGCTAGGGTGACAAGGGTGGCCTTGGAGACTGATACCCACCCAACCCCCGCGGTGCTGCCCCGGTCGTTGCGCGCAGGGCTCGGGGTGGTCGCGGTGCTCGGCGCCCTCGTCGCCGTCGCCCTCGGCGTCATGTACGCCGGTCACAGCGAACCCGGCACGGTGGACCGGTGGTTCGTCGAGCCGACGGACGACAGTGTGCGGTCGCCGTGGCGGGGTGTCGCGCTCGCCGTCGACTTCCTCGGCGAGCCCGTCGGAGCGGCGGCGCTCATCCTGGTCGCCGTGGCGGGCTGTCTGCTGCGTCGGCGAACTCGCGCCGCCGTCCTCGTCGTTGCCGGCGTCGGTGTCACCGTCGTGGTGGCGACACTCGTCAAGTCCCTGGTGGGGCGCACCATCCACGGACCCGACAACCTGTCCTACCCGAGCGGGCACACCGCCTTCCTCACCGCGCTCGCGCTCGTCGTGGCGCTGCTCGCGGTCGGCCGGTCCGGTCTCGGCCGGGCGGCCGGCCTGCTGCTCGTACTCGGCGCGGGCCTGGTCGCGGGCGCCACCATGGGCTGGGCGCAGGTCGCCCTGGGCGCGCATTACCCGACCGACGTCCTCGGCGGCTGGTGCGCGGCGCTGGCCCTCGTACCCGCCACCGCGTGGGTGGTCGACCGGGCGGGCGACCGCCGTCGCCCGCCCGGTCAGCCGTAGCACCGCCGGCGTCGTGCCCTGTCACGCCAGGCGGCGGAACACCGGCTTCACCGGGCGTCCGGTCAGCCAAGGTGTGGGGTCACCCGCGTCCAGCGCCTTCCGGTACACCGCGCACGCCTGGGCCACCACGTCCACGGTGTGCTCGATGTCGGCGTCGCTGAGCGCGCTGCTCACCACGAACGACGGGGCGAGCACCCCGCCCGCCAGCAGCCGGTGCAGGAACAGCGTGCGGTACTCCTGCGACGGCTGCCCCTTCTCGTCGAGGGTCGCGAAGACCAGGTTGCTGGCCCGGCCCCGTACGACGACGTGGTCGGCGACACCCATACCGGCCGCTGCCTCGCGGACCCCGGCGGCCAGCCGCTCGCCGAGGGCGTGCAGCCGCGCGGTGATGCCCTCCTCGACGTAGGTGGTGAGTACCGCCATGGCCGCGGCCAGGGAGTGCGTTTCCGCGCCGTGCGTGGTGGACAGCAGGAACACCCGCTCGCCGGAGTGGCGCAGCCCGCCCCGTTCCATGAGGTCGCGGCGCCCGGCCAGCGCGGAGACGGCGAACCCGTTGCCGAGCGCCTTGCCGAACGTGGAGAGGTCGGGGACGACGCCGTACAGGCCCTGTGCGCCCGCCTCGGACCAGCGCAGGCCGGTGATCATCTCGTCGAAGATCAGTACGCAGCCGTGCCGGTCGGCCAGTTCGCGCAGGCCCGCGAGGTAGCCGGGCGGTGGTTCGGTGTGGGTGGCGGGTTCGAGGATCAGGCAGGCGATCTCGTCCTGGTGCCGGGTGAGCAGTTCCTCCGTGGCGGCCAGGTCCCCGTACGGGAACGCCACCGTGAGGTCGGTGGTCGCCGCCGGGATGCCGGCCGCCATGGGTGTGGTGCCGATGAACCAGTCGTCGGTGGAGAAGAACGGGTGGTCGCCGCAGATCGCCACCCGCGGGCGGCCGGTGACCGCGCGGGCGAGGCGTATCGCGGCGGTGGTGGCGTCCGAGCCGTTCTTCGCGAACTTCACCATCTCGGCGGTCGGCACGGTCGCCAGGAAGCGTTCCGCGGCCTCGACCTCCACGACGGACGGCCGTACGAAGTTGCTGCCGCGGTCCAGTTCGCGGCGCACCGCCTCGATGACGCGCGGGTGGGCGTGGCCGAGGCTGACCGACCGCAGGCCGGAGCCGTACTCGATGTAGCGGTTGCCGTCGACGTCCCAGACGTGGGCGCCGCGGCCGTGGTCGATGACCGGCGCCAGGTGCTCGGGGTACTGGTCGTCTCCCTTGGCGTACGTGTGCGCGCCCCCGGGGATCAGGGCGTGCAGCCGCTCGTTGGCCAGCCGCGACCGGGGCAGGGAGAATTCCTGATCGGTGTCCACGGTGTCCACAGTGTCTTCGGTGTCCACGGTGACCTCAGCTCTCTCTCTGCTTCAGTACCTCGGCGAGGCTCGGCGCCTCCCGGTCCCGCTGGGACATCGAGGTGGCGGGCAGCGGCCAGGGGATGTCGAGTTCCGGGTCGTCGAAGGCGATCGTCACGTCCTCGGCCGGGTCGTGCGGTCGGTCGATGCGGTAGGAGGTGTCGGTGGTCTCGGTCAGCGCCTGGAAGCCGTGCGCGCAGCCCGCCGGGATGTAGAGGGTCTTCTGCGTCTCGCCGGACAGCTCGAACCAGGCCACGTTGCGGTACGTGGAGGAGTCCGGCCGCAGGTCCACGACGACGTCGAAGATCTTCCCGTACGAGCAGCGCACCAGCTTGGCCTCGCCCGCTCCGGAGCGCAGGTGCAGGCCACGCAGGACACCCCGGACCGAGCGGGACACGCTGTCCTGGACGAAGGCGTTCGGATCCAGGCCCACCGAGCGGACCACGTCGGCGTCGAAGGTGCGGCAGAAGAAGCCGCGTTCGTCGGCGTACGGCGTCGGTTCGAACAGGTACGCTCCGGCGATCGCCGGGACTTCGGTCGCTTTCATGAGGTTCACGAGGCCTTCCGCAGGGCGTGTTCGGGGTGGGCGGCCGGGAACAGGGCCGAGGTCAACGCGGTGAACTGGTCGTCGAGTTGGCGGGTGGCGAGCAGGTTCCGCTCGGTGAGGGTCCGCCGGACCTCCGGCGCGCTGCGCTCCAACTCCCGGAACTGCCGCAGCAGTTCGTCGGGGTCGACCTCGCGGGCCGGGTGGGAGTATGCGTCGAGACCCATGCGGGCCATCAGCGCGTCGCTCTTCGCCGCGTAGCTGAGGGCGAGCGTCGGTGTGCCGGCCTTCAGCGCGCAGACCAGGTTGTGGTAGCGGGTCGCGACGACGGTGTCGGCCGCCGCCGTCTCCTTCATCAGGTCGGCCAGTGAGGACGCCTCGGAGGCGGTGACCAGCGGTGAGTCCACCGCGTCGAGGATCGCGGCGACCACCGACGCGTCGCACTCGTCGCCGGTGAGCAGCCGGACCGGTCTGCCGTCCTCGACGAGCGCGCGGACGAACCGGGTGGTCCCGTCGAGGTAGCGGCGGTGGATCTCCTCGGCGCGGGCGCGGTCGTCGTTGCCGCCGTGGAAGTCCATGACGCCGACGCAGACCGGGCCCGGGGCGCCCGCAGGCTGTTCCGGGGACGCGCTCGCGGACGGTGTCGGCAGGGCGAACGCCAGGTCCGGGTAGACCTCGTCGTGTGCCGTGTCCACACCCATGTCCCGCAAGGCGTCCCGCGAGAGGGTGTCCCGGTACGACCGGTACGCGGCCAGCCGTGCCGACCAGCGCACCAGGGCCCGGGTCGGCCGGTCGCCGATCGCGGCGGCGCCGACGCCGACGAGCGCGACGCGGGTGCCGAGCAGCCGGCCGCTCGCGCAG
Source organism: Streptomyces liliiviolaceus (assembly GCF_018070025.1). Lineage (NCBI taxonomy): Bacteria > Bacillati > Actinomycetota > Actinomycetes > Kitasatosporales > Streptomycetaceae > Streptomyces > Streptomyces liliiviolaceus. Next base: position 6,286,972 of record NZ_JAGPYQ010000001.1, read on the forward strand.
AGCAGGAAGAGGGAGTACGGGAAGCCCCAGGGCCGCAGCGGCAGTGTGGCTTCCAGGACGCCCATGCCCGGCACGATCACCACGTCGTGCTTGCGCACCCAGGCGGCCGTGCGGAGGACGTCGACGAACTTGCCGAGCCCCTTGCCCACCATCGAGCCCAGGCGTGACGCGGTCCGGTACTCGCCCCGGTACCAGTGCAGCCGGGTCGCGGGGATGCGGTAGCGGGCCATGACGACGTCCGGTCCGCCGCACAGCGCGTCCACGGCCGCGTCCGGGTGCGCGGTGCGGAGGTAGCCGAGGACGGCCTCCAGCGATCCGTCGTTGCCGAGGTTGCCGGAGCCGAGCAGGCCGAACACCCCGACGCGCACCGGGGTTTCGCCCCCGGCCCCGGACGCCCTTGGCACCCCGGACACCCCGGACACCCCGCTTTCAGGCTTCATGCCTGCCTGCCCTCACGGCCGGCGACCACCGCGTCCACGGAGACGGCGTACCGGCCCGGGTCGACCGGGGCGCGGTCCTCGACGCGTTCGCCCGCGCCCGGCCGGGCCCGGCTGGTCATCCAGGAGCCCAGGTGGCGGTAGCAGGCGCGCCGGTCGGCCGGGGACAGCGGCGCCCGCCGGATCGCCGAGGCGAAGCCCCAGACGTACTCGGCGAGCAGCCGGGGCGTCGGGTGCAGGAGCCCCGCCCGGCGCGGGTCGAGGTTGACGCACCGGGAGCGCTTGGAGGGGTTCGCCCGTTCGGCGCGGGTGGGGTGGTCGCGACGGAAGTACAGCAGCTCCGGCACCTGGTGGAAGGGGCCGTGGAGGGTGATCTCGGCGACGAACGTGCGGTCCGCGTGGTGGTAGCTGTCGTGCGGCTTCACCCGGCGCAGCATGTCGGCGCGCATCACGCCGTAGAAGTCGTCGCCGCCGGGCTCGAACAGCAGGCTGCGGAAGCGCTCGGGCGCGTGCGGCGAGTCGGTGGCCAGCCCGTACTCGTAGGGGACCTTGACCTTGCCGTCGCCGTCGATGACGGCCTGGCCGCTGTGCGCGAGGACCACGTCGGGGCGTTCGTCCAGGGTCTCGACGCAGGCCCGCAGCAGGTCGCGGGCGTACAGGTCGTCGTGCGAGGCCCACTTGAACAGTTCGCCGCGGCACTCGGTGAACACGTAATTGTGGTTCGGGGCGGCGCCGATGTTCTCGGGCAGCCGGATGTACCGGATGCGTGAGTCCCGCGCGGCGTAATCGCGGCAGATGTCCTGGGTCCCGTCCGCCGAGGCGTTGTCGGAGATGACCAGCTCGAAGTCCTCGTACGTCTGGCCGAGCAGGGCGTCGAGCGACTCGGCGAGGTACTCCTCGCCGTTGTAGACGGGCAGGCCGACGCTCAGCCTGGGGTGGGCGGTCATGAGGTCCTCACTTCGGGAATGGGTTGGTGGGCGCGCTCGCGCAGGGCGGACCGCAGTTGCAGCCACCAGACGGCAGAGGCGCAGACGGTCGCGGCGGCGACGCCCCAGGCCGAGCCGACCGTGCCGGCCAGGGCGGCTCCGCCGAGGCCGCCGCCGACGTAGCAGGCGGAGGCGAAGAGCTGGCAGCGCAGGCTGCGGCGGGCGGCGGCGAGCGCGCGCAGCCCGGCAGCGGCGCCGCTGCCGAGTCCGGCGCCCGCGACGCCGAGCGTGGCGGGGACGATGAGCTGCGAGGCGGAGTTCCAGACGTCGCCGAGGACGAGTTCGCCCGCCCGGTCCGGCATCAGCAGCAGGGCCGCGCCCCACAGCAGCGCGGCGGCGGCCTGTCCGCCGCCGAGGAGGAGGCAGAACTTGGCGAGCCGGTGCGGGGCCCGCCGCAGGACGCGGGCCGCCTCCGCGACGGTGACCAGGGACAGGCCCATGAGGAGGGCGAGGAACGGGCCGAGGAGCAGTTCGGCGCCCCGGACCGCGCCCACCGCGCCGACGCCGACGATGACGCCGAGCCCGTACGCGCGCAGTTGGCTCGCGCCGCTGAGGCTGACGTTCTCGACCAAGTACCGGTAGCCGAGGTCGCGTTGCTCGCGCAGCCAGCCGCGTGCCCGGGTCAGCCGGGGCCGGATGCCGGACTGGAGGCAGCCGTACCCGGCGGCGACCGCGGCGGACGCACCCCAGGCGAGGACGAAGGCGGCGACGGTGTCCACGCGGGCCGCGATCACCATGGCGGGGACGAGCGCGACGCCCCACACGAGGTCGTTGACGAACGCCTTCCGTCCGGCGCCCGCGGCGAAGAACGCGAACCGCCAGGCGTCCTGGAGGAGCAGTGCGGGCAGGACGACGCCGAGGGAGACGAACGCCGGTCCCACCCGTCCGCCCAGGCCGAGGCCGACCAGCACGCACACCGCGCCGAGGGCCGCGCCCACGCCGAGCGCGGCGCCCGAGGAGCGGGCCGCCGCCGCGCGCCAGGAGTCCTCCGGTACGCCGCTGAAGCGCACCACGAGGGGGTCGGTGGCGAGCCCGCGGGCGACGTTGAGCACCACGCCGTAGGTCAGCCAGGCCAGGCTGAACACGCCGAACGCGGTCAGTCCCAGCGAGCGTGCCACGTAGATGCCCACCGCGAAGTTGGTCATGCTGGAGGCCGCCTGGTCGGCCAGTCCCCAGGACAGCCGGCCGACGATGCCCTTCCTGGCGGACGGGTCGGTGGACCGGGCGGCGGACCGGTCCGCGTCCGTGCCCCGGTCCGCCGGTGTCGGCGTCTTGTCCCCCTCGGTGGCCATCGGCGTCATGCCTTGATCAGCCCGGCGCCGTGCAGGGCGTCGGCCGCGACGACGACGGCGCTGAACGGCAGCTGCGACCGTTCGGCGATGTCCAGCAGACTGTGCTCGCCGTCGGAGAGGCTGAGCACCCAGAGCATGGCCATCTGGGCCTGCTTGGCGTCACTGCGGCCACCGAGCGAGTCGTACAGCCCGCGCCGCCCCAGCTGTGGTTCGCCGTAGGGGCTGAGGTTGACGTAGCTGCGGTTGCGGTCGAGCACGGCGAAGGCCTCGCGGCAGACGGCGAGGGTGTCCTCCATCGCCTCCGGGGAGACGAAGTCCGGGTTGTCCCCCGAGGTGTGGTACTCGGGGTAGCCGGCGTACGGGGTCCGGCTGAGCGAGCCCACTCCGAGGTTGAACCCGGGTGAGCAGTACTGCCGCTCGTCGTAGCCGTACGGGGTGAACTCGTGGATCAGGTGCGGGCGTTCGGACGCGGTCAGTACGTGTCGCAGCACGCGGTCGATCTCCGCGTCGCCGCGCCTGCTCCGCTTGTAGTTCAACTGCCCCGAGTCCCCGGCGCAGGCCAGCACGAGCCCGTGCTTGACCCGCTCGATCCGCTCGGCGTTGCGGGCCAGCCAGGTGATCGCCCCGACGGTGCCCGGCGCGAAGATGAACCGGTAGGTGTAGTACGGGGTCGTCTCCGCCAGGGCCCGGGCCAGGTAGGTCGCCACCGCGACGCCCGCCAGGTTGTCGTTGGCCAGCGACGGGTGGCAGACGTGGCAGGAGACGATCACCTCGTCGGAGACCTGCCCCGGGACGACGTGCTCGGCGTAGGTGAGGTGTCCGTCGGCGAGCGTCGAGTCGATGCGGACCTCGTAGTCGCCGTCCGGCAGCCCGTCCAGGGTTTCCTGGGACAGGCAGAAGCCCCACTTCGGCTCGTAGTAGCTCGTGCGGTACGGAATCAGGGCCGGCTGGTCCGGCAGGGTGTACAGGTGCTCGCGCAGCTCGGACAGCGGCATGGTGGCGGACACCGGGACGCTGTAGCCGAGCACGTGCAGGCTCGACGCGGCGAAGTCCACGACCCGGTTGCCCGCGCCGTCGGCGATGTAGGCGTCCCGGATGTTCCACTCCTGCGGGACCGTCCAGTCCAGCACCTGCGTCCCGGTCGGCACCTCGTGCACCTGCAGCGGAACGTACTCATCGACGATGTCCAGGGTGGCGCGCACCCCGTCGCCGGTGATGCTCCGGCAGAGCGGGTACAGCCGTTCCACCAGCGCGTGCATCTCCTCGCCGGGCGTGCTCATCGGCGCCACCGCAGGGTGTCGTCGACGGAGCCGGCCTCGGAGGCCGCGCGCAGCACGGCGAGGCGGGTGAAGCGCCGGTCGAAGTCCTCCTTGGTCAGCCCGTGTTTGCGGTAGGCGTCGGCGAGTTCGTGGGCGCCCTGCCGCACCGTCCACTCGCAGTCGAAGCCGGGGATCGCGGCACGGAAACGGGAGAAGTCCACGCGGTACGAGCGCGGGTCGGCGCCGTTCTCGCCGGTGATCCGCACCTTCGAGCCGGTGACCGCCTCGGCGACCTGTTCGGCGATCTCGGCGACCGTGACGTTGTTGACCTCGCTGCCGATGTTGAACGCGCGGTCGTGCACGGCCTCCCGGGGCGCGGTCAGCGCCGCCGTGAAGGCGCGGGCGATGTCGGCGGCGTGCACCAGCGGGCGCCAGGGCGTGCCGTCGGAGAGGACCAGCACCTCGCCGGACAGGAGCGCGTGGCCCACGAGGTTGTTCAGCACGATGTCGGCGCGCAGCCGGGGCGAGTAGCCGAAGGCGGTGGCGTTGCGCATGAACACGGGGCTGAAGTCGTCGTCGGCGAGCGCGTGCAGGTCGTCCTCGACCCGCACCTTGGACTCCGCGTACGGCGTCACGGGGCGCAACGGGGCGTCCTCGGCGACGAGTTCGCCGCCGCCGGCCGCGCCGTAGACCGAGCAGGTGGACGCGTACAGGAAGCGCCGCACCCCGGCCTCGCGGGCCAGCCGGGCCAGTCGTACGGAGGCGTGGTGGTTGATGTCGTAGGTGAGGTCCGGTGCCAGCGCTCCCAGCGGGTCGTTGGAGAGCGCGGCCAGGTGGATCACGACGTCCACCCCGGCCACGTGCTCGGCCGTGACGTCGCGCAGGTCCACCCGGTGCCCCCGCGGGTCGTCGGGCTGCGGGCCGAGGACGCAGTCGGCGAACAGGCCGGCGTCGAGACCGACGACCTCGTGCCCGGCGGCGGCGAGGACCGGGGCCATCACGGTGCCCAGGTAGCCCTGGTGGCCGGTCAGCAGTACGCGCACGGTTCATTCCCCCAGTGGTGAAGTGCCCAGGTCTGAAGTGCCCAGGTCGAGCGTGAGTTTGTGGACGGCGAACGCCTCGGCGTAGCGGGCGTGGCATTCGATGCCGCGGATGCGTGCGAGGCCGAGGAAGGCCTCCCGGTCGTACCAGGGCCGGTGGCGCTGCGAGGAATAGTGCTCCTGCAGCAGCCGCACCTTCTGTTCGGCGGTGTCGGGCGTCAGCGGCTGGTACGCCGCCATCCGGCCGAGGTCGCCGTCCCATTTGACGATCTCGTAGCCGAGTACGAGGTGGTCGCGGAAGGCGGTGGGCAGCAGTCGCGCCAGGCCGCGGTGGTCCTGGTGCGCGTCGTCGGTGCGCGGCGCGAGGACCAGGTCCGGGTCGGTGCGCGCGCGTAGTTCCTCGACGGCGGCCTTGGCCTCCTCCCACTGCGCGGGCAGCCGGCCGTCGGCCAGTTTGAGCACGGTCAGCCGCAGGTCGGCGCCGGGGCAGAAGGCTTCGAGCGCGGCCCGCTCCTCCTGTTCGCGTTCGCTCCCGCCACCGGTGAGCACGAGCGCGTCGACGCGCAGGCCGGGCCGGGCGAGGCACATGGTCAGCAGGGTGCCGCCGGCGCCGATGGCGATGTCGTCGCAGTGGGCGCCCACCGCGACGATCCGGTCCAGGCGTCCGGACCCGAGCCCGATCACGCGCTGCCCACTCTGGTGCCCGCCCGTGCGCCGTCGCTCTCCCAGACGGCCCATGGGCGGTCGCCCCGGGCGTAGGCCTCGTCGAGGGCGGCCTTCTCCTTGACGGTGTCGGTCGGCTTCCAGAATCCCCGGTGCTGGTGCGCCACCAGCCGTCCCTGCTTGGCCAGTTGGCCGCAGCCGTCGGCGACCAGATCGCCGCCCTCCGGGATGTGGTCGAAGATCTCCTGGCGGAGCACGAAGTAGCCGCCGTTCTCCCACAGCGGCATGTCGCTCACCGCGGTGATGCCTCCCACCAGGCCGTCCTCGCCGAGGTCGACGCAGTGGAACGAGGACTGCGGCGGCACCACCATCATCGACGCGCCCGCGTCACGGCGGGCGAACTGGTCGATCATCTGGGGCAGGGGTGCGTCGGTGAGCACGTCGGCGTAGTTGGCGAGGAACATCTCGTCGCCGTCGAGGTGGTGCCGTACCCGGCGCAGCCGCTCCCCGATCGGTGACTCGATGCCGGTCTGCGCGAACGTGATCGTCCAGTCGGCTATGTCGGTGGACAGCAACTCGGTCCGTCCCTGGCGCAGGACGAAGTCGTTGGACGTCGTCTCCTCGTAGTTGAGGAAGAAGTCCTTGATGTGGTGGGCCCCGTAGCCGAGGCAGAGGATGAACTCGGTGTGTCCGAAGTACGCGTAGTAGCGCATGACGTGCCAGATCAGCGGCCGGGGGCCGACCATGGCCATCGGCTTGGGCGTGTCGTCGGAGGCTCCGTTGCGCATGCGCAGTCCGTAACCGCCGCAGAACAGAACGACCTTCATGCTGCAATCTCCTTCACGACGCGTCCTCGACGGCCTTGAGTTCCGGTATGACGATGCTGAGTTCCGGTATGGGGAAGACCAGCCGGCCGCCCCACTCGTGCACGAAGGACAACTGCTCGACCAGTTCGGTGCGCAGGTTCCACGGCAGGACGAGCACGTAGTCGGGCTTGTCGGCGGCGATCTGCTCGGGCGCCAGGATCGGGATGCGGGTGCCCGGGGTGAACCTGCCGTGCTTGTACGGGTTGCGGTCGACGGTGTACGCGAGCAGGTCGGGCCGGATGCCGCAGTGGTTGAGCAGGGTGTTGCCCTTGCCGGGGGCGCCGTAGCCGACGACCGTCTCGCCGCGCTCGGCGGCCTCGATGAGGAACTTCAACAGGTCCCGGCGGACCTTGGCGACCCGGGCGGAGAACTCGGTGTACCCGGACAGCTCCTGGAGTCCGGCGGCCTTCTCCCTGGCCAGGACGTCGGCCACCCGCTGCGACGGCTCGCCCGCCACCTCGGCGGGGCGGGCATGGAGCCGGATGGAGCCGCCGTGGGTGGGCAGCAACTCGACGTCCACGAGAGCGAGTCCGCCGCTGGCAAGGGCCCGGATCGCGGACGCGACCGTGTAGTACTGGAAGTGCTCGTGGTAGATCGTGTCGTACTGGTTGTCCTCGATGAGGGTCAGCAGGTGCTGCACCTCGATGGAGACCCAGCCGTCGTCGGCGACCAGGGCGCGCAGCCCCTGGGTGAAGCCGACCACGTCGGGGATGTGCGCGTACACGTTGTTGGCGACGACCAGGTCCGCCGGGCCGTGCTCGGCGCGGACGGCGGCGCCGGTCTCCGGGGACAGGAACTCCGTGAGCGTGGGCACGCCCGCGTCCCGTGCGGCGGCGCCGACGTTCACCGACGGCTCGATGCCCAGGCAGCGGATCCCCCGGTCCACCACGTGCTTGAGCAGATATCCGTCGTTGCTCGCGACCTCGACCACGAACGCGTCGGGGCCGAGGCCCACGCGCTCCACGGAGTCGGCGACGAAGGTCCGCGCGTGCTCCACCCAGGAGGTCGAGAAGGAGGAGAAGTACGCGTACTCCTTGAAGGTGTCCTCCGGGGTGATCAGCGGAGGGATCTGCGCGAGCCAGCAGTCGGTGCAGACCCGCAGGTGCAGCGGGTACGCGGGCTCCGGTTCGTCCAGTTGTTCCGCGGCGAGGAAGCTCTCGCACGGCGGGGTCGCTCCCAGGTCGACGACGCTTTCGAGCGCCGCCGAGCCGCAGAGTCGGCATCGTGTCATCTACTGCCCCCATCCCGCTCGCGCTGGTGCCCCCGGCGCGAGCCAGTGTTTCCCTCACGTAGCGGCGGCGGGCCGTCCCCGCCGCCGGACCGGCCCGCGATCGCGGAGCGGTACCCCTCCACCAGGCGTTCGAGGCCGACGGCCGGGCTGAAGCCCTGCTCGTACCGGCGCCGGGCCGCCCGGCCCATTTCCTGGTTGCGCTCCTGTCCGGCCGTGATCCGGCGCAGGCAGGAGGCGAGCGAGGCGGGTTCGCCCGGCCGGTGCAGCAGCCCGCTCACCCCGTCCTCGACGAGTTCGACGAACGCTCCGTGGGCGGCGGCCACGGTCGGGACCCCGGCCGCCATGGCCTCCACGACCACCAGGCCGAACGCCTCAAGCCAGGTCGAGGGGGCCACCACGGCGACCGACCGCGCGATGGCCTGCCGGCACCGGGCGGGGTCGTACAGGCCGACGTAGCGCACGTCGTCCCGGTCGGCCGCCCAGGCGGTCACCTCGGCCTCCAGCGGTCCCGTGCCGGCGATCATCAGCGGTACGCCCACCCCGCCGTCCGCCGCGAGCTCGTCCCACGCGGCCATCAGCAGCCGTACGCCCTTGGCCTCCGCGAGGCGGCCGAGATAGAGCAGGTGCTCGCCCGCGCCCGTGCGGCGGACGTCCGGTTCGGGCACGAAGTTGTGCTTCACCGCGAGGCGTTCGGCGGGCATCCCGGACCGCACCAGGACGTCGCGCTGCGCGGCGGAGATGCAGAAGAACCGCTCCACGCCGGACCACCACCGCCGCCGGTTGACCGACAGGCTGACCGCGAGCGGCACGGTCGCCAGGCGGGAGCCGCGGTAGCAGCCGTGCCGGACGGCGGGCAGCGGCGACGAGCCGACGCACTCGGTGCAGGGCCTGCCGTCCCGCTGGAGCGTGCCGGGCGGGCAGACCTGGGTGTAGTTGTGCAGCGTGGCGACGGCGGGCACGCCCGCGTCGGCGCAGGCGGCGAGCACCGCGGGCGACAGGAGCGGGAACACGTTGTGGATGTGCACCACGTCCGGCCGCTCGGCCCGGAGCCGGTCGGCCAGCTCCGAGCGGACCGCCGGGTTCCACGGCACCAGGAGCGGCAGCGCCGCCTTGCCCAGCAGGGACCGGCCGGCGATGTCGTCGCTGCGCCGCTCGAACACCTCGACCCGGTGGCCGGCCGCGCGCAGCAGCTCGGCCTCCTGGTCCACGACGTTGTTCTCCCCGCTCGGCTGTGCCGAGTTGTAGCGGTTGTGCACCACGAGGACACGCATGGTCGAGGTCACCTCCCCTCCTTGGCCCAGCGCGGGACATGTCGTCTGGGGACTACGGGCTTCAACGGGGGCGCCGGCGGCGCGGGAACCGCCAACAGGGAGGCGGCCAGGGCCAGATGGAGCAGATACGGCGAGGCGTCGCCGAGGCCCGCCTCGGTGTACGACGCGATCGCGCAGTAGCTGATCAGGAAGATCGCGCAGGCCCTGGGCAGCGAAGGCGGTCGCAGCAGCGCGACCCCGCCCAGCACGGCGAAGACGGCAGCGACGAGGGTGACGCCGATCCAGCCCTGCTCGTGGTAGACGGCCAGCCAGCTGTTGTCGATGGGCAGTCCGCCGAACGACTTGTCGCCCAGGCCCATGCCGAACAGCTTCTCCCCGACCGTCCGGGGTTCCGCCAGCAGGGCGTCCCAGACCTTGGCCCGGCCGGTGAGGCTGGTGAGGTTCTCCTGGCTCTGGCCGCGCAGGAACCAGGTCCGCAGCGCGGAGGCGAACCCCACCGCGGCCACCACGGCGACGAGCACCGCCCAGGTGAAGAAGCGGCGGGCGGCGGCGCTGGTCAGGACGAGCGAACCGATCGCCAGCACCAGCCCGATGAGCATGCCGATGGTGGCCGTGCGGGTGTGGGTCAGCGCGAGCAGGACCAGTGAGGGCACGATGACGACCGTCGCGCTGGTCCGGTCGGCCCGGCGGCCCAGGACGAGCAGCACGGTGAGCCCGATGATCACCGCCGCGTACTGGCCGATCTGTGGCGGGGTGAGCGGCCACAGGGCGCCGACCAGCCGTCCGCCGTACAGCTCGGGCATGGCCGCGCCCGGGGAGACGATCAGCCCGGCGGCGACCGACCCGAGCACCGCGAAGTACATCCGGATGTGGTGCCGTACGAAGGTCAGGTCGCCGTCCCACCAGCGGCTGAGCAGCCACAGCGTGCCGACGAAGAGGGCCAGCCGGGTGCAGCGGAACAACGCGCCGAGCCCGGACTCCAGTTGGAGGCTGGAGATCAGGCTGGGCACCAGCAGCAGGGTGAGCAGGAGCACGAAGGCGCTGGCCCGGATGCGCAGCCGGAGATTGAGCGCGAGCGCCAGCGTGAACGCGGCCACCAGCGCGCCCATGGTGACCAGCTGGATGAGCGAGCGCGGCAGCGGGACGATGGTCTTCGCCCCCGCGGAGCCCAGCGTGTTGAGGATCAGCAGTCCCCAGACGACGCCGACGAGCTTCGGTGTGCCGCTCCTCAGGTCCTCGGTCATCTCAGTCACCGGCCTGCGGGTCGAGGGTGCTGCCGGTGTCCTGCCGGTAGGGCGTGTCCTGCCACTGGCCGAAGTCGAGCACCTGGCTGGGGTCGTGGGCGACGAACTGCCAGGGTCCGACGTACACGTTGTCGTGCCAGCGGTTGTGCTGCCTGCGGGTGATGGCCTCGGCCACCTTCTCGCCCTTGTACGGCGACCACTTCGGGTAGGTGCCGTAGTTGGACAGCACCGCCATGCGGTCGCACTTCGCGGTGCACTTGACGACGGACTTGTCCAGCGTGAAGCGGTTGTCGTGGATGTCCACGCGCTGGGTCTTCCACCGGCAGTCCCCGTACAGCGGTGCTTTTGCGATCGCGGGCCGTACGCAGCGGTCGGTGTCCCGCGTCAGCAGGGTGCAGTCGCCGGACGAGGTGTTGGCGGGGCTGTTGCAGAACCGGTCGGCGTTCTCCCACAGGGTGATGCCGGACCAGTTGTCCTCCAGTACGTTCCCGTAGATCTCGATCTTGTCCGTGCGGGCGCGGACCCGGGGTTCGCCGCCGGACTCGGACAGGTAGACGGTCGCGAAGGGGAAGCTGTCGCCGCTCTCGGCGTATCTGCGGCCCTCGACCCAGTTGTTCCGCCGGATGGTGTTCTTCCGGATGACCGCGTTGTAGCTGGTCTCGTACATCAGCGCGGCGCCGTCGTTGTCCTCAAGGACGTTGTCCTCGATGCGGAAGTCGTTGTTGTTGGTGTCCGCCCACAGTCCGGCGCCGCGGTTGTCGTGCACCCAGTTGCCGCGGATGTCGGCGCCGTCGACGGCCCAGAACTTGATGCCTCCGGTGCAGCCGCAGCCCTCGCGCCGCCGCTCCCAGTCGCCGGTGTTGTTGCCCGTGATCTCGTTGCCCTCGACGACCAGGTCCTTGAGGGTGTCGCCGGACTTGTAGGCGTTCATGCCGTACTGGCCGTTGTCCCGCAGGCAGCTGGCGCGGACCTGCTGGCGGGCTCCGGCCATCAGCCCGGCGCCGGAGTTGCGCTGGATCGTGGCGTGCTCGATCACCCATCCGTCGGCCGAGTCGTGGTTGACCACGCCCTCGTCGTGCGGCGCGACGAAGTTCTGCACGGTCAGATGGCGGATGGTGACGTCACGGGCGGTGCCGCCGAACGCGTACTGGTTGGTCCTGCGGCCGTCGAGGACCGCGCCCGGCGCGCCGAGGTAGCGGTCCCCCTTCTTGGGGATGACCTGCGCGTAACGGTCCGCTTCGAGTCGGTGCGTGCCCGGCTTCAGCCAGAACGTGGTGTTCGGCGGGCTGCTCTTGGTCCTGGCGGCCAGGTCGCCGGTCTTCGCGGGGTCGACCGTCACCGCTCCCGCCGGTGCCTTCGCCGGCCCGGCCGCGGGCTTGGCGCACACGCCCGCCACGGACCGGGCGCCGGACGTGGACGGCGCGGCGGTCGGTTCCGACGGGGCGTCCGGCGTGTTCATGCAGCCGGTCGCCAGCACGGCCAGCGCCGCCAACGGCAACGCCCGCCTCCGCCACTTGAATCGCACGCTTCCTCCCCCTTTCTAGTCGCGGACTTTCGAGTCGCGGAAGCTGAGTACGGTCGTGAACCGCCGTGCGCTGTCGGCGAAGCCGGTGCCGACGAGCGTGGTGGCGGGCTCCTTGCGTCCGAAGCCCGCGGAGTACCAGCCGAGCGGCGGGTCGCTCTCGCCGCGGTGCGCCCGCCAGCTCAGCTCTCCCGGCAGATCGAGGACGGCGGAGCGCCTCTCGCCGTCGCGCGTCCAGGTGAGTACGGCCCGGCTCCCCGTCAGGTCCGCGGTGATCGCCGGTCCGAGGTGGAAGGCCAGGCGTGCGGCCCGGCGCGGTCCCCGTACCTCGTCGACCACCCGCAACTCGGCCGGCGCGTCGGTCAGTTCCACCCGGCGGCGGTGCACCGAGCCCTGGTAGCCGTCGTGTTCGGCGCACCAGCGGGTCACCCCCGCGTCGAGGACGCGGGTGCGGGCGTGCCGGGTCCACAGGAACGGGCCGCCGGAGACGGACTGGTCGGTGCCGTCCAGTTCCAGGGTGTTGTGGCCGAGGGTGGAGCGGAAGTACCGCCGCCACTCGGGCTGCCCGTGGTAGCAGAACGTCCCCGGGTCGGCGAGGACGTCGACCCCGTCGTGCCGGACCTCCACGGACAGCGCGTCCGCGTGGGCGTGCGCGGCGATGGACAGGAAGCCGTGCGGGCCGCCGTCGCAGCGGCACCAGATCCCGTCCGGGCCCCGCAGGACGGTGAGCCCGGCGTCGGCGAAGTGGGCCGGGCGGTTCGCCGGGCGGGTCACCGCCGCCGTGGTCCCGTGGTGCGGGGACGGCTCGTTCTCCGCGTTCGGCCGCGCCTTCGCGTACGGGCGGATGAGCGCGGCCAGCAGCGGGGTGCGTACGTCGGTGCCGGTCACCGTCGGCCACCAGTCGAGGCGGCCGAACACGGCGTCCCCGGTGGCCAGCAGCGAGGCCCAGCGGTCGGTGCCCGTGCCGTCGACGACCAGACCGTGCCCGTCGTCCGCGTCCCCCTGGCGCGGTGGCCGCAGCCGGTCGTCCACGACGGCGGCGAGCGCGTCCGTCATCCGCAGCAGCACCAGGCGGACCGTCTCGGGGACCGGTACGTCGGCGGCGTCGGCCTCGGCCAGCGCGGCCAGGCCGAGTTCCAGGACGAGTCCGTGGTATTCGCTGGCGAGTTCGCGGTTGAGGCCGGAGAGGAAGGTGTTGGCGCGCAGATGCCGGTCGAGGGACCGCAGCGCGTCGGTCCGCCACCGGCCGGAGGAGGGGAACCAGTCGAACGCGCAGGCCGCGGCGAACTGTCCGGCGGCCTCGGCGATGATGTGGTTGTTGGCCGACGAGCCGCGGCTGGGGAAGGCGGCCAGCCAGCGCTGGTGGTGCCAGATCTGGTTCCGCGCCACCGGGTCGTCCTCGAAGAGTCCGGCCGCGCCCGGCCAGCCGTCGAGGAGCCGGCGGATCCACACCCAGGACAGCAGCCGGATCCCCAGCTCGATCCCGCTGATCCAGTGCACACCGTGCAGCGGCGGGTTGACCGTCCACCAGGACCGCAGATGTGCGGCCACGCGCTCGGCGTACCGCTCGTCGCCGGTGATCGCGTAGGCGGCGGCGAGCACGGTGAGGTACTGGTGCCGGGACGGCTCCCAGATCTGCTTGATGTCCCCGGCCGCGTCCTCGCTGCGGTACGGCACGTCGAAGGCGTAGCCCCCGGGGGCGCGGCGTCCGGTCTTCGGGTCGTACCACCAGTCCGGGTCGGCCAGGTCGTCGCGGACCACGCCGAAGAACTCGGCGTGGCCGTCCATCAGCCGGTCCGCCTCGGCGACGAGCCGTTTCGCGGCGTCCGGGGGTATCGCGGCGAGCGTCCCGGCGGGCAGAGACGCGGTGAACCGGGCGCCGGTCACGCTCGGCGCGGCGGGCGGCTCGGCCCGCCACCGCCGTCTGCGTACGGTGTCGCCCGCCCGGCCGGCGACCTCCAGCGGTCCCATCCGGGACAGTCGCCGCAGGTACCAGCCCGCGGTGGTGCTCACGGTCATCGCGCCCTCGCCAACGTCACCGGCGCGCCCCCGGCCAGACCGGACGGCACGGCGAGGGTGGCCGCCGTGGTGGCGACCAGCGACTCCAGCGGCACCGGCATGGGCCCACCGGTCCGCACGGCCTTGACGAACGCGGCCAGTTCGGCGTTCTGGCCCTTGTCCCGGGCCTTGGGCAGCCGTGAACTGACCCACCGCTTGCGGCCGTACACCGAGGCACGGACGAAGTCGTCGAGCCGCAGCACCTTGCCGTCGGCGACGAGGTCCAGGGTCTCCTTGGGGAAGCCGGCCGCGCCCGTGGTGACGTAACTGATGGTGGCGGTGGACCCGTCGGGGTAGCGCAGCACCACGTTCAGGTCCTCGTTGCCGGGCGCGGCGGTGGCGTACACCGACACCGGGTCCGCGTCGAGGAGCCAGCTCGCCGTGTCGATGAAGTGGCCGCCCTCGCCGGCGAAGCGGGAGCCCTCGGTGCCCTGTTGGAGGTACCAGCTGCCGTGCTGAAGTCGGCCCGCGTTGACCAGGTAGCGCAGGCTCGCCGGGCCGGTCCGGGTACCGAACTTCTTCCTGGCCTCCTGGAGCAGCGGGGCGAAGCGGCGGTTGAAGCCCACCTGCAGCCGGTCGTTGCCGGACTCCTCCACCGCCGCGAGCACACCCGCCAGCTCGTCCTCGGAGAGGGCGAGGGGCTTCTCCACGAAGACCGCCTTGCCGGCGAGCAGCGCCCGGCGGGTCAGTTCGGCGTGCGAGCTGTGCCGGGTGACGACGAACACCGCGTCGACGGACTTGTCGTCGAGCACGGCGTCGAGGTCGGTGCTCGCCTCCTTGAAGCCGAACCTCCGCTTCGCGTTGGCCGCGGACAGGGCCGTCGTGGTGACGACCGTGGACAGCTCGACGCCGTCGCGCTGCGCCAGGTGCGGCAGCAGCATCGACGTCGCGTAGTTGCCCGCGCCGGCGAACGCCACCCGCACGGGCGCGTCGGCCGGCCGGGCCGGGGTGGACGCTTTCCCACCGCGTCGCACCTCGGGCACGGTCACCGAGGGCGCGGGGGTCTCCGCGGAGGCCTCGGCCGGGTCCTCGGCGGGGCCGGGGTAGCGGAACAGCACGGCGACGGCCTTCAACTCGCCGTCCTTGAGGCGCTGGTACGTCTCCACGGCGTCGTCGAAGTCGGCGACGTGCGAGATCAGGGGCTCCACGTCGACGCGGCCACGGGCGGCGAGATCGAGGAAGCACGCCAGGTTGCGGCGCTCGGTCCAGCGCACATAGCCGATCGGGTAGTCCCGTCCCTCCAGCTCGTACGACGGGTCGTAGCGCCCGGGGCCGTAGCTGCGGGAGAAGCGGACGTCGAGTTCCTTCTCGTAGTACGCGTTCCAGGGCAGGTCCAGCCGGCACTTGCCGATGTCGACGACCCGGCCGCGGTCGCGGCAGAGCCGGGCGGCCAGTTCGACGGGCTGGTTGCTGCCGCCGCCCGCGGCCAGATACACCTGGTCCACGCCGTGGCCGTCGGTGAGTTCGGCGACGGCGGCCTCCACGGCCGCGGACGCGGGGTCGCCGCAGGCCGCGGCGCCGAGGCGCTCGGCGAGTGCGCAGCGCGCCGGGTCGGGGTCGGCCCCGACGACGCGTACTCCCGAGGCGGTCAGGAGCTGGGCCACGAGCTGCCCGATCAGGCCGAGGCCGATGACCAGCGCCACCTCGCCGAGCTGCGGCGCGCCCTGCCGGACGCCCTGCATCGCGATCGACCCGACGGTGCCGAAGGCCGCGTGCCTGGGCGCGAGACCGTCCGGCACCGGGGTGTAGAGGTTCTTCGGCACCCAGTTCAGTTCGGCGTGCAGCGCGTGCTCGTTGCCCGCGCAGGCCACGAGGTCGCCGACCTTCACGTCGTCGATGCCGGGGCCGACCTGCTCGACCGTCCCGCACAGCGAGTAGCCGAGCGGCGTGTACGAGTCGAGCTTGCCCATGACCTTGCGGTAGGTGGCGGGCACCCCGTTGGTGGCCACGCTCTGCATGACCTTGGCCACCTGGTCCGGCCGGGAGCGGGCCTTGCCCACCATCGACATACCGGCCTCGGACACCTTCATGAGCTCGGTGCCGGTGGAGATCAGCGAGAAGGCGCTGCGGACCAGCACGCCGCCGGGCTTGCACCCCGGCACGGGCACGTCGAGCAGCGCCAGTTCGCCGCTCTTGTAGTTCTGCACAACCTGTTTCACCCGGGCTCCTCTTGATTTCTACGCCGTCGTGCCGTCATGCCGCCTGGCTCCGGTCGGAGCCGGAAGTCGCGTCGCGGTACCAGTACTCAAGGGTCAGGACATGCCACAGGTGCTTGGAGAAGTCCCGCTGTCCGGCGGCGTCCTCGGCGACCATGCGGGCCAGGGCGTCGCGGCGCAGGATCCCGGAGTTGACGAGCACGCCGTCGTTCACCACCTCGCGCACCAGCGGAGCCAGGTCCCGGCTCATCCAGGCCCGCAGCGGGGCGCTGAACAGGCCCTTGGGCCGGTAGACGATCTCCCGGGGCAGGACCGAGGTGGCCGCCTCCTTGAGGACCGCCTTGCTCTGCCGTCCGGCGATCTTGCGATTCCCGGGGAAGGCGAACGCCGCCTTGACCACCTCGACGTCCACGTACGGCACGCGCACCTCGGTGGAGGCGGCCATGCTGGAGCGGTCGGTGTAGGCGAGGTTCAGGCCCGGCAGGAACATCCGGGCGTCGCCCAGGCACATGCGGTTGACGAAGTCGTCGAGGTCGTTGTCCTCGTAGACGTCCGCGTGCTCGGTCAGCACGTCGTCGACCGTCCCGGCCAGGTCAGGATCGACCAGGGCGAGCAGTTCGTCCTGGTCGTACATGGTGTAGCTGCGCCGGAACGCGGTCTCCTCCGGCAGGTCGGCGAAGGAGAGGAACCGTTTCGCGAAGCGCACCGACCGGAAGCCGCGGCGCGAGGTGGCGACCGGCAGCCGGTCCACCGTCGCGGACACACCGCGCCGCAGCGGACGCGGGACGCGCTGGTAGCGCAGCGCGAGCAGATTCGCGAGGTGCTTGCGGTAGCCGGCGAACAGTTCGTCCGCGCCCATGCCCGAGAGCATCACCTTGACCCCGGCCTCGCGGGCGGCCGAGCAGATCAGAAAGGTGTTGATCGCGGCGGGGTCGCCGATCGGCTCGTCCAGGTGGTGCGTCATCCGCGGCAGCAGGTCGAGCACGTCCGGGGCGATCTCGATCTCGTGGAGGTCGACGCCGAACTGCCCGGCGACCTGCCGGGCGTAGCGCAGGTCGTCCGGCATCGCCTCGAACTTGGCGTCCTCGGCGCGGAAGCCGATCGTGTAGGCGGAGATCCCGGGCCGGTCGCGGGCCGCCAGCGCGGTCAGATAGCTGGAGTCGAGACCGCCGGAGAGGAAGGTCGCCACGGGCACGTCGGAGAGCAGGTGCTGCCGGGTCGACTCCTCGACGACGGCGGCCAGGTCGGGGAGTTCGCCGCTGCGGGCCCGTTCCTGCCCCTCGGCGGCGACGTCCTTGAGGTTCCAGTACCGGCCGCGCTCGATCCGGCCGTCGGGCCGGCAGCGCAGCCAGCTGCCCGGCGGGAGTTTCTCCGCCTCGCTGAACGCGCAGCGCGAGTCCGGCACCCAGTAGTAGAGGAGCGAGGCCACCAGCGCCGCTTGGTCCACCTCCAGCGTTCCGCCGGTCACGGCGGCGAGCGCCTTGAGTTCGGAGGCGAACATCAGGCCCTTGCCGCGCCGGAGCAGGAACAGCGGTTTGATGCCGAGCTGGTCGCGGGCGAGGACCAGTTCACCGGTCCGCTCGTCGAAGACGGCGAACGCGAACATGCCGCGCAGCCGGGGCAGGCAGTCGGTGCCCCAGCGCCGCCAGGCCTCAAGGAGCACCTCGGTGTCGGAGGTGCCGCGGAACCGCACCCCGGCGGCGGCCAGCTCGGTGCGCAGCTGGGGCGCGTTGTACAGCTCGCCGTTGTACGTGAGGGAGAGGCCGTCGGAGACCATCGGCTGGGCGCCGGTCTCGGACAGATCGATGATGGCCAGCCGACGGTGCCCTAGGTGCACTTCGCCGTCACCGGCGCGGTGGCTGTAGCGGCCGGCGCCGTCGGGGCCGCGGTGGGCGAGGACATCGGTGAGCCGGTCGGTCACGGCCTTGCCGTCCGGCCACAGGTACGTGCCTGCGATGCCACACATGATCTACCTGGCCTCCTGGTCGCTGTACGGGACGCGTGCGGCCGTCATGGAGGGCCGTTCGGTTCGCGGCTGGCCTGTCCCGGCCTGCCGGGCGGGCCGCTCATGGGCGCCGCGTAGCGCGGTGTGCAGCCCGTCCCACAGCGTGCCGTCGGTGCGGTCGCGCGGATCGGGGTCGATCAGCACCACGCCGATCACCGGGATGCGCTGGTCGGCGAGTTGCCGTGCCACGGTGTGCAGCCAGGCCGCGCTGCCGTGTCCGGCGCGCACGACGAGCACTGTCTGGCCGCCGAGGTACTGGAGGTCGGTCCACGCGGTGCCGGGCGCGACCGAGCCGACGCCGAGCCGGCGGGCCTGTTTCGGTACGGCCGCGGCGTCCTCGCCCCTGACCACGGTGGGGCCGCCGGGCTCCTGCCGGCTGTTGGCGAGTTCCCGTCCGGGCAGACCGTCGATGACGACGACCGGTCCCTCCGTCGCCAGTGCTCGGGCGACGTTCAGGGCGATCACGCTGGTGCTGCGCGCACAGCCCAGTTCGAGCAGCGAGACGGGTTCCGCGGAGCCTCGTACGGCGCGGGCCAGGGTCGCGGTGAGGCGTTCGCGGGCCGCGCGGGTCCGCCGGGGGCGCCAGAGCCCGGCCGACCAGCGGGGTATCGCGCGCAGTTCCGCGACGACGGAGGCGCCCAGGTTCGCCGCGATCTCCTTGCGCAGTACGGGGCGGTCCGCCACCACCGTGCCGACCGCGGCGAGGCCGAGGCCGAGGACCAGCCCGAGGACGAGCCCGATCACCGCGTTGGTGGCGGCCGATCGGGGCAGGGAGTGCTCGACCGCGCGCGGGGCGTCCACGATCTGGGTGCCGGCGATGACCTTGGGTGTACCGGTGCGCGCGTCCGCGGCGCGCTGGTCGAAGTCGGCGATCCGCGAGTTGAGCAGGGCGCGGCGGGCGAAGAGGGACTCAAGGCCCGCCGACGCCTGGGGGTCGCTCTCCGGTGAACGGTCGCCGATCGCGTTGTTGACCTCGGTGAGCTCGTCCCGCATGCGGTCGCGCTGGTCGAGCAGGGCCTTGGCCTCGGCCTGCGCGGCCTCCCGCATCCTGCGCACATGGTCCGCGACGAAGGCGTCGGCGAGCGCCTTGGCGCGGGCCACCGCCTCCTCGTCGCTCTTGCCCGTCACATCGATCTGCAGCAGGTTGTTGGTCAGGCCGGTGCCCCGGTAGTCCTTCATGAAGTCCTCCGGTTTCTCCGGGGACTTGAGGGCTTGGAGGGCCTTGTCGGCGATCCGTGTGGTGCCGAGCAGCGCGACGTCGGTACGGATCAGTGTGCCGGTGTCGTTCGGCTGGTCGTCCTGGTGCACGACCAGCACCTTGGCCGTCGCGCTCGGCGAGGGCGGCAGCAGGACGGCCACGGCCGCGCCGAGCAGCAGCCCCAGCAGTGCCACGGAACCCCAGAGGCGGCGGCGCCTGCGCACCGCCACGACCAGCGCGTGCAGATCGAGCAGCGGGGTGGCGGCCGACGACTCCGCTGTCGTACTCGTCGTCATGCCGGACCTCCCGTGGTGCTGCCGGGAACCGCGAGCGCCAGCGGGGTGCTGTCCGCGGGCCGGTCCGTGGACCGCGCCGGCCGGGCCCGGACCGTGTCGGCGACGACGATGCCGACGATCTCGTGTCCGGCGTCCGCGCCGGCCTCGGCGACGGCGGCGAGCTCCGCGGCGGTCCAGCTGCCCGCGCTGAGCACGACCAGGACGCCGGACTCGGTGTCGCGGTCGGGGAGCAGCGGCTGGGACATCGCGACGTCCACCACCCGCAGCACCGGATCGCTCTTGGCCTCGGCGACGAGCTGGTCGGCGGCCCGGCGGGCGGTCCCGTCGCCGTCCGGTACGACGACGAGCAGCCGCCGGGGGGCCGGCAGCTTGTTGCGCAGGCGTACGCACACCCGCCGGTAGCGGATCCGGCGGCCGGCCTCGTCCGCGGAATTCTGCGGGTCCGGGGCGTCCCACCGGGTGTCGACGCCGAGCAGCCGGCGGATCCGGGCCGCCCGGCCGCGGTCCCGCTGCCCGTGCGCGGGCCGTTCCTCGGGTACGTCGACGGTGCCGAGCAGTGTCGAGCCCAGTGCCGCGGCGATCTCCGGTTCGGTGCGCAGCCGGCGGTTCATCCGGGCGGCGGCTAGATGGGCGACGACGGTGAGCAGGAACGCCAGCAGCGCCCCGCCGGCGATGAGTTGCACCCTGGTCGGTGGCGCCTCGCCGGTCGGCCGGGCCGCCGGGCCCATGACCACCATGCCGGCCTTGCTGGTCGCCGGGTCGGCCTCGTCGAGTTTCTGCATGGCCTCTTCCAGCGCTGTGCGCAGATTCGCGAGCGCGGTGCGGGTCTGCACGCTCTCCACGGTCTGTCCCGGATTCGCGGCCTTGGACAGGTCGGTGATCCGGCGGTTGGTCTCCTCCACCTGCTGACGCAGGGCCTCGGGGCCCGTGGCCGCGTCGGAGTCGGTGCTGTCGCCCGCGACGCGCGCGGCGAAGGCGACGAACTGCTGGGCAGACCGGTCGGCGAGCCGCTGGGCGCGCTCCGGGGTGTCGGCCGTGCCCGAGATCTTGATGATGTTCCCGTTGGCCGCGGCGGCGGTCACCTCGTCCCGCAGGTCGCTGCCGCTGACGCCCTGCCAGTGGAGGGTGGCGGCCACGCGGTCGATCACGACCGAACTGGTCGCGATCTCCGCCTGGGTGAGCAGTTCGCGCTCCTCCCACTGCCCCGGCAGCAGGACCGATGCCGAGGCCGTGTACGTCGGCGGGAACAGCACCGAGGCGCCGTAGCCGACGAGCCCGCCCACCACCACGAGGAGGGCGAGGAGCCGCCGGCGCCGGCGGAGAATCCGCCCGATCGTGACCAGGCGTATCGTGTCGTCGCTCAACGGAGCGGCCTCCTCCCTGTGCGGGTGGGGCCGCCCGCCGACACCGGGGTGCGGTCGCGGCAGGCAGCGGTGTAGGCGGCGAGCAGTGCCGCCTGCGAGTTCCGCCAGGAGAGCTGTCCGCCGATCCGCTCCTGGCCGGTCCTGCCCATCTCGGCCCGCTTCGCCGGGTCGTCCAGCAGCAGCGCGACGAGCTTCGCGAACTCGGCCTCGTCGTTGGCGGGCGCGTAGACGGCGGCGTCGCCGGCGGAGACGCGTGCCTCACGGAGGTCGAAGGAGACGATCGGCCGGCCCATGGCCATGTACTCCAGGACCTTGTTCATGGTCGACACGTCGTTGAGCGGGTTGCGCGGGTCGGGTGACAGGCACACGTCCGCGGTGGACAGGTAGCGCACCAGGTCGGCGTCCGGGATGCGACCGGTGAACTGCACCTGTTCGGAGAGCCCGAGCTTGCGGGACAGCTCCACCATGGCGTCGAAGGCGTCGCCGGAGCCGACGAACACCGCGTGCCAGTCGGTCCGGCCGAGGTCGTCGCGCAGCTTCGCGAGGGCCCGCAGGGCGTAGTCGACGCCGTCCTGGGGGCCCATGACGCCGAGGTAGCACAGCAGATGGGGCTTGCCGCGCTTGAGTTCCGGCTCGGGCGGTACCGGCCGGAACCGGTCGGTCTGGGGCGCGCTGCGCACCACGAAGACGTCCTCGGGCCGCTGCCCGCCCCGGCTGACCGCGACGTCGCGGTAGCTCTCGTTCGTGGCGAGCACGATGTCCGCGGCCCGGTACGTCATCCGTTCCAGCGCGCACACGCCGCGGTAGAGCAGGTCCTCGCCGCGGTCGAACCGGGAGAGGTACAGCTCGGGCACCAGGTCGTGCTGGTCGAAGACGAACCGTGCGCCGCGCCGCTTCATCCACAGCGCGGGCAGGAACAGCAGGTCGGGCGGGTTGCAGGCGTGGACCACGTCGACCGGGCCGACCTTGCGGGCCAGCCGGAGCGTGTGCCACAGCGCCGCTCCGTACTCCCGCAGATAGCCGGCCGGTCCGCCGGTGGCGGCGCGCAACGGGTAGCGGTGGATCCGCACCCCGTCGATCACCGCCTCCGGCTCGGTGTCCCGTTTGGTTCCCCGCGGGCAGATGACGTGGACCTCCCAGCCCGCGTCGCGCAGTGTCGTGCACTCCTGCCAGACCCGCCGGTCGAAGGGCACCGACAGGTTCTCCACGAGAACCAGCGCGCGCCGGCCGGTCGTGTCGGTGCCGGGCCGGTCGGTGCCGGTCGTGTCGGTGCCGGTCGTGTCGTCGGACGATGTGTTACCAAGCAAGGCCCATGTACCCCGGTTCGGTCCGGCGCGCCTCGGCGTCGGGAAGGTGGATGAGATCGATGAGCACGGGGCCCTCGCCATGGGGCAGTGCCGACAGGACGGCCGGATCGCGGGTGCCGATCAGGCAGACGTCGGCGTGGTCGAGCACTTCTTCCACGGAGTCCGCGAGGAGGTGCGCGAGGTGCGGCAGCCGGGTTTCGATGTACTCGCGGTTCGCGCCGAGCAGCCTGGAGAGGCTGACGTTGGCGTCGTAGATCTTCAGGTCGTAGCCCTTGCCGAAGAGACGTTCCGCCAGTTCGACGAGCGGGCTCTCGCGCAGGTCGTCGGTGCCGGGTTTGAAGGACAGCCCGAAGAGTCCGGCCCGGCGTTTGCCGGTGCGTTCGACCATCTCCACCGCGCGTTGCAGATGGGCGGAGTTGGAGGGCAGCACATGGGACAGGATGGGCACCTGGACGTCGGCGCGCTGTGCCGCGTGGACCAGGCTGCGCAGGTCCTTGGGCAGGCAGGAGCCGCCGAAGGCGAAGCCGGGCCGCAGATAGGCGGGGCTGATGTTCAGCTTGCGGTCGGCCAGGAAGACGTCGATGACCTGGTGCGAGTCCACCCCGAGCGCCTGGCAGACGGCGCCCAGTTCGTTCGCGAAGCCGATCTTGAGGCCGTGGAAGGCGTTGTCGGCGTACTTGATCGCCTCGGCCGTCGGGACCGGTACCCGGAACACCTCGCCGGGCAGGCCGTCGTACAGCGCCCGCACGGCGTCGCCGCTCGCCCGGTCGAGTTCGCCGATGACGGTCTTGGGCGGGTCGAAGAAGTCCCGCACGCTGGTGCCCTCGCGCAGGAACTCCGGGTTGACCGCGACCCCGACGTCCACGCCGGCCGTGCCGCCGACGTACTTCTCCAGGATCGGCAGGAGCAGGTTCAGACAGGTGCCCGGGAGCATGGTGCTGCGGAACACGACGGTGTGCCGTCCGCCCCGTTCGGCGAGCGCGGCGCCGATCTCCTCGGTGACGCGCTCCAGGTAGGTGGTGCACAGGCTGCCGTTGGCCTCCGAGGGTGTGCCCACGCAGACCAGCGAGATCTCGCTGTCCATGATCGCCTCACGGACGTCGTCCGTGGCTCTCAGGGCGCCGGTCCGTACGACGTCGGCGATGAGTTCGCCGATACGTTCCTCCACCACCGGGGCCTTGCCCTCGTTGACCAGGTCGACCTTGACCTGGTTGACGTCCACCCCGATGACCTCGTGCCCCATGCTGGCCAGGCACGCGGCTGATACGCAGCCCACGTAGCCGAGCCCGAAAACGCTGACCTTCATGATCCGTTTCTCCCCCCATGCAGGCCCTCCCGGCCCGCGGTCCGTGCGCCTACCGGCGTTCCTCGCCGCACTCCCCCGCGCATCAGTACGCCCCGTGTCCGTAGAGCACCGCGCGTAGCGTCTTCCACAAGATCACCGTGTCCAGGGCGAGCGACCAGTCCTCCACGTACCGCAGGTCGAGGCGGACCGCCTCCTCCCACGGCAGGTCACTGCGCCCGCTGATCTGCCACAGACCGGTGAGTCCTGGTTTGACCAGCAACCGCCGCCGGATGTCCGGGCCGTACGCCGCGGACTCCTCCGGCAGCGGGGGTCTCGGGCCGACGAGCGACATCGATCCGGTGAGTACGTTGAACAGCTGCGGCAGTTCGTCGATCGAGTAGCGGCGCAGTACCGCTCCCACCCGGGTCACCCGTGGATCCCGGCGGAGCTTGAACAGCAGACCTGCGCCTTCGTTGCGGTCGGCCAGCGCGGTACGGGCCCGGTCGGCCCCGGCGACCATCGTGCGGAACTTGTAGATGGTGAACTCCTGGCCGTCCTTGCCGACTCTTCGCTGGCGGTAGAACGCCCCGCCCCGGCTGTTCGTCATCACGAGCAGCCCGACGAGCACCATCAGCGGTGCGAACAGCATCAGCAGGACCGCCGCGCCCAGCCGGTCGACGATGCCTTTGACCGCCCGGCGTCCGCCGGTGAAGGCCGGCATGCTGACCCGCAGCAGCGGGATCCCGAGGACGGCGTCGACGTGCAGCCGCGGGCCGGCCACCTCCATCAGCACCGGGGCCACGACCATCTCGGCGTCGCTGCCTTCGAGGTTCCAGGCCAGCCGCTGCAGCCGGTCCGGTGACCAGTGCGGGTCCGGCGTGACGGCGACGACCCGGTAGCCGTCACGGCGTACGTGGTTGGCGACGTCGGCCAGCCGGCCGACGACCGGCACTCCGTCCAACTCGTCGCCGTCGGGCCCGAGTCCGTCGGTCGTGCAGACCCCGTCCACCCGCCAGCCGAGGTGCGGGAACTTGCGGGCGCGGGTGATCAGATCACGTACGGTCTCCGGGCTCCCGGCGGCCAGCACCGGTCTCAGGCACTGCCCTTCCTTGCGCTGTCTGTGCAGCCTGAGGCGCAGCAGATAGCGCGCGATCATGGTGACGATCGCGATCGCGGGTATCGCGACGAAGATCCAGAGTTTGATGTTGCGCGAGGTCAGGGCGATTCCCCCGAGCGCCAGGACGACGGCCGCGGTGAACAGCGAGCGTCCGAGCCGGCGGAATTCCTCGGCTCCCTGGCCGAGCACGGCCGGAGCCCACGACCGGCTCACCGCGAGCGCTCCGAGCACCAGCAGTTCGGTGCCGAAGGCGAGGATCACCCATTTCTCGTGCCAGTTGGCCGCGTCCCGGGCCCCGAAGAAGTTGCCGATCCCCGCCACCACGACAGCGGTCGCCACCGTGTCGGTGATGATCACGGTACGGCGGTAGCGCTGTTCCCAGTCGCTCGCGGGCCGGCTGATGGTCTCGTTCGCCAGTCGCCCGCGTGCCGACGGAAAAGGGTTGACTAGATCCCCCCGCTGCACAGAACCCCCCAGGTCCGCAGTGGTTCGACGTGTTCGTACGACACCGCCCCTCCCCCCGGGAGGCCCCCGCCTCCCGCACCGGTCTCCCCCCGGGAGGCCCCGCCCCCCGTGTCCGCGCCGTTCTTCCCCTCGGGAGGCCCCCACCTCCCGCGCATGACGAATCCGTTGTGCGGGCGTTACTTGGTCAACGCACCCCGGCTACGGCGGACTCGAAGGTCGCGCCGGACTCTCAAGGTGCGCGGAGTCCCGTCGGAACCCCGGGTGCTCCCCGCACTCGAAGGTCCTCCCGGGCTCCGGGAATGGATCACTGCCGCGTCGGGCGTCTGGGACGCGACCACTACCTGTTTATGGCGCCAAACCTTTTGATCATTATTTGTCGCCATGTGTCCGAACAGCTGAAGCACGGTCAATCTAGACCATGAAGACCAGTATGTAGAGGGGATGTGTGCAACTTGCGCTCATCTTTTGAGTCTTGAGAGTGCCTTGACGAAAAACGCGTGCCGTGTGACCTGTGAACCGCTCCGGGGTCGGTGGAAGCTATGCGCGTTGACTCCAGCCGCCGACCGGGGCCTGTGGTGGGCGTGATGGCAGCTCACGCGCTAGTGGGACGGGGTGCGCCCGGTCGAACCGTGAAAGCGCTGGTAGTCGAACCGGGCGATCCACTTCGCGGCATCGGGACCGGCGCCGGGGAGGCCGCGCGAGGGCCGACAGAGCTTGATCGACTCCCTTGGACGGGAGCCGATCAAGGCTTCGGGAGCACCCGCTCCGGGGCGTCGCCGACGGTACCTATCGAGTCGCCGGCGCCGTTCCGACGGAGACATTCGCCGAACATGAAAGGCCTGTAATGACCGTCCG
This sequence comes from Streptomyces liliiviolaceus, assembly GCF_018070025.1. Lineage (NCBI taxonomy): Bacteria > Bacillati > Actinomycetota > Actinomycetes > Kitasatosporales > Streptomycetaceae > Streptomyces > Streptomyces liliiviolaceus. The sequence goes on from NZ_JAGPYQ010000001.1 coordinate 6,312,889, forward strand.
CGTCCGAATGACGAACCCGCCGGACCTTCACGCGCCGGCTACGCGACCGCTCCAGGCGCGACCGTCCCTCCCGCAACAGCGATCCCGGCCACTTCCGCCCCGTCCGCCACGCCTCGGCCGTCGCGGACCGGTTTGTCGAACTGGGTGCGGTACAGCTGCGCGTACCGGCCGCCCGCGGTCAACAGCTCGTCGTGCGTGCCGCGTTCGACGATGTGGCCCGCCTCGACCACCAGGATCAGATCGGCGGCCCGCACCGTCGACAGCCGGTGGGCGATGACGACCGCGGTGCGTCCCTCCAGGGCTTCGGCGAGGGCCGCCTGGACGGCGGCCTCCGAGGTGTTGTCCAGGTGGGCGGTGGCCTCGTCGAGGACGACCACGCGCTGGCGGGCGAGTAGCAGCCGGGCGATGGTCATGCGCTGGCGTTCGCCGCCGGAGAGCCGGTAGCCGCGCTCGCCGACCACCGTGTCGAGGCCGTCGGGCAGGGAGCGCACGAGGTCTTCGAGGCGGGCCCGGCGCAGCACCTCCCACAGGTCGTCCTCGGCGGCGTCCGGCCGGGCGAGGAGGAGGTTGGCGCGGACCGACTCGTGGAAGAGGTGGCCGTCCTGGGTGACCATGCCGAGGGTCGCCCGCATCGACTCGGCGCTCAGGTCGCGGACATCGACGCCGCCGATGCGTACGGAGCCCCCGTCGGCGTCGTACAGCCGGGGCAGCAGTGCGGCGACGGTGGACTTGCCCGCGCCGGACGAGCCGACGAGGGCGACGGTCTGGCCGGGTTCCGCGCGGAAGGAGATGCCGTGCAGGACCTCGGCGCCGCCCCGGGTGTCGAGCGCGGCGACCTCCTCCAGGGAGGCGAGGGAGACCTTGTCGGCGGACGGGTAGGCGAAGCGGACGTCGGTGAACTCGACGGAGGCCGGTCCCTCGGGCACCGCGCGGGCGTCCGGTTTCTCCTCGATGAGCGGCTTCAGGTCGAGCACCTCGAAGACGCGCTCGAAGCTGACCAGCGCGCTCATGACCTCGACGCGCGCCCCGGCGAGCGAGGTGAGGGGCGCGTACAGGCGGGTCAGCAGGAGGGCCAGCGAGACGACGGCGCCCGGCTCCAGGCTGCCGCGCAGGGCGTACCAGCCGCCGAGGCCGTAGACCAGCGCAAGGGCCAGGGCGGAGACGAGGGTGAGGGCCGTGATGAACGCGGTCTGCGCCATCGCCGTGCGCACGCCGATGTCCCGTACGCGGCGGGCGCGGGCGGCGAACTCCGCGGACTCCTCGGCGGGGCGGCCGAAGAGTTTGACCAGGGTGGCGCCGGGCGCGGAGAAGCGTTCGGTCATCCGCGTGCCCATCGCGGCGTTGAGGTCGGCGGCCTCGCGCTGGAGTCTCGCCATGCGCCTGCCCACCCGGCGGGCCGGGATCACGAACACCGGGAGCAGGACGAGCGCCAGCAGGGTGATCTGCCAGGACAGGGTGAGCATCACGGCGAGCGTGAGCAGCAGGGTCACGACGTTGCCGACCACTCCGGAGAGGGTGTTGCTGAAGGCACGCTGGGCTCCGATCACGTCGTTGTTGAGACGACTGACGAGCGCGCCCGTACGAGTGCGTGTGAAGAACGCGACCGGCATGCGCTGCACATGATCGAACACGGCTGTCCGCAGATCGACGATGAGCCCCTCGCCCAGCGTCGCGGAGAACCAGCGGCTCACCAGGCCGAGCGCCGCCTCGGCGAGCGCGATCACCGCGATGAGCAGGGCGAGCCGGACGACCGTCCCCTCGTCGCCGCCGGCCACGATCGCGTCCACCACACGTCCGGCGAGGACCGGCGTCGCCACGGCGAGCAGGGCCGTCGCCACGCTCAGCACCACGAACTGTCCGATCCGGCGCCGGTGCGGACGGGCGAATCCGGCGATACGTCGGAGGGTGGCGCGGGCGAAGGGCCGGCGCTCCCGCTGGGCGTTCATGACGCTGTACAACTGCGTCCAGGCTGTCGTCTCCATACTCATGGGACCGACCGTAGAACCTCAAGTTTTATTGAGGTCAAGGGAATGACGATGACACTCACCGAAACGAATTACCTTCCCGGCATCCCGGCTCCCGCCGAGGCGGGCGACGCGAGGCCGTGCGCAGCGTGTCAGCCCTCGTCCCCGTGTCCGCAACCCCCCGTTGGTGCGGCACGGAAAACCTCTTGCGATGTGACGGTCGAACGGCTCCCCCACAGCCTCCCCAGACGCCTTCCGGTCCGGCAGATCCTCTGCCTGCTCCCGCTCGCCCTCGTGGCCGTGGTCGCGGTGCAGCACCGGTCCGTGCTCGCGGAGGGCTTTGGGTATCTCGCCTCGGCGAAGTGGCCCTGGCTGCTGGCCGCCGCCGCCGCGACCTGTATGACGTGGGTGGCGGCCTCCGTCACCCGGCAGGGCGCCCTCGTCCAGAAGCTGCCCAAACGGCGGCTGCTGGCGACGCAGTTCGCGGCGGGCGCGGCCAACCACCTCCTGCCGACGGGCCTCGGCGCGAGCGCCGTCAATCTGCGGTTCATGACGGTGTGCGGGGTTCCGCTGGCCCGCTCGTCATCGGCGCTCGCGCTGTATCTGCTGGCGGAGTCCGTCGCCCGGGTCGGGCTGCTGCTGGGCCTGCTGATCGCCTTCCCGGACGCGCTGCGGGTGGGCGGGCTCCTCCCGGACGGCGCGGTGGGCCCGCTGCTGCTCACCGTCGGCGCGGTGGTGCTGGTCGCGGTGACGGTTCTGTTGCTCGTACGGCGGGTGCGGACCGCCGTGTTCTCCTTCCTGCGGACCGCGCTGGGCGAGGCGCGGTCGGTGCACACGCGGCCCGTTCGCGCGCTGGCGCTGTGGGGCGGCTCGTTCTCGTTCCCCGTCTTCCAGGCGGCGGGGCTGGCCGCGGTCGGCCAGGCGCTGGGGCTGCCGGTGCCTCCGCTGCACATCGCGGTCGCCTATCTGGCGGCCACGGTCGCCGTCGCGCTGGTGCCGACGCCGGGCGGGATCGGCTCGGTGGAGGCCGCGCTGATCGTGGCGCTGGTCGCGGCGGGCGGGCCTGCCGCCCTGGCGACGGCGGTGGTGCTCGCCTACCGCATCATTACGGTGTGGCTGCCGCTGCTGCCGGGGGCGCTCACGCTGGGCGCGCTGGTGCGGCTGAAGATGATCTGACGCCGCGCGTCCGTGCGGCTTGCCGGAGTGTGGCGGGTGCGGTTGCGCTGTGGCGCTTGCGGGAGTGTCGCGGCTGCGGGGAGTGGTGGCTGGCCGCGCAGTTCCCCGCGCCCCTGAAGGCGGGGCTGCGCCCCTGCCTTCCCGCCGTTCCCCGTGGACCTGAAAGCGGGGCTGCGCCCCTGCCTTCAGTGCCGCGGGAACCCGGACCGGTGGGTGACCCGGGAGTAGCCTGCTGGCGTCGCCTCACGAGGGGGTCCGTGCGATGCCGGTCAGGATCGAGCGCCAGGGGTACGTCACCACGGTCGTCCTCAGCAGACCCGAGGCCCGCAACGCGGTCGACGGGCCCACCGCGGCCGAACTCGCGGGCGCCTTCCGGGCGTTCGAGGCCGACGAGTCCGCCCGGGCGGCCGTGCTGTGGGGTGAGGGCGGGACCTTCTGCGCCGGGGCCGATCTGAAAGCGCTCGGCACCGAGCGCGCCAACCGCGTCGCCGAGGACGGGGACGGGCCGATGGGGCCGACCCGGATGCGGCTGTCGAAGCCGGTGATCGCCGCGGTCGCGGGCCACGCCGTGGCGGGCGGTCTCGAACTGGCCCTCTGGTGCGATCTGCGAATCGCCGAGGAGGACGCGGTCTTCGGGGTCTTCTGCCGCCGCTGGGGCGTGCCGCTCATCGACGGCGGAACGGTACGGCTCCCCCGGATCGTCGGCACCGGCCGCGCGATGGACATGATCCTGACCGGCCGTCCGGTGCCCGCCTCCGAGGCGTACGGGATGGGTCTCGCGAACCGGGTGGTCCCGACGGGCCGGGCGCGCGCGGAGGCCGAGGAACTGGCCGCCACGATCGCCGGGTTCCCGCAGGCGTGTCTGCGCCGCGACCGGAGTTCGGTCCTCGACCAGGAGGGCCTGACCGAGCGCGCCGCGCTGGGCGTCGAACTGCGGCACGGGAGGGGCGTACTGGCGGAAAGCATGGAGGGGGCGGCGCGGTTCTCGGCGGGAGCCGGGCGCCATGGATCGTTCAGTGACTCCTGAGGCGCCTGTGTCGATGTATCCAGGCCAACTTGGCACCTGGCCCGCAAAGGCCTCGCCGGCGGCCCGCAGGGGCGGACAACGAGGCGGACCCGGCTCCCGTACCGGCCGGACGGGGCGTCGACAGGTGCGCAGATGTACCGAGTTGGCGGCGTTGTCCGTGGGAGTTGGCCTGACCTGTGCGGCTGCGCGGCGAAGCACCCGTGCCCATGTAGCAAGATGAGCCAGTCCCGCCGGTCGACGCCATGTCCCGACCGACGGGCCGGCACTTCCCGGAATCGAGCAGCAGGTGGCTACCAGGTGACGACACACATAACGGGCGTACGCCCTCTCCCCCGCACGACGGGAGGCAGCCGGTGAACCGAGACCTCACTGCCCACGACTGGATCCTGGCGGGCGTCTGGCTGATCGCCGGGCTCGTGGCGACCGTCCTGCTCCGCTTTCTGCTGCGCTGGCTGGGCAAGCACGCGACCCGTACCCGGTGGACCGGGGACGACGTCCTCGTCGACGCCCTGCGCGCGCTGGTACCGGTCGCGGCGATCACCGGCGGAGTGGCCGCCGCGGCGGCGACGCTGCCGCTGACCGGCAAGGTCAACCACACCGTCAACCAGATCCTGACGGTCCTGGTCATGCTCGCCGCCACCATCACCGTGGCGCGTGTCCTCGCCGGTCTGGTGCGGGCCGTCACCCAGTCCCGTTCCGGTGTCGCCGGATCGGCCTCGATCTTCGTCAACATCACCCGGGTCGTCGTCCTGGCCATCGGCTGCCTGGTCGTGCTGCAGACCCTGGGGATATCGATAGCCCCGCTGCTCACGGCCCTGGGCGTCGGCGGTCTCGCGGTGGCGCTGGCCCTCCAGGACACCCTCGCCAACCTCTTCGCGGGCATCCACATCCTCGCCTCGAAGACGATCCAGCCCGGCGACTACATCCGCCTCACCAGCGGGGAGGAGGGGTACGTCGTCGACATCAACTGGCGCAACACCGTCGTACGCAACCTCTCCAACAACCTGGTGATCATCCCGAACGCCCAGCTGTCCAGCACCAACATGACCAACTACAGCCGGCCGGAACAGGAGATGACCCTGATGGTGCAGGTCGGCGTCGGTTACGACAGCGACCTGGAGCACGTGGAGCGCGTCACCTCCGAGGTCGTGACCGAGGTCATGACGGAGATCGAGGGCGCGACGCCCGAGCACGAACCCGCCATCCGCTTCCACACGTTCGGGGACTCGCGGATCAGCTTCACGGTGATCCTGGGCGTCGGCGAGTTCAGCGACCAGTACCGGATCAAGCACGAGTTCATCAAGCGGCTGCACAAGCGGTACCGCCTCGAAGGCATCCGCATCCCCTCCCCCGCGCGCACGGTCGCCCTCCAGCAGAACGGCGTGGCGATCCCCCCGCAGCGCGACGGTTCCCTCTCCCTCCCGTAGAACAGGGGAGGACGGAGAGAACGGCGACGAGAAGGCGGGGCGCGGGGACATGACGGTGCTCGGGGTCGACATCGGTACGTCCAGCAGCAAGGGCGTGCTGGTCGACGCGGACGGAACGGTCCTCGCGACGGCGGTGCGGCCGCACACGGTCGACCGGCCGCGCCCCGGGCACGTCGAGATGGACGCACGGGTGTGGTGGGACGAGTTCGCCTCCCTCGCCCGGGAGTTGCTGAAGTCCCCGCACGACGGCGCGTCCGTCACCGCGGTCGGCGTCAGCGGGATGGGCCCGTGCGTCACGCTCGCCGACGCGGCGGACATCCCGCTGCGTCCGGCGGTCCTGTACGGCGTCGACACCCGCGCCACCGAGCAGATCGCCCGCCTGGAGGCCGAGTTGGGCCGTGACGCCGTACTGCGGCGCTGCGGCTCCCTGCTGTCCACCCAGGCCGTGGGCCCCAAGATCGCCTGGCTGGCGGAGCACGAACCTGAGACGGTCGCGCGGGCCCGGCGCCTCTACATGCCCAGCTCCTACCTGGTGCGCCGGCTCACCGGGGCCTACACGCTCGACCACCACTCGGCGAGCCAGTCCGTCCCGCTGTACGACTCCGTCGCCCAGGAGTGGTACGCACCGTGGACGCGGCACATCGCACCCTGGCTGGAACTGCCCCGGCTGCTGTGGCCCGGGGACATCGCCGGGCGGGTGACGGCCGAGGCGGCGGACGCCACCGGTCTGCCCGTCGGGGTCCCGGTGATCGCCGGCACGGTCGACGCCTGGTCGGAGGCGCTGAGCGTGGGGGCCCAACACACCGGTGACCTCATGCTCATGTACGGCAGCACCATGTTCCTGATCCACACTCTGGCCGACCGTCTGCTGGTGCCCGAGTTGTGGAGCACGGTCGGGGCCCTGCCCGGCACCCGCAGTCTCGCGGGCGGCATGGCCACGTCCGGTGTGATCACGGACTGGCTGCGGGAGGTGACCGGGGCGCCCGACCACGCGACCCTGCTCGCCGAGGCCGAGGCGTCCGGGCCGGGTGCGCGCGGGCTGCTGATGCTGCCCTACTTCGCGGGCGAGCGGACGCCGGTGGCCGATCCGCACGCACGCGGTGTGATCGCCGGGCTGACGGTGGAGCACACCCGCGGCGATCTCTACCGCGCCGCCCTGGAGGCGACGGCCTTCGGTGTCCGGCACAACGTCGAGGCGATGCGCGCGGCCGGAGCGGACGTCCGCCGGGTCGTCGCCGTGGGTGGCGGCACCCGCGGCGGCCTGTGGACGGGGATCGTCTCCTCGGTGACCGGCCTGGAGCAGGAGGTCAGGGCCGTGTCGCTCGGCGCGAGTTACGGCGCCGCGTTCCTGGCCGCCGGCGCGGTCGGCGACCCGCGCATCGACGCGTGGAACCCGGTACGCGAGCGGGTCGCCCCCGACCCGCTCCTGCGCGACCGCTACGACGAGGCGTACGCCCTCTACCTCCAGCTGTATCCGGCGACGCGGGACATCGCCCACGCGCTGGCCGGACACCAGCTGTCCGGAGACGGGCACCCCCGCGACGGGCAGCCCGGACGCCGAGGTCGCCGGCGGGACGCCCACGGCTAAGCGTCCCGCACGGCGGCCCTCACCGTGCGCTCAGTGGGCGGTGACCAGCCCCTGGGGCGTGTCGCTCCCCGACGCCCGCTTCGAGCCGCGCAGCGCGGCGATGCCGATGAAGACCATCGACGACAGGCCCGCGATCGCGAAGGCGGTGAAGCCCCAGTCGCCGTTCCCGGCGGCGAGCAGCTGGCCGCCCAGCCAGGGCCCGAACACGGCGCCGAAGCGGCCCATGCCCGAGGTCCAGCCGACGGCGGTGGCGCGGCTGTCGGGGGTGGAGCGGATCGAGACGGTCGCGTAGATCATGACCTGGGCGCTGTTGAGGAACACCCCGGTGAGGAAGACGACCGCGAAGGTGAGTCCCAGCGGCATGTGGACGCTGAGCAGGAAGACCCCGGCGGCGGTCAGCGCGAACCAGAGCGAGGAGATGCGCGGGGCGCCGAACCGGTCCGCGGCCCGTCCGGCGACCAGCATGCCGACGATGCCGCCGAGGTTGAACAGGACGACGAAGGTCAGGGCCGAGCCCAGTTCGTACCCCTCGCCGCGCATCAGTGTGGGCAGCCAGGTGGCGACTCCGTAGACCAGCAGCAGTCCGCCGAAGGAGGCCAGCCAGTACAGCAGGGTCTGGGTCCACTCGCCGCCGCGGAACAGGTTCGCGAGGGCGTTCCAGCGGTCGCCCGCGGCCTTCTTCCCGGTCTCGGCGGGCAGTTCGACCTCGAAGCGGCCGGCCAGTGCGCGGGCCTCCTCGGTGCGGCCCTTGGCGACGAGGAAGCTCAGCGACTCGGGCAGGAACCTCGCGAGCGCCGGGACGAAGAGCAGCGGGACCACACAGACCCAGAACGCAGCGCGCCAGCCGAGGGGCTCCACGATCCACAGGGCCACATAGGCGGAGAGGATGCCGCCCGCGTGGTGGGCGGTCATCAGCAGGCCGATGGTGAGGGCGGCGCGGGTGCGCGGGGCGTAGTCGGAGACCATGCTGATCGCGGTGGGCAGCAGCCCGCCGAGGCCGACACCGGCGAGGGTCCGGCCGAGGCCGAAGACCGCCACGCTGCCCGACATGGCGCAGAGGCCGGAGGCCAGCGAGAAGAGCGTGACGCAGGCGACCATCAGCTTCTTGCGGCCCACCCGGTCGGCGATCGTCCCCGCGGTCAGTGCGCCGATCAGCATGCCGAAGGTGGCGTAGCTGCCGAGGTCGCCCGCCCGGTCCGGGGTGAGGCCGAGGGACTTCTCGGCCAGCATGTGCGGCAGCACGGAGCCGTAGATGAACATGTCGAGGCCGTCGAAGAGCACGGCCAGCCAACACAGGCCCAGGACCAGGAGGGCCATTCTGCTGCCGCGTGCGGACAGGGCGAAGGAGGAAGAGGAGGGGGACATCGTTGTTCCTCTCGTCCAGGAGTCGGGTTCCTGGAGGGGATTCGGGAGGTGGGCCGCGCGATCCGTGCGACTGACGGCCGACGGCTGACCCGGTGATGCGCTCGACGCTAGGAATCCACCCCATGATTGTCAACGTTTTTGTCAACAATCACAGGAACCGACGGAGAGGTGACCGCTCAAGCGGAGACCGGCGGGGTGCCGTGGGTGTGGAAGGACTCGATGGTCTTCAGCCCCCACGCCTGGCCCTTCTTGCGCTCGTTCTCCGTCCAGGTGATCAGCGGCCAGTCGGGGGCCAGCACCAGCCGGGTGAGCGGGTTGCACAGTTCGATCCGGTTGCCGCCGGGCTCGTACACGTACAGGAAGAACGTCTGCTGGATGGCGTGCTTGTGCGGGCCCGTCTCGATGAACACACCGGTGTCCAGGGCGAGATCGGCGGCCCGCAGGATGTCCTCGCGGGTGTCCGTGGCGAACGCGATGTGGTGCAGGCGCCCCGTCGAACCGGTCCAGTCCTCGGTGTAGACGACGTCGTACGACTTGCTGCTGAAGGTCAGCCACTGGGCGGCGATCCTGCCGTCGTCGAGCTGGATCTGCTCGGTCGGGCGGGCACCGAGCACCTCGTGGACGAAGCCGCCGTTCGAACCGACGTCCGCGGCAAGGAAGTTGACGTGGTCCAGGCGGCGTACGCCCACGCCGTGGCCGGGCTTGGCCTGCGGCTGGTTCTTCAGGCCCGGTTTCAGCGCGTCCGGCGCCCGGTACCACTCGCTCTCCCAGTAGAGGGCGATCTCGTGGCCGTCGGGGTCGGTGGTGACGTACAGCGGGCCGAGGCCCGGCTCGTCCTCGACCCAGCGGCCGGTGCGGCCGGCGCTCTCGGCCTCCTTGACCCGCCGCTGGAGCGCCTCCTCGCTGGAGGCGCGCAGGGCGGTGCGGCGGATGCCGGACGTCTCGTGCGCGGTCAGGACCAGGCTGTGGTGTTCGTAGTCGTCCCAGGTCCGCAGGTAGACGGAGGTCCCGTCCGCCGAGCGCCCGTTCTCGGTCAGGCCGAGGTATTCGATGAAGAAGCGGACGCTGGCGTCCAGGTCGGGGGTGAGCAGTTCGACGTGCCCGAGGTGGGCGATGTCGCCGAGCGGCGGGGCCATGAGGCCTCCTCAGGGGTGGTGTGCGGCTCAGGGGTGGCGCGCGGCTCAAGGGTGAGGCGCGGGCCAGGGGTGGTGCGCGGGCCAGGGCTGGCGCGCGGCTCAAGCGGGCCGGGGGAAGACCGTGCCGTCGAAGATCTTGCGCGCGGTACGGACGACGGCGGTGCGCCGGGCGACGGGCGCGCCGCCCGGGAGGTCGTGGGCGAGGGCCGTCTCGATGTCGAGGAAGCCGGTGGGGTGCTCGATCCGCATCCGGTCCCCGTGCTCCGGCACGCGCGCCACGCCCTCGCCGACCCCGCCCTCGATACGCAGTCCCGCGGCGACGCTCGCCGCGCCCAGGACGCCGATCGAGGTGTGGCAGCGCACGGGTATGAAGGTGCGCGTCATGACCGCGCCGCCGTCCGACGGCGGTGCGAGCAGGCTGAGTTTGGGCACGGTGGTGTTCTCCACATCGCCCAGGCCCATGAGTTTCCCCGCCTCCAGCCTGATCTCCTGGAGTCGTTCGGCCAGTTGGCGGTCCGCCTCCAGGTCGGCGGGCTCCTCGTAGCCGGTGACTCCGAGCGAGGACGCCGCGATCAGGACGGTCGGCATGCCATTGTTCACGCAGGTCACCGGGGTGCCGACGACGAGGTCGCGCGCGCGGCCGGTGGGCAGCAGCGGACCGGTCCCCGGCGGGAACTCGATGACCACCGGCGCGGCGGACCCCGGTACGCCGGAGATCTCCGCCGAACCGGAGTAGTCGACGCGCCCGCCCGGCGTGGGGAACTCCGCGACGGCGAGGTCCCCGGTGTTCAGCATGCGGATCCGTACGGAGGTGCGGTCGCCGTCCGCCGCGACCAGACCGCGCTCCACGGCGAAGGGGCCCACGCCCGCGAGGAGGTTCCCACAGTTCTGACGGTCACTCACCTCGGGCTTCTCGACGCCGACTTGAAGGAACAGGTAGTCGACGTCCGCCTCCGGGTCGGCGGACACGGAGACCACCGCGACCTTGCTGGTCAGGGGATGCGCACCGCCCAGGCCGTCGATCTGCCGCGGGTCCGGACTGCCCATGATCCGCAGCAACAGGGCGTCACGCGGGGCGGGTTCGGCGGGCAGGTCCCCGGCGAGGAAGTAGGCGCCCTTGGAGGTACCGCCGCGCAGGAGCATGCAGCGCACCTCGTCGGTACGGGCTTCCTCGGGGGCTTGCGCACGGGGATCGGCGGCACCGGTCACGACCCCGCTCCGTCCCGCTCGCCGTCCCGCTCGTACTCGTCGTACGACTGATAGGAGACACCGAGGCGTACGAGGGTCTCGCGCAGGCCGTAGCGGTCGAGACCGAGCTGGCCCTCCTGGAAGGCGGCGCGGGCCCCGGCCTCCTTGGCCTCGCGGGCCTCGGACGCCTCGGCGGTCCTGCGGGCCCGCTCACGGGGCACGCACACCACCCCGTCGTCGTCGGCGACGATCACGTCGCCGGGACGGATCACCTGGCCGCCGACGACCACCGGCACGTTCACGCTGCCGCCGGTCGCCTTGACCGTGCCCTGCGGGCTGACCGCGGCGGACCAGGCGGGGAAGCCCATCTCGCGCAGCTCCACGGTGTCCCGGATGCCCGCGTCGATGACCAGGCCGCGTACGCCGCGCCGCTGCAGCGCGGTGGCGAACAGTTCGCCGAACATGCCGTCGGTGGAGGGCGAGGTGGTCGTGACGACCAGGATGTCCCCCTCGCCGCACTGCTCGACGGCCGCGTGGATCATGAGGTTGTCGCCGGGCCAGGAGAGCACCGTGACCGCGGTGCCCGCGACCCGGGTGTCCTGCTGGATCGGGCGCAGACGGGTGCCGAGCAGGCCGGTGCGGCCCATCGCCTCGTGCACGGTGGCGACCCCGTAGGCGGCGAGCGCCTCGACGTCCTTCGCTTCCGCCTTCGGCGGGTCGGTGACGATCACTCCACTCATGCCAGCTCCCCTGTGACCTGCGGGTAGGGCCGCATGTACGCCTCGGCCATGGTCTTGTGGGCCAGACCCAGATTGGGTCCGGCGTTGCGCTTCAACTGGACACCTCGGCGGACGGCGAGGTCCGTGTAGTAGTCCCACAGGTGCTGCTGGGCGGCGAGGCACTCCATCGCCTTGCGCTTGGTCTCCCAGACCTCGGAGATGTCGAGGAGCACCTGCGGCTTGAAGCCGCACATCTCGGGCTGGTGGGGCTCGAAGAAGAACACCGGCGGGGCGCCGATGATCTCCCCCTCGGCCGGGTAGCCGATGGCCTGCGCGAGGACGCGCGCGTCCAGGGCCATGCGCGCGGCGGCCGGGTGGTCGCCGTTGTAGGGGTCGTCGAGCGGGTGGGTGAGCACGACGTCGGGCTGGGCCGCGCGGTAGACGGCCACCAGACGGTCGGTCAGTTCCGGGGTGACGGTCAGGGGGTAGTCGCCGGCGTCGAAGAAGACGACCTCGGCGCCGAGCGCGGCGGCTGCCGCCTCGGCCTCACCGCGGCGGATCCCCTTGATCTCCTCCAGGGACTTGCCCGCGCGCCACGCCTTCGCGGACTCGCCGCGCTCGCCGTAGGTCAGGCAGGCGATGGTGACCTTCTCACCGCGGGCGGCGGCGAGGGCGATGGCTCCTCCCGCCCGCCACACGAAGTCCCCGGCGTGGGCGGTGACGACGAGCGTCGACCGTGGGGTGTTGGGCGCGTTGCCGTGGGTCATACCTGCAATCTCCTTGCTGGACAGGCCGGTTGACCCACCCCGCGGCGTCATGCACGCGTTACGTCATTCACGCAGCGCGTCGATCACACCCGCGAGGTGGGAGCGGACGGCCTCTTCGGCCGCCTGCGGGTCCCGGGCCCTGATCGCGTCGATCATGGCCAGATGCTCACTCAGGGACTTCTGGGGGCGCCCCGGGCGCAGCGCGAGCTGGAAACGATGGCGCACCAGCTGTGCGTTGAGCCGTTCCAGCAGTCCCACGGCCACCTGTTGGCCGCTGAACTGCCTGATGTGGGCGTGGAGTTCGTGGTTGAGGTCGGAGTAGGTCACCGGTTCGCCGTCGGCGACGGCTTTGGACATCGCCTCGCCCAGGGCGACCAGTTGGTTGAGTTGGTCGTCGGTGGCCTCGACGGCCGCCTTGCCCGCGCACAGTCCTTCCAGGACCATGCGGCACTCGGTGATGGCGACCGCCTCCTCCACGGTCACCACGCGGACGCGTGAGCCGCGGTTGCGGATGCGTTCGACCAGGCCTTCCGACTCCAGCTCGATCAGGGCTGCCCGGACGCTGGCGCGTGTGACCTCGAACTGCTCGGCGAGTTCGTTCTCCACCAGGCGTTGGGCCGGGGCCATGTCGCCTTGCAGGATGGCTTGCCGCAGCTGCGTGAGGGCGTGCTGCTTGGCTTGCTCTCCGGTGCTCGGACGGGCTTCTTTCGGCATGTGTGCCCTCCCTGAGTGAGTGCCTGTCGAACCTAAATCTAGACGAACAAGATTGTCAACAATTTTGTTCGTGATCTAGCCCGACGCCTCCGACACCTCACGGCGGCTTGTCCGTCCCCTGCGCCCCGGTGGGGGCTGATCGCGCAGTTCCCCGCGCCCCCGTCCCGTCAGGGGCGCGAGGAACGGCGCGGCCAACCACAACGCACCCGCACCCCACGACGGCAAGCCATCAAACGGCGCCCTTCAGGGGCGCGGGGAACGGCGCGAACAACCCCCACCGGCCCGCAGCCAACGACAACCAGTCACCAAACGGCGCCCCTCAGAGGCGCGGGGAACGGCGCGGCCGACCCCCACCGCCCCGCACCCCACGACGGCCAGTCGCAACGCGGCGGTCAGCAGGGGCGCGGGGAACTGCGCGGCCAACCACAACGCACCCGCACCCCACGACAGCCAGTTGTCACACAGGGAACCCCGGACTCCGCCGAACCCCCCGCCCCGCGTCAACCGCAAACACCTCGCACCCCGAACGCCCCGCAGCCCACTCCACCCCGTCCGCCCCCATCGCGAAGCCCGCCGTCGCCACCGCGTCCGCCTCCGTCAGCGTGGACGCCACCACGGTCAGGCTAAGCAGCCCGGTCGCCGCCAGCCCCGTACGGC